>NZ_KV789003.1:0-19422 GCF_001807395.1 Arthrobacter sp. HMSC06H05 | reverse complement strand
GGAACCATATGGTTCCGGGCCCCAGCCGTTATCAGTTACCTAATCAAAAGTTAGCAGTATTCGAAGCGGGTGGGTTAGCGGGCTACGTGATCCCCAGCTGAACCCCGAGCGGTACCGTTGAGGGCATCGCGAATTTCGGTGAGCAGCTGAATCTGTGGGTCGACTGCCTCGTCCTCTGGCTCGATGCCGAGCTTGCGGTTGCGGCGCTCGATCATCTTGTTCATTGGCATCACGATGCAGAAGTAGACAGCTGCAGCGATGAGCAGGAAGTTCACGACAGCGGTGAGGAAGACACCGACCTTGACGGAACCGAAAACGAGCCAGTCATCGAAGTTGGGGGTGCCAACCAGCATCGCGATGGCAGGCATGATGACCGAGCCTACGAGGGCGTCGATAACCTTGCCGAAAGCGGCGCCGATGATGACAGCCACGGCAAGATCCATGACGTTGCCCTTGGAGATGAAATCTTTGAATCCTTGGATCATGCTAAAAGTATAAATGCATGAAGCTTGCTTTGGGATGTAACCGCGAACTGTTGGCGTGTGATCTGCGTCAGGTTCACTCAGATTTTCCGTAACAGCATGTGGTGGACCGAATGGTCTGAGTCTTTTGTTAGTACCAGCTGGGCGCGCCCTCGGGTTGGGCGCACGTTCTGGGTCAGGTTCGGTTCGTTGATGCGCGTCCAGATGCTGGTTGCGGTCTCGATCGCTTCCTCGTCACTGAGTTGGGCGTAACGATGGAAGTAGTTATCCGGCAGACTGAACGCCTTGGTGCGAAGACGCATGAAGCGTTTGATGTACCAATCGCGGATGTCTCGGGTGCGCGCGTCCACATAGATGGAGAAATCGAAGAAGTCACTCAAGGCAAGCCCCACGGTCCCATCCCCGCGCCGGCGAGGTGGGGCGAGGACGTTGAGGCCCTCAACGATCAGCACATCCGGCTGGTCTACGACCGTGAATTCGTTCGGGACGATGTTATAGAAGTGGTGCGAATACGTAGGGACTTTGACGTTGGGTACCCCGGATTTCACTTCCGTGATGAACCGCATCAGGGCTCGCTGGTCATAGGATTCGGGGAAGCCTTTGCGGTCCATGATGCCGCGGCGGATGAGCTCCTCATTGGGGTAGAGGAAGCCGTCGGTGGTCACGAGCTGCACTTTAGGGGTGCCTGGCCAGAGGCTCAGTAATTCACGCAGCACGCGGGATGTTGTGGATTTGCCGACAGCTACGGAACCTGCGACTCCGATCACGAACGGGGTGCGGCGGAAGTGCTCGCCGAGGAACCTGTTGGTCGCCGAATGGGTAGCCGCCGCGCCTTCGACATAGAGGGAAAGCAAACGTGAGAGCGGCAGATAGACTTCCCGGATCTCGTCTTGGTCGAGGCGGTCGCCGAGCGCGTTGAGGCGTTGGACGTCCTCGGTGCTGAACGGTTGCTCCATCGTGTGGGCTAGGCGCGCCCATGTGGCACGGTCCAAACCCACGAACGGGGAACGGCCGCCAGCGTTCTCGCTGTGTGCGGCGTTGGCGGTGTTCTCGTTCTCTAGCGAGGCGTCTTCTAACGCTTCGTCAATGAGGTCCTGGGCGGTGGTCATCCTCTTCATTGTGTCATCTTTAACGCGCGCGTGTTGAAAACGGTGTAGCAACCCGCGCCGGTAAGAGTGCTGGTCTAGGTAGCCCGCTGTGGCCGCGCACCGGTGAGCAAGGGTGTTCGGTTGACAGGGGCGTTCGATTAAAAGCGGCGGGGGAGAGGTGATAAATTTTTCGCATGTGCGGAATCATCGGATACGCCGGCCCAGGGCCGGAAAACACTGGCAAGCATGACGCCCTCGATGTGGTGCTTGAGGGGCTCAAACGCCTGGAGTATCGGGGCTATGACTCCGCAGGTGTCGCAGTCGATGCCGGCGATGTGGTCGAATACCGGAAGAAAGCTGGCAAGCTGGGCAACCTGTTGGCCGAGCTTGAAGCAAATCCTCTGCCGGCATCGGGCACTGGCATCGGCCACACCCGTTGGGCTACCCACGGCGGCCCGAGCGATGTCAACGCACATCCGCACGTGGCTGATGAGGGGCGGCTCGCGCTGATCCATAACGGGATCATCGAGAACTTCGACGCGCTCAAGAAGCACCTGCTGGAAGCCGGCTACAGCTTTAAGTCGGAGACGGACACCGAGGTGGCCGCGGTCCTGCTGGGGGACGTGTACCGCAACGAGGCCGGAGGGGACCTCACGAAGGCGATGCAGATGACCGCTTCCCGGCTTGAAGGCGCGTTCACGCTGTTAGCGATCCACGCTGAACATCCGGGGGTTGTGGTTGCGGCGCGCCGTAACTCGCCACTGGTCGTGGGCCTGGGCGAGGGTGAGAACTTCCTCGGCTCTGACGTTTCGGGCTTCATCGACTTCACAAAGCGTGCGGTTGAGCTGGATCAGGACCAGGTGGTCACGATCACCCCAACCAGCCACGAGATCACTGACTTTTCCGGCAACCCTGCTGAAGGCACTGAGTTCACGGTCGATTGGGACGCGGCCTCGGCATCGAAGGACGGTTTTGAGTCCTTCATGGCTAAAGAGATTTTCGATCAGCCGGAAGCGGTCGCGAACACGCTACTGGGGCGTACGGATGCCCGCGGGCACCTCAAACTCGATGAGCTACGCATTGACGAGACCGAGCTCAAGGGTATCGACAAGATCATCGTGCTCGCGTGCGGTACTTCCGCTTATGCAGGCCAGGTCGCTAAATATGCGATCGAACACTGGTGCCGCATCCCGGTTGAGGTCGAGTTGTCCCATGAGTTCCGGTACCGCGACCCGATCGTGACCCCATCCACGTTGATCGTGACGATCTCCCAGTCCGGGGAAACCATGGACACCCTCATGGCGTTGCGGTACGCGAAGGAACAGGGCGCGCGCACGCTCGCGATCTGTAACACGAACGGTTCATCGATCCCACGCGAATCCGATGCGGTGCTCTACACCCACGCCGGCCCGGAGATCGCGGTGGCCTCAACCAAGGCGTTCCTCGCCCAGGTTGCGGCGACCTATCTGCTGGGCCTGTACTTGGCGCAGCTACGCGGCAACATGTTCTCCGGCGAAGTAGCTGACCTGCTGGCCGATATGGCGGAGATCCCGGACAAGATCGAGAAGATCCTGGCCCAGAAGGACCAGATCAGCGAGCTCGCCCGCAGCATGGCCGAGACCGAAGCGGTACTGTTCTTGGGCCGGCACGTGGGCTACCCGGTAGCGATGGAAGGTGCGCTCAAACTCAAAGAGCTCGCCTATATCCACGCCGAAGGATTCGCCGCTGGTGAGCTCAAGCACGGCCCGATCGCGCTGATCGAGGAAGGCCAGCCCGTGTTCGTTGTGGTGCCGTCCCCATCGGGCCGCCACTCGATGCATTCGAAGGTCGTCTCCAACATCCAGGAGGTCCGCGCCCGCGGCGCCCAGACCCTTGTGATCGCTGAGGAAGGTGACGAGGCCGTAGGTAACTATGCTGAATGGGTCTTCCGTGTCCCAGAGACCAAGGCCCTGCTCGCCCCACTCTTGACGGTGGTTCCGCTCCAGATCTTCGCGATGGAGCTCGCCTCCGCTAAGGGCCTGGACGTTGATCAGCCACGCAACCTCGCAAAGTCAGTGACCGTCGAATAACGTCCCAGTTCACGCACTCAGCTGAACGCAGTCACCTGAACGCGTCCGACGCAACGAACCCGGCGCCGACCGGCTATGAAGCCGTGAATTCGTTGAGCCACTCCCGTAGCTCCGGGCCGAGGTCCTCGCGCTGGCACGCGATCTCGATGACTGCTTTGAGGTAGGAGAGCTTATCGCCGGTGTCGTAGCGGCGGCCACGGAAGATGACCGCGGTCACGCCGCCACCGTCTTCAGCTGGCATCGCGGCGAGTTCAAGCAGGGCATCGGTCAGCTGGATTTCACCGCCACGGCCTGGAGCGGTGCGTTCAAGCACATCGAAAACCGCTGGGTGCAAAACATAACGGCCGATAACCGCGAGGTTCGACGGCGCATCCGCAACAGCTGGTTTCTCCACGAGGTCAGTCACGCGAACAAACTCCTCGTCCTGGATTGCCTCGACGGCAGCGCACCCGTAGGAGGAAATATCTTCCGGATCCACCTCCATGAGGGCGATCACGGACCCGCCAACGCGTGACTGCACAGTGATCATGTCACGCAGCAGGGTAGAGGACTCCTCAATGAGGTCATCACCGAGCAATACCGCGAACGGCTCATCACCCACATGCAGAGCTGCGCGGCCAACCGCGTGACCGAGGCCTTTAGGCTCACCCTGGCGGATGTAGTGGACATCGCCGAGCTCAGCAGCCTGCTGGACAGCTTTAAGGAGCTTCTTCTTACCCGCTAGCTGCAACTGATTTTCGAGGTAAGGGGAGGCATCGAAATGATCCTCAAGCGAACGCTTAGGCGCCCCAGTAATCATGAGGAGATCATCGAGCCCCGCGTTCACTGCCTCTTCAACGACGTACTGGATAGCTGGCCGGTCAACAACCGGCAGCATCTCTTTAGGCATCGCTTTCGTAGCCGGGAGGAAACGGGTTCCGAGGCCTGCCACAGGGAAGACAGCTTTGCGGACTTTGAACTGGTTCATGTTCCGCATTAAACCAGCGAAGGTTAGCGGCAGGTAAATAAAACCTGTATGCGTGGCGGTATTCACAGGCATTCAGCAGGGGCCAGCTTGCTTAGCGGCCGCGAGCCTCGGATGCCGATGGCGCGCGAGCAAAGCGTGCGTGAACAGCGATAGCATCGAAACATGATTGTGGGCATCGGTGTTGACGTTGTGGACGTTCCGCGTTTCGAGAAGCTGATCCAGCGTACCCCTGCTCTGGTTGAACGTCTGTTTTGCCCCAGCGAGCGTGAGGTGCGGACCCGCTCGCTGGCCGCGCGTTTCGCCGCGAAGGAAGCGGTCGCGAAAGCTCTCGGCTCCCCCGGGGGAATGGTGTGGCATGACTGCGAAGTGTGCACACTGGACTCCGGCGCCCCTGTGCTCGATGTGCGCGGTAGCGTGAAAGAGGTCGCCGACCAGCTCGGTGTCAAAAGCTGGCACATATCCCTCACCCACGACGGCGACGTAGCGATCGCGTACGTGATAGCCGAAGGCTAGAACAAACAGGCCCGCGAGACAGGCCCCGAGACAGGCTCCCAGCCCGGAAGGTACACCGATGCACCTGCTCTATAGCCCCGACGAGGTCCGAGTGGCAGAAGCTCCGATGCTCGCCGCATGCGAAGCCGCAGGCAACCCCGATCAGCTCATGCGACAGGCCGCCTACGGGCTTGCCGCGCACATCGCTCGGGCCGTCACCAACCGGCCCGCGCTTCCGGAACCGACCGTGGCCGGGCCTGAAACGTTAGCCGCGCTCACAAAGCCGGCACCGTCCATGCCCGGGGCGGGTTCTCAGTTGCGTGGGGCGCGCATCGTGGGTTTGGTCGGCCCCGGCAACAACGGCGGTGACGGACTCTATGCGCTCGCTGAGCTCTCCGGCCGCGGGGCACGATGTGTGGCCGTGATGGTCGCGGACCGCTGGCACGAACGTGCCGCAGCCGCGGCAGCCGCCGCCGGGGTCGAGGTCGTGAAGCATCACAAACGTGAGGCAGCGCAGGGCTCTGGTGCGACGAAGCATAACGAGGTGCTTCAGCATCTAGCTTGCGCGGATGTGATCGTGGACGCAGTACTGGGGATCGGCGCGAAAGGCGGGATGCCGATTCCCGGCTGGGACGCGGATGCGCAGACCTGGGCGGTGCACGGGGAAACCCTGGACGCGCTGGTTGTCGCAGCCGACTGCCCCTCAGGGCTCAACACACAGACCGGCAACGCGGATGAAATGGTGCCGCTCGCGGACATCACGGTCACGTTCGGCGCACTCAAACGCGGGCTCGTGGCCGGGGCGGCGCGTGAGAAAACCGGCGACATCTACCTCGTGGAAATCGGGCTACAGGCCCCGCAGGATACTCACCTCATGCCGCGGCTTATAACCCCCGCCGACGCTGAGAGCGAGCTCCTGGCGCCACGCCCCGGCGACCACAAATATTCGCGTGGAGTCCTCGGCATGGTCGCAGGTTCGCCCGCCTATCCCGGGGCCGCGGTCCTGTGCTCTACAGCAGCGGCCGCCATCGGAGCGCACGATGCCGGGCGCGGCGGGATCGGGATGCTCGTAACCGCAGGGCGTGGGGCTGCTGGCCAGGCTGTGGTGCAGACTCTGCCGGAGGTCGTCAACATCGACAGGGCTGAGCTTGCTTCGCCGGCCGGCTCGGCAGAATCAGCATCGAACGGGTGGCCTGCGGTGACCTCTAAGGTGAACGCGTGGGTCGTAGGCCCGGGGCTCGGGGAAGAGCCCGAAGACCTCGAACCGGCGCTCGCCGTGATGCGGGGCACCCAGGGCCCTGTGATCGTGGACGCCTCAGCGCTCGCGGTATGGGAACCCTCGATAGCGGCTCGGACTGACACGGATGCCGGAGCTGAAGTCAGCACTAAGGTCCACGTGTTGACGCCTCACGCGGGAGAGTTTCTAGCGCTTGTGCAACGGTTGGGTATAGACGCCGCGGACCCGGCTGAAGACCCGGTCTCCGCAGCGCGGGATCTGGCGGCAGCTGTTGGCGCGGTCGTGTTGCTCAAAGGCTCAGCGACGGTGGTTGCTGCGCCGCGCGGCGCCACGTTCCTCGCGGCATCCGCGGCTGCGACGCTCGCTCGCGCAGGTTCGGGAGATAAGCTCGCCGGTGTCCTGGGCGCGATGCTCGCAACCCACGCCGCTCGGGCCTCGGCCCGCGGCGAAGAACTCAGCCTGGAACGCATTGCGCATCTGACTGTGGCGGCCGCGGTTCTGCACGGAGCGACGTACAGCATCGAACGCTAACTCGTTGGTTTCGGTGAACCCTACTTTTCGCGGAACAGCAGTGCTTCGGCGTAGGCGGCTTGGAACGCTTTCCAGCTCATCAGAACGCACTTGACCCGGTTGGGGAACTTCGCGGCACCAGCTAACGCGACCGCATCGCCGATGATCTCCTCTTCGGCCTCAACCTTCCCGCGGGAGTGAAGCACCTCATCGAAATGAGCGGTCATCTCCTCGATGTCGCTGACCGGCTCGCCTATGAACAGGTCCGCCATCATTGAGGCGGAAGCGCGGCTCATCGCGCAACCAGCCGCCTCATAGGAGATGTCCTCGACTGTTGCGCCGTCTTCGGAGAGTTTCAGACGCAGCTGGATCTCGTCGCCGCACACCGGGTTCACGTGGTGTACATCGGCGTCAAAAGGCTCACGTAAGCCCGTGTGTTTGGGGTGCTTATCGTGTTCGAATATCAGCTCTGAATACAACGTATTGAGGTTCATGGTCACCGGAAACTGTTGAAGTAGTCGATGGTTTTCTGTACGGCCTCAACGAAAGCGTCCACCTCAGCTACCGTGTTGTAGACGCTGAAGCTAGCGCGCGTGCTCCCATGGATCCCGTAGCGGCGGTGCAGCGGCCAGGCGCAATGATGCCCCACACGCACCAGCACACCCTGGGAATCTAGTGCCTGCCCCACATCGTGGGGGTGCAAACCCTCGATGCTGAACGCAACCGCACCAGTACGGTGCCGCTCGGATTGGTTGCCCGTGCCGTCCTCGCCGTGACCTTGCTCGCCGTCGCCCGGCACGTTCAGCCCCGCGCCGATGATGCGGAGGCGGTCGATGCGGCTCAAACCCGTGAGCGCGCGCTCCACGAGCTGGGCTTGATGCGCGGCGACGTTATCCATGCCGAGCGCGTTGAGGTAATCGCACGCGGCGGCGAGCGCAACGGCTTGCGCTGTGGGTGGGGTTCCTGCTTCGAAGCGTGCCGGAGGTTCAGCGTATGTGGTGTGCTCCATCGTGACGATCTCGATCATCGAACCGCCAAGCATGAACGGAGGCAGGTCTTTGAGGAGTTCGTAACGGCCCCACAAAACACCGATGCCGGTGGGGGCGAGCATCTTATGGCCGGAGAACGCGAGGAAATCAACATCGAGCTGCTGAACATCCACGGGCATGTGAGGGACGGACTGGCACGCATCGAGCACCGTGAGCGCGCCGACTTTCTTCGCCGCGGCAACCAGTTTCGCTACCGGGTTGATGGTTCCGGTGACGTTGGACTGGTGCGTGAATGCGAATACTTTGGTGCGTTCGGTCAGTAGCGTTTCAAGGTCTGTCAGGTCCAGTTGGAAGTCATCCGTGAGTGGTACCCAACGCAAGGTGGCGCCGGTCCGGCGGGCGAGCTCTTGCCACGGTACGAGGTTCGCGTGGTGTTCCATCTCGGTGATGAGGATCTCGTCCCCGGGGCCAACGCGGAGCCGGGGTGGGGTCGAGTCGTCTCCGTTGCCTAACGCGTAGGCGACGAGGTTGAGGGCCTCGGTCGCGTTCTTCGTGAACACCACTTCGTTGGCTGATGCGGCGCCGATGAAGTCGGCGATGGTCTCACGTGCGTCTTCGTACGCGTTCGTTGCGGCTTCAGCGAGCTGATGCGCGCCACGCTTGACCGCAGCGTTAGACCCCAACACGAAATCAGTCTCAGCGTCCATGACTTGCTGTGGGCGCTGGGAGGTCGCCCCGGAATCCAGATAGATCAAACCGGAACCGTCCGCGGCCTTACGGTTCAGGATCGGGAAATCCGCCCGAACCGCATTGACCTCGAATCCAGTGTTGACATCAGATCCGGTGCTGACGTCGAATCCGGTGTTGACATCATGTTCAGTCATGACGCTCCTCGCTACTTCTACTCGCTGTGGCCTTCGCTCTTGTGCCCCATGCGGTCCAGGGTCCACCCTGCGGAAGTCCATGCTTGCGGATCGAGCACGTTGCGGCCATCGATCATGTAACGATCCGCAACAACCTCACCGAAGGAAACCGGATCGAGGTTCTTGAATTCATCCCATTCGGTCAGCAACAACACAACGTTCGCGCCGCGTGCGGCATCTTCGGCGGAGTCCGCGTACCGCAAGCGTGGGAAGCGTTTAGCCGCGTTCTCCATGCCTTGAGGGTCATATACAGACACGTCTGCGCCAGCTGAATACAGGCGGGCGGCAACATCCAAGGCGGGGGAGTCACGCACGTCGTCCGAATTCGGTTTGAACGCCGCACCTAGCACCGTGATGTGTGCCCCGTGCAGGTCGCCTCCCACCGCACGCTCGGCAAGATAGATTGCGCGTTCTCGGCGGCGCAGGTTGATCTCGTCGATGTGGTCGAGGAAGCGCATCGTGTGTGGAAGGCCGAGCTCGGACACGCGCGCCTGGAGAGCACGGATGTCTTTCGGTAGGCAACCGCCACCGAAACCGATGCCGGCGTTGAGGAACTTACGGCCGATGCGCGGATCCATCCCGATCGCATCCGCGAGCGTCTTGATGTCCCCGCCCACGGTCTCAGTGATCTCAGAGAACGCGTTGATGAAGGAGATCTTGGTAGCCAAGAACGCGTTCGCGGCGACCTTCACCAGCTCGGAAGTCTCGAAATCGGTCACCACCAGAGGCGTGCCGTCGTCCAACGGCTTCGCGTACACGGCCCGCAGGATGTCCTCGGCCCGCTGGGACTGCACACCGAACACGAACCGGTCCGGGGTCAGTGTGTCTTCAACCGCGAACCCTTCACGTAGAAACTCAGGGTTCCAGCACAGCTCAGCATTGATATCCAGGCCACGCTTAGCAACCAGCTTCTTCAACCGCTTCGCCAAACGCGCCGCAGTACCTACAGGGACCGTGGACTTACCAGCAATGAGGGTGTCCTTCGAAACCACGGCACCCAGCGAATCAATCGCGGCATCGACATAACGCATGTCCGCGCCGTGATCGTTCTCCCGCTGCGGGGTACCAACACCGATGAAGTGAACATCAGCATCGGCCACCTCTTGATAATCCGTAGTGAAACGCAAACGCCCTTCACGTACGTGGCGGGCCAGCATCTCATCCAGGCCCGGCTCATGAAACGGAAGCACCCCGGCGTTGAGACGTTCAACACGTTCAACCTCAACATCAACGCCGACCACCTCGAAGCCGAGCTCCGCCATGCAAGCGGCATGCGTAGCCCCCAAATATCCCGCACCGATCACTGAAATCTTCCGCGGCTGTGCTGCATCCTGCACGAATGTTCTCCTCACAGTTGGCTACCTATGATCTTAGGCGTTGAGTCGCATACCCAAGCCCGAACCTGGTGAAGGTCTACGCTAGAAGGGTGTGTTCCCACAGTTTTTCCTCCACCTCCAGCCCCGCGGGTGCGGATCATAATGCGTCCGATGCGGTTGGCACCGCTACGTTTGGCGCCGATGACGCGGCGCAGGCCCCGGCATCGGCTCCGGTGACGCAATGGTTACATGCCCACGATGCGGTAGCGGCTGCCCCTGAACGCTGCGCCGAGATTGACCTTGGCGCGTTGGCCGCCAACGTCGCCAGGATCCGTCAACAGGTGGGGCAAGCGCGCATCATGGCGATCGTCAAAGCGCAAGCCTACGGGCACGGCGCGATCGAGTGCGCGCGCGCCGCGCTGGATGCAGGCGCCACATGGGTAGGGACCGCGCACGTGAGCGAGGCGCTTGAGCTGCGTGCCGCGGGCATCGAGGCGCCGATGGTGTGCTGGCTCCACACATCGGACACCGACTTCGAGGCGGCCGTGGCACAGGGCATTGACGTGGGGGTATCCGGTTGGGAACTGGACCCGATGATCGAGGCGGCACGCGCGGTGGGGCGCACGGCACGGATTCACCTGAAAATCGATACCGGCTTAGGCCGCAACGGGTGCACCGCAGCCGAATGGCCACATCTTGTGGAGCGCGCCGCCGCGGCCGAACGCGCCGGGGACATCCGCGTGGTGGGTGTGTTCTCCCACTTCGCGATGGCCGATGAGCCAGAACACCCCGCCAACGACGTGCAGACCCAGGCTTTCGAGGACGCGCTCGCGGTGGTCGCGGACGCCGGGTTGAAACCTGAAGTGCGTCACATCGCGAACACCCCGGCGACGTTCACGCGCCCGGATGCGATCTATGACATGGTCCGGGTCGGTCTGGGCCTCTATGGTTTATCTCCTTTTGAAGGGGTGTCCTCGGCCGAGCTGGGGTTGCGGCCGGTCATGCGCCTGGTTGCGCATGTGGCCGCAGCTAAACGGGTCGATGCGGGCCAAGGTGTGTCCTACGGCCTGCGTTGGCGGGCAGAGAAGCCGACGACGCTGGGCCTGGTTCCCGTCGGTTACGCCGACGGCATCCCGCGGATCGCCGAAGGCACCCACGTGACAATCGATAGCGTGCGGTATCCGGTGGTGGGCCGGATCGCAATGGATCAGTTCGTGATCGACCTCGGCGCTGAAGCAGACCCAGCGGAATTTGTCGGTAAAGACGCCGTGGTGTTCGGCGACCCAGCACATGGTGAACCCGGCGTTGAAGAGTGGGCGGAAGCCGCCCACACCATCAACTACGAGACCGTCACCGGGATCTCCGACCGCGTCCCACGCCGCATGATCCCCGCAGATGGTGCGGCTGCGGGCAACGCTGATGTGAGCGGCGGTCGTGCGGAGACAGCAGACGACAGCTCACTGTCGTTGACTATTCCAACCCCAGCGGCGATGCAGTGCTTAGCCCGCACACTCGCAAGCGAACTGCAAGCAGGCGATGTTCTCATCCTGACCGGGGAACTCGGCGCCGGAAAAACAACCTTCACCCAAGGCCTCGGCGAAGGCCTCGGCGTGCGCGAAGGCATCACATCGCCAACATTCGTGCTCTCCCGCATCCACCCCTCACTCAGCGACGGCCCCGCACTCGTCCACGTGGATGCCTACCGGCTCGGATCCGCAGAAGAACTCGAAGACCTCGACCTCATCGACACCGTGGAGAAATCCGTGACCGTCGTCGAATGGGGCCGCGACCGCGCCGAAGGCCTCTCCGAATCCCGCCTCGAGATCACACTCGACCGCCCCATCGGCGGCAACACAGCCGCACAACCCGACAGCGAGACCCCGGCCCCGTGGGAAGTCGAAGACGAAGAAGAAGCCGCCGCACCCCGCATCGTGACCCTGCGCTGGGTGGGCCCACGCTGGAACGAGGCGGCAACCACCGGACTGCGCGCCGCGCTCGCCGAATTCACTGACACCGTGAAGGAGGGCTGAAATGCGCGACGACATCAAGAAGATCCTGGCGTTGGATACCTCATCAGTGGTTTCCGTCGCGTGCGTGACTGTGAGTACTGAAGGCGCTGCGGATACGCAGGATGCTGCGGGCGTTAAGGTGGTCGCGGTACACGAGACCGATTCCACGACCCGGCATGCCGAAGACCTCATCCCCGTGTGCAAACAGTTGCTCGCCCAGGCCGGGTGGGAACGCCCAGACGCCGTCCTGGTAGGGGAGGGGCCGGGTCCCTTCACCGGCCTGCGCGTCGGGATCGCCGCTGGTCAGAGCCTCGCCTTCGCGTGGGGTATAGACGCCTACGGCGTGTGCTCGCTCGACGGGCTCGCCGCGCAGCTACTGGCCGAAAGCGGTCTTGCCAGCGATCGTGCCGCTACAGATGCCGAACCGGTCGTGACAGCGGCGCTGGATGCCCGCCGTCGTGAGCTGTACTGGGCGAGCTATGCACGTAATGGTGCGCGCGTCGACGGCCCGCACGTAACCAAGCCTGGCGAGCTATCGGCCGCTTATCCGGTAGGTGGTGCCGGGGCGGGTGTTCGCGCGGAAGAGCTAGCTCAGGCTGGTATCCCGGTGCTCGCCGGAACCGAAACCACGCCGGTATCCGCGGCATATCTGGCCCGCGCCTGGTACGCCGCCGGCATGCCAGCTAACCCGCCGGTCGCGCGGTATCTGCGCGAATCCGACGCGGTGGTCCCGGCCGCGATGCAAGGCCGCCAACGATGAGCACCGACTTAGCCCCCGCTACCGAAGCTGAGCTGGCGCGAGCCCCGGAAGGCTATATCGTGCGCCAGCTGGATGTGGGCGATGCCGCGGAACTCATGCCGCTCGAAGCCGAACTTTTCCTGCTGGACCGCTGGGATGAACACATGATGCGCGAGGAACTTTCCCACCCCGAATGGCGGCAATACTGGGGCGTGGCCGAGCTGGGTTCAGGCGACGAGGGCACCGAGCAGGAAGCCGGGGCGCTGGTCGCGTATGCGGGCCTGCAATACAGCCCGCATATCGCAGATATTCAGACCATCGGGGTTGTGCCGGAGCATGCGGGCCGCGGGGTCGCGCGGTATCTGATGTGGCTCATGGAGTCCCGGGCGCGTGACTGGGGCGCGACCCACATGATGCTCGAGGTCCGCGCTTCGAATGAGCGCGCCATCGAGCTGTATCAACGCAACGGGTTTGAAGAGATCGCCCGCCGCCGCGGATACTATCCAGGTGGTGCACCCGCCGCGACTAGCGTGTCCGGTGCGCCCAGCGCGAGCGAAGACGCCGTGATTATGCAGAAAGACATCCGAGGGAAGCTATGAACACCGTGAAACCTGAGACCCTCGACGCCCCGGCGGCCTCTGCCGCTACAGTTTCAGGGCCGGTCGTTCTGGGTATTGAGACCAGTTGCGATGAGACGGGCGTGGGCATCGTCCACGGAACCACGCTGCTTGCTAACGCGGTTGCGTCCTCGGTGGATGAGCATGTGCGTTTCGGCGGGGTCATCCCGGAGATCGCTTCGCGCGCCCACGTTGAGGCGATGGTCCCGACGTTACGTTCAGCTTTAGAGACCGCGGAACTCACGCTCGATGATGTCGATGCGATCGCCGTGACCGCCGGGCCTGGCCTAGCGGGCGCGTTGATGGTGGGTGTTTCTGCCGCGAAAGCGCTCGCGTTAGCTACCGGCAAGCCGCTGTACGCGGTCAACCATTTGGTTGCGCATGTCGGGGTCGGTGTGCTCGATGGTGGAGAGCTACCTCCGAACCTCGGCGCGGTGCTGGTTTCGGGCGGCCACACCGAGATCCTCAAAGTGGATTCGCTGACTGCTGACATCACGATGCTCGGGTCAACTATCGATGACGCCGCGGGGGAGGCCTACGATAAGGTCGCCCGCCTGCTGGGGTTGAGCTATCCGGGCGGACCCGTGATCGACAAGCTGGCGGCCCAAGGCAACCGGAAAGCGATCCGCTTCCCGCGTGGACTCACAACGGGCAAGTTCATGGGAACCGCGGAAGAACCGGGGCCGCGCCGCTATGACTTCAGCTTCTCCGGACTGAAGACCGCGGTAGCACGCTATGTTGAGCACTGCGAAGCAACCGGGGAAGAACTCGTCATCGAAGACGTGTGCGCCTCGTTCCAGGAAGCCGTCGCGGACGTCATCACATCCAAAGCCGTGATGGCGTGCCGAGAACACGGGCTCACAACACTGCTTCTGGGTGGCGGGGTCGCCGCAAACTCACGCCTGCGCGAACTGCTAGCCGCCCGCTGCGCCTCCGCCGGAATCCAGTTACGCATCCCACCCTTTTCGCTGTGCACCGACAACGGCGCGATGATCGCCGCACTCGGCGCCCAACTCGTGATGAACGGCGTAGAACCCACCGGAACCGACTTCGGAACCGACACCTCACTACCCGTCAGCACGGTGTCTATGAAAAGCACCGTGTCAATACCAGCGCCACCGGCGAGTTAACGATCAAGTGAGGCGTGCAGGCGCCGCGAGTTATCGTGCACAACCGCGGCCAAGTCGCCGCCATTAGCCTCAGCCACATTGCGTTGCTGTTCGTATTCGCACGGCTGTTGCATCATCGTCGTGATGTGGTTGAGCTCCTCAGCGCAACCCAGCCGTTCAGCGATCGGGGCTAGCCGTTCAACATCTTGAGCGATCTGATCGGTCACCAGCAGCTCATCACCAGCCGAATTCAGGATGATGATCGCTTCACGGCCGTAGCGGGCCGCACGCCACTTGTTCTCGACGCGGAACCACGGCGTCATGACCGGGATGTCCCATCCGGCATCCAGGGCGTCCGACATCTCCGTGACGAGGCACTGGGTGTAGGCGGCGACCGCGGCTATGTCATCCAAATCCGGGAGCCCATCGCAAATCCGCATCTCAACGGTCCCGTATTTAGGGACCGGGCGGGCATCCCACCGGATCTCATCCAAAACATCCACCACGCCCGTGTGCAGCATATCCGCAACATAGGACTCATATTCGAACCACTGAGAGAAATGGAACGGCAGCCCCGCGGTGGGCAACTGCTGGAACATTAACGATCGTTGCGAACCGTAGCCGGTGTCAGCCCCACCCCAGAACGGCGAAGAGGACGTCAACGCTAAAAGGTGCGGCTGCTTATTGATCAGACCATCAACGATCGGCAGGACCTTATCCCGGTGATCGATCCCAACATGCACGTGCACGCCGTAAATGACCATCTGCCGGCCCCACCACTGGGTGCGATCAATCAGGGTCGCGTAGCGGTCCTTATCGGAAACCTCTTGCAGGGTCGGTTCCGCGAAAGGGTGGGAACCTGCGCAATACAGTGAAGTGTTGAGCGGATCCAAAATATCGCTCACGTCACGCGCCGTGGAAGCGAGATCCGCGACTGCATCGGATACCGTGTGGTGCACGCCGGTCACGCACTCGACCGTGTTCTGTAGCAGCTCGCGCGTGAGCCGCGGCGCGCCGTCCGGGTGGTTGATGCGGCCCTGCTGACCAAGCTCGTCAAGGATGCGTGGGGCTTCCGGGCGCAAATCCCCGGTGTCGCGATCTACGAGCGCGATCTCCCATTCGATCCCCAGGGTCGAGGGCTCTGACGGGGTGAATTCGATGCCCATAGGTCTCCTCGCATCGGTGGCGTGCAATTAGACGATCATACGGCGGAGCCGGGGATGAGCTCACATCCGAAGACGATTCGTTGCTTCCCGATGCGCGTGAGCACAAGCGTTGCTGAGCCGTCGCCGTGGCCTTTGCCCAGCAGAATCGTGCGCAACTCTTCCGGTGTGACGTCCAGGCCGCGCTTTTTGATGGTGAGCTGCCCGATGCGGTTGTCGCGTACCCAGCTGCGCAGCGCCTTGATCTTGTAGGGCATGACCATGTCGATGCGGTAGCTGTTGGCCAGCGGGGTCGCGGAGGCGGTGTCGCCGGTGAGGTAGGCGATGTGCGGGTCAAGCCCGGTCGCCTCAAGCTGTACGGCCAGATCGGCTACGAGCCCGGCGCGGATGACTGCGCCGGCAGGTTCGTGAAGATAGGTTCCGTACGTGGCTGTGTCTGAGAGGACGGGAAGTGACAGGTTGCTGTCGGTTTCGATTATGGGCACATCCTCGCCGAGCGCGAGAGCATCTGAATCCAGGTCGGGGTGGGCGGCACTCGAGGTCAGTTCTGCAGTCTGATCGTCCTTCAACACCAGCGCGGCCCTCCGCACCTGCGCCCGCCGCGCCTCGTTAAACCACAGCGTGGCTTCGACCACGCTGCCGTTGTGCTCAACCCACTGCGCCTCCGCGGTCTCAGGGATCGATTCGTGCGGGATCCCAGGCCCGAGCTTGACCCCCATCGGAAGCCCACGGTCAGCCAGTGTCTCCACGAAAGACAACGGGGGAGAGAACGCTTCAGGGTTCCAGCGGCGGCGCGTGCCCGAAGTCGTGGTTTCGCGGCGTGCAGGGTCCATCCATACCGCATCGGCGGCAGAAATATCGGCTTCCTCAGCGAGCCCATGCACCACCGTGACGTTAGGGAACGGAGCGGTGTTCACGGTCGCCGCGGCTGCCGTGACCTCGTCGGCCTCGACCGCGGTCACATCGATTCCCAGCGCGGCCATCGCCATCGCGTCCGCACCCAAACCGCAACCGAGGTCCGCAACGTGCCCCACACCGGCATCGCGCATCCGGCCCGCATGGCGCGCAGCAACAGGTAGGCGGGTTGCCTGTTCGAGGCCCGCCTGCGTGAGAATCATCCGCTCAGCGAATGGCCCGAACTTAGCCCGAGCCTTGAAACGTAAGGCAAGCTGATGCACGACGGCGGAAACCAGGCCCGCTGGATGCCCGGCCTTGCGCAGGCTCAAGGTCAGCTCGGTTGCTAACTTCTTGGTCGCAGCCTGATCCGGCGTCAGCTGGGAGAGCAGCTCTTGGCCTTCAGGTGTGAAGGCCGCGGCGACCGGCTCCGCCGGGTTAGACGTGATGGAGCCTTCTTTTTTGCTGGATGCCATGCCTCCAGCTTGTCACGAATGTGCCGGAATGCGGCGTAGGGGAAACGAGGAGGTGATGGCGGCGAGGTGCGGCAGGGCGAGGTGTAGCAGAGCATCGGGTGGGGTAGTAGAGGGCGTGGCGAGCACGCTCAAGGCGAACAATTGGCACTCATCTTGACCGAGTGCCAGATAACTTCCTAAAGTGGAAGACATCAGCACTCGGAAGCCGAGAGTGCTAAATCCGAGTGCGCAAGCCATCAGCTGCTTCCGGTCGACACCCGCGACGACGCCCGGAGGACGCGTTGTATGGCCCGTACACCTACAGGTCTATTACGCAAAGGAGAGGTCCCATGCCGATCTCTATCAAGCCCCTCGAAGATCGCATCGTCATCCAGCAGCTCGAAGCCGAGCAGACCACCGCTTCCGGCCTGGTGATCCCAGACACCGCCAAGGAGAAGCCTCAGGAAGGCAAGGTTGTTGCCGTTGGTGCAGGCCGCGTGGATGACAAGGGCAACCGCATCCCAGTGGACGTCCAGGAAGGCGACGTCGTGATCTACTCCAAGTACGGCGGCACCGAAGTCAAGATCGGCGGCGAGGAATACCTCGTACTGTCCGCTCGTGACGTGCTCGCAGTAGTCGAGAAGTAACCCTTCCCGGTTTCTCACAACTCTTGATCTAGCGGCCTCCCGTAACCCGGTTGAGGCTATGAAGGAGTAAAACGAATGGCAAAGCAGCTTGCGTTCAATGACGCGGCGCGCAAGGCCCTCGAAGCCGGCGTGGATCGCCTGGCGGACACCGTCAAGGTCACACTCGGCCCGCGCGGGCGCAACGTGGTCCTCGACAAGCAGTGGGGCGCACCAACCATCACCAACGACGGCGTGACCATCGCCCGCGACGTCGAGCTCAAGGATCCATACGAGAACCTGGGCGCGCAGTTGGCTAAAGAAGTAGCCACCAAGACCAACGACATCGCCGGTGACGGCACGACCACCGCAACCGTTCTGGCGCAGGCCCTGGTCAAAGAAGGCCTACGCAACGTAGCGGCAGGTGCCGCACCAGGTGAAATCAAGCGCGGCATCGAAGCCGCAGTCGAGGCCGTTGAGGCCCGCCTGCTGGAGAACGCGCGTGAAGTTCAGGACGAGAACGTCGCCCACGTCGGCGCGATCTCCGCGCAGTCCGATGAAGTCGGCGAGCTCCTGGCAGAGGCGTTCAAGAAGGTCGGCACCGACGGTGTCATCACCATCGAAGAATCCAACACGACCCAGACCGTGCTGGATGTGACCGAGGGTATGCAGTTCGATAAGGGCTACCTCTCGCCACACTTCGTGACCGACGCTGAACGTCAGGAAGCAGTCCTCGAAGACGCTTACGTGCTGATCAACTCCGGCAAGATTTCCGCTCTGCAGGACATCGTTCCGTTGCTTGAGCATGTCTTGAAGGAATCCAAGCCGCTGTTTATCATCGCTGAAGACATCGAAGGCGAAGCCCTTTCGACCCTCGTGGTGAACAAGTTGCGCGGAACCCTCAACGTTGTTGCCGTGAAGGCCCCGGGCTTTGGTGACCGCCGCAAGGCAATGTTGCAGGACATCGCGATCCTCACCGGCGCCCAGGTAGTCTCCCAGGACCTCGGCTTGCGTCTGGACCAGGTTGGCCCAGAGGTATTCGGTAAGGTCCGCCGCGTGACCGTGACCAAGGACAACACGACCCTGGTCGATGGTGCAGGCGATGACGAAGAAGTGGCCGCACGCGTAGCCCAGATCAAGGCAGAGTATGAGAACTCTGACTCCGAATGGGATAAGGAGAAGCTCCAGGAGCGTCTGGCTAAGCTCGCCGGCGGTGTTGGCGTCATCAAGGTTGGTGCCGCAACCGAGGTTGAGCTCAAGGAACGCAAGGCACGCATCGAAGACGCCGTGTCCTCGACCCGTGCAGCGCTCGAGGAAGGCATCGTCGCCGGCGGCGGCACCGCGCTGGTCGATGCGCTCCACGTGCTCGATGAAGACGAGGCGCTCAAGGCATTCGAAGGCGACGCCGCAACCGGTGTTGACATCGTCCGCCGCGCCCTGGTGACCCCGGTCAAGCAGATCGCTGCCAACGCAGGCTTCGATGGATCCGTCATCGCAGCGAAGGTCTCTGAATCCCCAGCCAACCACGGTTTCAACGCCAAGACAGGCGTCTATGAAGACCTGCTGGCAGCTGGCGTGATCGACCCGGTCAAGGTGACCCGCTCGGCACTGCGCAACGCGGCATCGATCGCAGCGCTCGTGCTGACCACCGAAACCCTGGTTGTGGATAAGCCAGCCGAGGAAGACGAAGACTAAACTCTTCCTCCCGGCCCGGCGCAACCGGCTATCGCGCTAGCCACA
>NZ_KV789002.1:0-74880 GCF_001807395.1 Arthrobacter sp. HMSC06H05 | reverse complement strand
ATCGTGTGAACGATGTCCCGACACATTACAGACGTGCGCGGAGGGGGACTTGAACCCCCACCCTCTTATGCGAGGACTAGCACCTCAAGCTAGCGCGTCTACCTATTCCGCCACCCGCGCGAGCGGCTTTGGCCAGTCTATTGTGTTGCACTGGCCGAAGACAACAGGAAAGACTCTACACATGGATTTCGAGAATGCCAAAACGAGGGGGCCTCTATATGTCACGTGGATGGCCTGCCAGTTACCTCGCGTGAGCTGCTAGCTCTAGAATGAAAGCCGTTCCATGGGCTTATTTACTGGCTTCAAGCGAGCTAGATGCCGCTCATGTCGTTGCTCGGTTTCTTCCTGTTTTCCACCTGGAGTGTGACGAAATGCACGTTGCTGTGATCAGTATGCACACCTCGCCGCGTGCAACAGCGGGCGGAGGGGACGCCGGTGGTCTCAATGTTTTCGTCGATCAAACGTCCCGTGCCCTCGCAGCCGCCGGCGTGAGCGTTGACGTTTTCACACGAGATGAACCGGGAAGCATCAAAGTGACCCCCGGCTACCGTGTCCACACGCTACCCGCGGGGCCAGCTGATGCCCCCAAGGAAGAGCTCCCCCAGTACACGGATGAGTTCGCTCAACAGTTGTCCCAGCATCCAGCTTTTATGGCTGCAGATGTGGTTCACGCCCACTATTGGCTCTCAGCCGACGCCGCCCTCAAAGCCGCTCACGGCAAGCCGGTTATCGCAACCTTTCACACCACCTCCGCGCGGAAGCGGCATCACGGCCACACCCGGACTGCCGTGGAAACCTTCCGTGAGCAGACGGAACAACGCATCGCCGCCGAAGCGTACGGGCTCACAGCAAATACCGTGACAGACCGGGCGGAGCTCAGTGACGACCTACGGGTCCAGCTTGAGAAGATCACGATCGCCCGTCCCGGGATCGACCGCAGCGTGTTCCACCCAGAAGGGCCTACGGCTTCCTGGCCAGTAGAGCCCGGAGCACACCGGAGCGGGCTCAAGATGTTGTTCGCTGGCAGGTTCCAGGACTATAAGGGCCCGGATGTCGCGCTAGATACCCTGGCTGCGCTGAAAGATGCGAGGTGTGAAGCGAGCCTGGTCATGATCGGGGATCAGTCTGGGCCCGGTTCGATGGACCTAGCGGCACGGGCACGCGCGCGAGGCGTCGAGGATCGGGTTGCGTTCAAACCCCCGATGCCCCAGAAACGGCTCGCGTTAATGTACAGGGCCGCTGACGTTGTTGTGGTGCCATCTCGCCACGAGACATTCGGTCTTGTAGCGGCCGAGGCACTAGCTTCCGGCACCCCTGTTGTAGGGCATGCCGCAGGTGGCTTACTTGATTTGATTGACGACGGCGTTGACGGCTTGCTGATTCACTCACGTGATCCACACGAGTGGGCGCGCGCGTTGTCGCCATGGGCTAAGGGCGGTGTCCCCCACGACGTAGCGCTCGCGGCCGCAGATCACGGCCGGCACTTCTCGTGGGAGTCCACCGCCTCAACGCTTCTGGACCTCTACCGTCAGGCGGCTACGCACCCAAGGGGCGAACGTACCCTGTGAAGTGGACCCGAGGCTTCTTCCTGGCGCTGAACCCGGTGAAGCCAACAAGCCCCTCAACTTCCTCTCCCGTGTTTCCCTCACCAAAATCTGCGTTCTTCACCGCAGTCTGGTTAAAGCTGATGCGGGACGGGATCGGAACGGGCGCACCGAATTCGATGTGCCACTCATAGCCTCCGCAAGCAGTTGCATCAGCCGGTTCAACAGCAGCCAGCGCGTGCGCTGCGAGGTCCGCGCCGTGAACGATCGCGGTTTTCATGCCCAACAGTCTCGCACTCACGTTGGAGAGATGGATCGGGTTGTAATCCCCCAGGATCCCGGCCCACCTACGGCCCTCCCCTGGTTCAAAGCTCCACTGAGCGTTCATCTGCGGAAGGTCAGGCGTCTCCCGTTCGGGTCGTTCCGGCTTCTGCGCACCGTTGAGAGAGACCCCCTTAGCGAGGAACACACCCGTCCCCTTCCAGACCACGTCGCCACCGTCATCGAGCACACGCGTTTCGATCTCACACGCCACACCTGCGTAATGCGCATCGAGTGAAAGCGGCCGGACCTCGAAAGTGAGCCTCTCCCCCGGCACGATGGTGCGGTGATGCTCAACCGTGTTGGTCAAGTGGATCATCCCGAGCATCGGCAACGGGAACTCCGGCTGCCGCATGAGCTCGATCAGCAACGGAAACGCTGTACCAAACACCACGATGCTCGGCACGGAATCCCTAGTGGGCGCCCCAACGTGACGGTTGACAGCGTTGACGGTTTCCCGGGAGATCGTGACCCCACGCACGCCGAGCCCACCACTCGGGAGGCTACCTGCAGAGACCTTCTTTGGCCGCTTCTTAAGCGCCTCGGTACCCGCTTGCGCATAGATCTTCCCCAGGCTTGGCAGCGCGTCGAGATAACGGATGGACATACTCACGCTCCGATCAGGCTCTGGCCACACACCCGCAGAGTCTGGCCATTGACACCACCCGCGCCGTCAGATGCGAGGAAGCTGATCGCTTCGGCAACATCCACGGGCAAGCCTCCCTGTTGAAGGCTTGGCATCACGAGCCGGCCCACCACACGCGGGCCGAGTGGGATCTTGGCTGTCATGTCAGTTTCGATGAAGCCCGGAGCGACCGCGTTGATCGAGCCACCGTGGGCCGCGAACCTCTCGGCTTCAGCCGCAACCATCGCGATCACGCCAGCTTTCGATGCTGCATAGTTAGTTTGGCCTCGGTTACCGGCAATACCGGAGGTTGAGGCGAGTGTCACTACACGCAGGCCATCGAGCCCCGCCTCCTGGAACTGCTTGTTCATGCGCAACTGGGATTCCAGGTTCACTGCCATGACGCTGTTCCACCGTGACTCATCCATGTTGGCCAGCAACTTATCGCGCGTGATGCCCGCGTTATGGATCACGATGTCGAGGCCGCCGTGTAGCTGGCGTGCATGCTCGATAATGCGCTCGCCAGCGTCTGCAGCCGTGACGTCGAGCTGGAGCGCGGTTCCCTTGATCTCGTTGGCCACTGTGGTGAGCGATTCGGATGCCCCTGGCATGTCGATCGCGATGACGCGTGCGCCGTCGCGAGCCAAAACCTTAGCGATCGCGGCGCCGATGCCACGGGCCGCACCGGTGACGGCTGCGACTTTACCTTCTAGTCGTTTCTCCGGGTTCTCTGGCAGTGTTCCAGCGGCACTGCTGACTTCGATGAATTGGCCGTCAACGTAAGCCGAGCGACCCGAAAGTAAGAAACGTAGCGCCGCCTGGACGCTCGTTGCATCCACATCGACGGAATTATCTAACACGATGCCGTTGCCGGTCGATCCCCAACGGAGCTCGCGAGCGAGCGAACGCATCATGCCGGTTACGGCACCGCGGGCGCTAGCTTGGGCTGTGGATGTGGCTTGATCCGCTCGGCGCATGAGGGCCACAACACGGCCGGTGCGTGCGAGCTTCTTGACCAGCGGGGACGCGGTCATCGCTACGCTGCTCAGCTCTTCTGGAGTATTGATTTCTTCGGTGCACAGGATGATGGCACCGATCTCACCGCGCACAGAATCAGGGTGGGTTGTGGCGTTGACACCCCACGTTCCGAGCAGATCCGCGATCCGTTGGACGCTTTTGCTCCGGGTTTCCAGTTGTGTTTCCACCCCGAGCACGACCGCCGTGCCAGGCACGAGCGGCGCACCTTCCTCAAAGCGGCGCAGCGTGGTTGGCCGGGGTAGCCCGAGCTTCTTGCTCAGGAATTTACCGAACCCTGCTTGGGTGAATTTCATGTACTGATCAGCCATATTAGAAAGCCTCCACGATAGCTACAGCGCCCTGGCCGCCTGCCGCGCACACGGATACGAGCGCGCGTGCCTTGCTGCCCTTGGCGTGAACCATCTTGGCGGCCGAGGCGATGATGCGCCCGCCGGTTGCTGCGAACGGGTGGCCGGCTGCCAGGGAGGATCCGTTGACGTTGAGCTTGGAACGGTCGATCGAACCGAGCGGGGCCTTCAAGCCGAGCTTGGTGGTGCAGAACTCTTCGTCTTCCCATGCCTTCAGGGTCGAGAGCACGGTACCGGCGAAGGCCTCATGGATCTCGTAGAAATCGAAGTCCTGAAGCGTGAGGCCGTTACGCTCGAGCATGCGTGGGACGGCGTAGGCAGGAGCCATGAGGAGGCCCTCTTCACCACCAACAAAATCCACGGCACCGAGCTCGTAGTCAACGAGCTTGGCCAGCTTCGGCAGGCCCTTCTCATCAGCGTATTCAACCGAGCTCAACAGAACAGCTGATGCGCCGTCGGTCAGAGGGGTCGAGTTACCGGCGGTCATCGTTGGTTCCGATTTCAGGCTCTTGCCGTAAACGGTCTTGAGCTTCGCGAGCTTCTCAACCGTGGAATCCGGGCGCATATTGTTATCGCGAGTGAGCCCCTGGAATCCGGTGATGAGGTCGTCGAAGAAGTTCTCGTCGTAAGCTTTCGCGAGGTTGCGGTGGCTTGCAGCGGCAAGCTCATCCTGGGCCTCGCGAGTAATTCCCCAGCGTTCGTTCGTGATCGCCTGGTGCTCACCCATCGACAAGCCGGTGCGAGGCTCGGCAGTGCCCGGCGCAACTGGCTTGAGGTGGGATGGTCGGATCGATGCGATCGCCGCGAGCTTCTGCTTGACGGTCTTCGCTGTCGTGAGGCGCACCAGGATCTTACGTAGCCCGTCCGTGACAACGACTGGAGCGTCGGAGATGCTGTCCACCCCGCCTGCCACGCCGACGTCGATGCGGCCGTGAGCGATCTTGTCGGCTACGGAGCCGACGGCTTCAACGCCGGTCGCGCACGCCATCTGAACATCGTGGGCAGGCGTTGCCGGGTCAAGCTGGGAGCCCAGAACGACCTCGCGGGTCAAGTTGAAGTCCTTTGGGTGCTTCAGTACGGCACCAGCGGCCACGGCGCCAAGCCGTTCCCCTTGCAAACCAAAGCGGGCAACGAGCCCATCGAGGGCGGCAAGCATCATGTCTTTCTCAGACACATCGGCGTATGCGGTGTAGGCGCGTGCGAACGGAATGCGGTTACCACCAACAATCGCAACCTCACGAGGCGCAGATACACCTGGGTTCTGCGGCTTAGGCTCAGCTTTACTTACTGCTTCTGCCTTGTTTGCCGGGGAGTTTTCTGGGGACTTGTTCACGGACTTGTGTCCTCTCTAGTGGAGTCTCTATTCGAGCTTGAAGCTAACAGTGCCTCATGTGATTCAACCAATACTCAGCGTACCTGATACTATCGGTATCGTGAAATACATCACACAGTATTCAATGCGTTACAAGCGAGGCTGACCCATGCACAGCGATCAAGCCGAAGGCTCACTCGCCACACATGATGATGAACACCGCACAATTGATGAACACCAAACTGATGAGCGCAGTGCTGACGAGCGCGAAGGCGACGGACGCGCAACACGTTGGGAAGACCACCGCAGGCAACGGCGCGAAGAACTCCTCATAGCCGCCCGCCGAGCCATCCACCACGGCGGCCCACAGCTATCGATGGACGAGATCGCAGCAGCCGCGCAAACATCCAAGTCCGTCTACTACCGATACTTCGGCGACAAAGACGGTCTACGTGCTGCGATTTCCCAAAAAATCATCACGCGTGTGAGGGCACACGTGATCGACGCTGGCCGCCGAGCCACCACACCCGAAGGCGGACTCACAGCGATGATCCGCGAATACCTCGACCAAGCACAAAGCTCCCCCGCGCTCTATGCGTTCGTGATGCACCCCGAAAACGCTGCCGGCGTCATGCCGACCAGCAGCTCAATCGAGACCGATGTAGCGGCCAAGGCCCGCAACGACATCACATCGCTCATGACGTCCGGGCTACGCCAAATCACCCCGCATCACAGCAGCGAGCTCTTTGACACCCTCTGGGCTGAATCCGCGCTCGGATTCATCCTCTCCGCAGTTGACCACTGGCTGACCCACCAAAACGAAAACAGCACCCCAGCTGCACAACTAGCTCAGGCAATCAGTACGTGGCTCACCCACGGGGTCCTCTCCCCCATCGACATGGACAACCAAACCGAAACACCCGCCGCAGCACTAGGAAAGGCACACTGACCATGAGTAGCACCAGCATCAACGTAAACCGCTTGAATCAGTACCTCTTGGGCAGCTTTGCCGAAGCACGCACTGAAGCACGCGAACGCGTCAAAGACACACGTCTGCACAAGATCGAGGGTCAGGTCCTAGCTGACCAGCGCCAGCACGTTTTCAACAACCTCAAGATCCTGGTTGAACAAGACGCGATCTCCCGCGCGTTCCCAACCGAGCTCGGCGGCCGTGACGACCACGGCGGCAACATCTCTGCTTTCGAGGAGCTCGTCATCGCTGACCCTTCGATGCAGATCAAAGCCGGCGTTCAGTGGGGCCTGTTCGGCTCAGCCGTGCTGCACCTTGGGACCGAGGAACACCATCGTAAGTGGATCCCACAGATCATCAGCCTTGAGCTCCCCGGTGCGTTCGCGATGACCGAGGCTGGCCACGGCTCAGACGTTGCAAGCATCGGCACCACCGCAACCTATGACGAAGATGCCGAAGAGTTCGTGATCCACACCCCGTTCCGGGCGGCTTGGAAGGACTACCTCGGTAACGCAGCTCTGCACGGCCGTGCAGCCACCGTCTTCGCTCAGCTAATCACCAAGGGTGTCAACCACGGTGTGCACTGTTTCATGGTTCCGATCCGCGATGAGGACGGCAACCTGCTTCCAGGCGTTGGCGCAGAAGACGATGGCGTCAAGGGTGGCCTCAACGGCATCGACAACGGCATGCTGCACTTCACGAACGTGCGCATTCCACGCACCAACCTGCTGAACCGTTACGGCGACGTCGCGGCTGACGGCACGTATTCTTCAAGCATCGATTCCCCGGGGCGCCGCTTCTTCACGATGATCTCAACCTTGGTTCAGGGCCGAGTGTCTCTCGATGGCGCTTCGATCGCCGCGTCCAAGGTCGGCTTGGGTATTGCGGTGACGTACGCGAATCAGCGCCGCCAGTTCGCTGCCGCCGGCAACCGCGAGCAGCTGCTGCTGGATTATGGCCGCCATCAGCGCCGCTTGATCCCTCTTCTGGCCAAGGCTTATGCCGGAACGTTCGCCCACGATGAGCTGCTACTCAAGTTCGATACGGTGTTCTCCGGCCGCGAAGACAACGACGAAGCCCGTCAGGACCTCGAAACGTTGGCTGCGGCGTTGAAACCGGTCAGCACATGGGATGCGATGGATACACTGCAAGAATGCCGCGAAGCATGCGGTGGCGCGGGGTTCATGGCCGAGAACCGATTGACCTCCCTGCGCGCAGACCTGGATGTTTACACGACATTCGAAGGCGATAACAACGTTCTGCTTCAGTTGGTGGGCAAGCGCCTACTGACCGAATTCGCCGGCCAGCTCAAGGGTATGGAGCCGCTGGGCTTGGCGACCTTCGCCGCGAAGTCTCTGGCGGAGAACTTCTATTCACATTCCGGTTTGCGCAACGTTGTTCAGGATGCCCTGGATACCGCATCAGAGCGCCGCACAGCTAAGAACCTCAAGGATCCGCAGGTTCAGCACGAATTGCTCTCAGCACGCGTTCGCATGGCTGTCGAAGAGATCGCGAAAGCGCTCAACGCGGTACGCAAAGCCTCCCCTGGCGATCAAGCCGATGTTTTCAACCAGCATCAGAACAGCCTCGTGCTTGCCTCCAAGGCTCACGCCCGCTTGCTTCAGTGGGAGGCGTTCACTCGCGCGATCGAGGCGTTCGAAGAAAAACACGGCGAGTCGTGGGACGGCACCGCGCAGGTTCTGACGTGGGTACGCGATGTTTTCGCGCTCACCGTGATCGAGGAGGAGCTCGGCTGGTACATGATGCACGGCCTTATTTCTCCTCACCGCGGCCGCACCCTGACCGAGTACCTGGATCGTTTGATCACCCGTCTGCGCCCGCACGCTCAGGATCTGGTTGATGCGTTCGGTTACACACAAGAGCACTACCGCGCACCGATCTCTTCTGGCCGCGAGCAGGAACGTCAGGACGAAGCGCACGCCTACTACGAGAAGCTGCGCAAGGACCCGGACGCCCCGGTGTCAGAGAAAACGCTGCGCGCTAAAGAAAAAGCCGCCAAGTAAGACCACGCTGAGCCGAGCCAACTCAGCCAACTAACGCCGCGTATGGCCTGCGCCGATGGGTGCAGGCCATACGCGGTTATAGCTGGTTAAAGGTCTGCACGCCAATAATGTTTGAATATTCACATGAGTAGTCTGCGTTCTTCCAACGAAAATCTCTCCCGCAACGACGCGCAGCAACGTTCGCGCACCGTGCAAGCCCACACGTACCAGTTGCATCTTGACTTCATGAGTGCGGTGAGTGAGAACCCCACACACTTTGAGCTCACAACCACCCTGCAGTTCACAGCAGTTGCCGGTTCCGAAACGTTCCTGGACTACGTCGACGGGATCGTTGAGCAGATTACCCTCAACGGCCGCGAGGTTCCGGTCAATGATGCTGTCGATGGGGCACGCATCTACCTGCGGGGCCTTGAAGCCGAGAACACGGTGACGATCCGTTCGAAATCCGCCTACTCACGCTCGGGTGAAGGCGTCCACTACTTCAAAGACCCAACCGATGGCCAGGTCTACCTGTACTCCCAGAATGAGCCAGCAGACTGCCGCCGCATCTATCCGTGCTTTGACCAGCCGGATCAGAAGGCCCGCTTCAGCGTATCCATCACCGCGCCAAGCGACTGGCATGCGGATGCTAACGGTTCGCTCGAGGCAACCGAGGATCACGGCGACGGTAGCGCGACCCGCTCCTTCACCACAACCGAGCCGATGTCGACCTACATCACCACATTCCTCGCCGGGCCGTACGCGACCTGGCAGGACCACTACAACGAGACCACCGCATCGGGCGTTGAAGTCTCTGTTCCGTTGCAGTTGGCGTGCCGCGCGTCCATCGCTGAACACCTGGACCACGAGGAACTGTTCACGCTCACCAAGCAGGGGCTCGACTGGTTCCATACCCACTTCGACTACGCATACCCGTGGGGTGACTATCACCAGGTGTTCGTACCGGAATACAACCTCGGCGCGATGGAGAACCCGGGCCTGGTGACGTTCACGGAAGCCTATGTTTTCACCTCGGCGCCGACGCTGGCTCAGCACGAGGGACGCGCGAACACGATCATGCACGAGATGTCACACATGTGGTTCGGCGACCTCGTGACGATGACGTGGTGGGATGACCTGTGGCTCAAGGAATCCTTCGCGGACTACATCGGCACCCTCGTGGTCGATGAAGCAACCCGCTTCGCAACCGCCTGGACGACGTTCGCCTCGCGCCGCAAGGGCTGGGCCTACACACAGGACCAGTACCCGACGACCCACCCGATCATGGCCGACATCGTGGACCTTGAAGCCGCGGATCAGAACTTCGATGGCATCACGTACGCGAAGGGTGCTTCGGTTCTGAAGCAGCTCGCCGCCTACGTGGGTCAGGACGCGTTCCTGCAGGCATCGCGCACGTACTTCCAGCGCCACGCGTGGGGCAACACTACCCTGGATGATTTCCTGGTGATCCTTTCCGAGGCATCCGGCCGCGACATGCAGGCGTGGGCTGAGGCGTGGCTCAACACGTCGGGCCCATCAAGCCTGTGGGTTGAAACGGAAACGGATGCCGATGGGGTTGTCACCTCCGCTGTTGTGAAGCAGCAGGGAACGGACCCGGTGACGGGCAAGGAGGTGGTGCGTCCGCAGGTGCTCAAGGTTGGCTTGTTCGAGGCTGGCGACGCCGCTGATGCTGATGCGGTTGAGCAGGCTGCCGAACCTGCACGTCTGGTTGAGGCGTTCGAGGTTCGCCTTGAGGGTGAGTCCGCACCAGTTCCTGAGTTGGTGGGCCGCACCTTGGTTGCGGGCCGTAGCGCCGTGTTGCCGAACCAGGGTGACCTCACGTATGCGAAGGTCCGCCTGGAGGGCGCTTCGCTTGATGTCGCTTTGACGGTTGGTTTGGATTCCGAGCTGGACCGTGCAACCGCGCTTGCTGCCGCATGGAACATGACCCGTGACGGCGACCTACCTGCCGAGCGTTTCATCGATGGCGTAGTCGCTAACTCCGCGTTGATCGAGGACTCCGGCGTCTTGGCTACCGTACTGGGGCAGGCGGGTATCGCTGTTCGCGGCTACACGACCAAGGACCAGCGCGCCGAGATCGCACAGCGGTGGCTCACGTTCTTGCTGACTCAGGTTCTTGAAGAAGAGGTCGGCTCTGACCGCCGCCTCGTATTCACTCGTTCGCTGCTCTACACGGCTGCTCGGGTTTCCGAGCTTCCAGAGGGCCTGCTCGACGTGGTTGAGTCCTGGCATCAGGACAAGGAGACCCTGGGCGAAGAGCTGACGTGGGCCTCGCTGACAGTGCTCGCCGCGCACGGCCGCGCTACCGCTGAAGACATCGAGGCTGAGCACCACCGCAAGCCAACTCAGGATGCTGCATGTGGTTTGCGTGAGGCGCTTGCCGCCCGCCCGGATGCTGAGGTCAAGAAGGAGATCCGCGCGAACGTGTACGTAGGCAAAGAATCCGACGGCACGGTTCTATCCAACGACTACCTGCAGGCCTACGCAGACGGTCTGGGCATCGACCCGGCCCACAAGGATCAACCTGAACCGGCCGAGTACTGGGAGCGGATCGAGAGCGTGTGGGCTTCGATGTCGCAGGGCCAGGCGACCCGCGTTGTTGAGGGCCTCTTCCCTGGCGCGGTTGAACTGGCCGACGGCGACCTCAAGTACAACCCTGAGATCATGCGTGCACGTAGGTGGCTTGATGGATCCAAGGACGCGCCAGCTGCGTTGCGTCGCCTCGTTCAAGAAGAGCTTGATGATGCTGAGCGTCGCCTAGCCGCGCAAGCAGCTAGCTCGAAGGCATAGAAAAACAGAGGCTTAGCACAGCCTCTCTCACATAAAAATAGTGGGCACGTCACCAAGAGCTTGGCGACGTGCCCACTATTTTACTGCTTCCTTCACTGGCCGAAAATGCTTACTGGGTTCCTGGCTGAGTTCCCGACTGGTCGATTAGCTCGGAGCAATCTCCATCGAGGAGGCTTTCAAGCTCCTGGTCCGCTTGGAGTGCCGCCTTGTCAGCGTTGGTCAGCGCGGTCTTGATCTCTTCGCCGTTAGCTGGCCAATAGCCGGCGCCTTCTGCCTGTTTGAGGTTGTTGAGCCCGGCCTGTGCTGCATCGCGGGCTTCACCGTTAATGTTTCGGGCCGACTGAAGTAGCTTCACGACCCCCGAGAGATCGGTCAGCTTGTCGTTGTATGCATCGGTGGTTTCAGCTACCGCATCAGTGGCTTTCTTTTCCGCCTTCTTGGCTTCGTCACCTGAGATGTCTCCATTTTCTATCTTCTCAACGATCGCATCATAGGCCTGGATGGCTTCGTCACGGTCTGCTTGAGCCTTGGATACGGCCGCATTCAGGTCTTCGAGGCTTCCGTAATCCTCCTCCGCGATCTGCAGAGCCGAGGAGACCAACGTCTTGGCCTTTTCGCTCTTGTCGTGAGAGAGCTCGATATTTTTCTTCAGGTCAGCCGAATAGTTGTTGGACTGGTAGTCCTCAGCGAGGAGTTTCTTCTCCGCTACGTTGAGATTGCCCAGCGTAGCTTCGATGTTCTGCTGGATAGTTAGAGTCTGCGTGTTTGCTTCTGCAAAGCACGATGCGGCATTCGCGCCTTTCTCTGGCGCTACGGTGCTAGCTGGGCTGGCAGTGGCAGTTCCGCCAAGTGCGAGCCCTCCGATGAGTAGTCCGGTTGCGGTTGCTGTTGCAATATTCCTTACGGTCTTCATGTGAACCTCCAACATGATGCGTTGTCGCCATTGCTGGTTGTTTCTAGACGTGCCGTGACGATTTTCGTCCACGGCTCCTTATCCGGTTCTCTTGCAACACAGGCACGGGATGTTTGATTCTCGCTCTGCGGGAGCTATAAGTCCCCGGGCCTGATATTTCTAACGTTAAGCACATGTAAGGGCCCGTGTAAAGAGGCTGTCCTTCTACGGCAAACGAGCCGTCCACTCTGGGTCCTGGAACTTCTTCTCGGCAAGGTTCCGCGCCTCCGCCAGCGTCTCCTCATCCAAGTGGACGCGCCGAGCCCCATACTTTCGTTCGAAGGCGCTCATCATGACCTCAAGAATGTCTTCACGGGCAGTGTTGCCAGTCTGACGTTTCAGCGGGTCAACTCGTTTCTTCGCCGAGGCAATCCCCTTATCGGAGATCTTCTCCCGCCCAATGCGTAAGACCTCCATCATTTTCTCAGCGTCGATGTCATAACTCATCGTCACGTGATGCAGTAAGCCACCGCCAGCCAACCGTTTCTGGGCAGCGCCGCCGATCTTCCCTTGCTCGGTAGCAATGTCATTCAATGGAACGTAGCGCGCCTCGACCCCCAGCTCGCTCAACGCTTCCATGACCCACGCATCCAAAAACGGATACGAGTCAGCGAAACTCATGCCATCAACCAAGGTCGCCGGCACAGTCAACGAATAGGTCACACAGTTACCCGACTCCATGAACATGGCTCCACCGCCACTGATGCGACGCACCACAGTGACACCATGCCGCTCGGCCGCTTCAACATCGACCTCATTCGAAAGCGACTGGAAAGAACCGATCACTACTGCCGGCTCATTCCATTCCCACAAACGCAACGTAGGTTTGCGCTTTCCTGCAGCCACCTGACGGGTCAAAACCTCATCGAGTGCCGTGTTCCACGAGATCGGATACGCGACCGGCTCAAGAATTTCCCACTCGTGATCAGCCCACGTTGTTGAATGACCCAGGGCCCGGCGTACCGCCGTCGCAACCGCGTGAGCATCGAAACCGAACATGACCGCGTCCTCGCGCAGTCCAGCCTCAACCGCTTTAACCAACTTCGAGTGGCTTACATCTGCCGCCAGACCAGTGAGCGCATGATTGATGTCAGCTAACGCCTCATCAGGTTCCAGGAAAAAGTCGCCGTTGATCATCGCTTGCTCGATGCGTCCGCCATCAACTACAAGGTCGGCAACCACAAGTTTTCCACCTGGAACCTTATATTCGCCGTGGTGAGTAAAGGCTGGCCCACGATTGCTGTTCACGATGTTACTCATGCTTCTACCCTAACGCTGGCAAGCTAAATGGGGCTGACACCCGTAGGTGTCAGCCCCATTGAATGCGCGCTGCACAGTGTGCGCGCCGCAATGCTTGCGATGCAGAACTTAGCGCTTGCCGCCGAAGCCCTTGAAGCGCTGGTTGAAGCGCTCCACACGACCAGCGGAGTCCATGATGCGCTGCTTACCCGTGTAGAACGGGTGCGATGCCGCGGAGATTTCAACGTCAACAACCGGGTAGGTGTTGCCGTCCTCCCACTCGATGGTCTTATCGGAAGTCATGGTCGAGCGAGTCAAGTACTTCTCGCCGGAAGCCAGGTCACGGAAAACCACGGCCTCGTACGTTGGGTGAATTTCAGCCTTCATATATCTGCACCTTTAAAGATCTAGTGCGCCTGGATTTTGCCAGTCGCGATGGTTTCGGTGGCGTTCAGGCACGCGCACGTGCGTGAACAGCTTTTCAAGTCTACATGCTCAGCTAGCAGATAGCACACTCAATCTGAGCGCGTTGCCTATACGAAGAGTTTGATGAGCATCGTGACTACAGCCACCGAGCCGATCACCACAATGGTCCCGCGCAGGATCGTGGGGGACAGTTTGCGCCCCACTCGCCCACCGATCCAACCGCCTACGGTTGAGCCTGCCGTGACCATCAGAACCACGGGCCACGAAATCCTGTCCCAGGCAAACAAGAGATAGCTCAACGCAGCAACGATATTGACCGCCAAGGTCAGAACCACCTTGAGCGCATTGGATTGCTGCAAAGAGCCGAAAAGCATGACTCCGAAAATCGCGAACAGAATCACGCCCTGCGCCGCGGTGAAGAACCCCCCATAGATACCCGTAAGGAATACGAGTACGTACAGAAACGGTGACAACTGCTGATGATCAGGCGTACGCAACTGCGTTGAACCGGTACGGGCTTGAACTAGGGCAGAGAGCCGCGGCTGGAAGACAACCAAAAACAACGCGAACAGAATGAGGGCAGGTGCAACCCAATCGAACACGTCGTCAGGAACGTTCAAAAGTAACGCTGCACCGCACAACCCGCCCGCAACTGAGGCAGGCAGAAGCCGCAGAAACGTGCGCGGAACAGTCTTCAGCTCTTCGCGGTAACCATAAGCGCCAGAAAACCCGCCGGCCACCAGCCCCATCGCGTTAGAAACCACCGCATTCACGGGGTTCATACCCATCGACACCAAAACAGGGAACGTCACCAACGTGCCCGAACCCACAACCGTGTTGATGGTTCCAGCCCATAAGCCAGATAGAAAGATCAGCCCTAGCTGCCAGAATTCCCACTCACCCACAGGAGCCGGACCTTCTAGCGTGCAAACGCGCTATAGCGGCCCTGCTCGGTCCGGGTCAGCTTAACGTCCACGCCGAACGTCTTCTTCAGGTTCTCTTCGGTCAGCGTGTCTTCGATCGAGCCCTTCGCCGTAACCTCGCCGTCTTTGAGCATCAAAACATGCGTGAAACCAGGAGGGATCTCTTCAAGGTGATGCGTCACCAAGATCAGGGCAGGCGCGTACGGGCTATGCGCGAGCTCGGACATACGCGAGACCAGATCTTCACGCCCGCCCAGGTCCAAACCATTCGCTGGTTCATCCAGCAGCATCAGCTCAGGGTCAGTCATGAGGGCACGGGCAATGAGAACGCGTGCCTTTTCGCCGCCAGACAACGTGGCAAACCTGCGTGACATCAATGTCCCGGCACCCCAGTCCTGCAATAGCTGGAAGGCGCGGCGCTCATCGTCCTTATCGTATTTTTCACGCCAACGGCCCGTCATACCGTAAGCAGCAGAAACCACCAGATCCAGGGCCTGCTCGCGCTCCCGCACCATCGACGCAACCGAGCTCGATGCCAATCCGATCGATGGTCGCAGATCCGCAACGTTAACGCGCCCCAAACGCTCACCCAGAATGTCCACTGTGCCGGCGGAAGGGAACATCTGCGTTGCTGCGATTTTCATCAACGTCGTTTTACCTGCGCCGTTCGGACCCAACACAACCCACCGTTGGTCTTCGCTCACCTGCCAATTAACGTCTTTAAGCAGGTACTTCCGGCCGCGCCACAGGCTGACATCTTCCAGGTTCAAAACGGAGCTCATGCACACCACTTTAGGACACATCGGCGTCATTCTTATGCCACAGATAGACAACTAGTGCCCAAGATTCGAAACAATGCCATCATGAGCATTCCACTCTCAGCCTCCCCCACCGTGATTGTCGTCGCGCCACAAGGCTTTCTCGCTTCCGCACGCAGGCAGGTTGCTGACCTTTTGGGGTCACTCATAGTCCAGGAGAAGCCGGCGCCTCGAACCGCACCTGATCTTGGCGCTGCTGCCTGGACGTTGGCCTCCAACAATGCGGTAACTGTTGCGCGCACACGCTTGCGGGACTGGGTTATCACTGACGGCCCGGCACAGACTACCGACACCGAGGCCCCGGACAGGGAGACCGCGGACACCGAATGCGCATGGGCCGCGTGGACGAGCGAACAGATGGCCGCATGGAACGAGCCAGCCGGGGCGATCGTGACCGACGTCGATTCAACACTGATCGAACAAGAAGTGATCGAAATGCTCGCCGCCCACATCGGCCTTGAAGAACAGGTCGCCGCGGTCACCGAACGCGCCATGCGCGGCGAACTAGACTTTGAACAGAGTCTGCGCGAACGAGTCGCGGTACTCAAGGGGCTAGATGCCCAGACCATCGAGGACGTCTCAGAGAAAACTACGCCAACAGCGGGCGCACAACTCTTGATCGAAACCGCTCATGCACGCGGCTGGAAAGCCTATGCGGTATCCGGCGGGTTCCAACAAATCCTCGACCCGCTCGCCGCCAGACTCAACCTTGACGGAGCCGTAGCTAACCACCTCGAAGTCAACGATGCCGAACTCACCGGCCGCGTGACAGGGCCGATTATCGACCGCCAGGCGAAAGCCAAGCATCGTGCACAATGGACATCGAACAACCAGTTGCCTTCGCTCGGGCTCGGAGACGGCGCGAATGACATCGACCTCCTCACAACCGCAACCGGCGGTCTCGGGCTGCAACCCAAGCCAGCCCTCAAAGCTGTCGCTGACGGCACCCTCTCGCTCCGCCGGCTTGACGCCGTAGCCGCGCTGCTTGGCTGGGACGTTGCCACCGAGCAGCAACACTAAGACGCAGGCAACATCACGAGTACAGCACGAGAGGTACACCACAGCTGTTGACCGCAAGCCCGCTCAAGAAACCTTGTGAAAAGACTTAGAATGTTGGGAGGCTTTCAACAGTATTCCAACAGGCGCATGCGCCCGTGTGCAGCACAGAAGGGTTTTCATGAACGCAAAGCTTGGATCCGGCGAGACCCCCGAAGACGAGACGCCTCAGGAGCAGACTGCCGAAAACGAGGCGCCTCAAGAGGAGCCGACTCAGGAGGAATCGGCTGAGGACGAGGCGACTCAGGATGAGACGCCGCAAGAGGATGCGTCTCAAGAGGTGACTCCCCAAGACGAGACCAATCGGGACGAGTCAGCTCAGGAAGAGACGGCTCACCAAGAGCAGGACCCCGCCGCGGCTTCCACCGCATCGGTCCCCGAGCCTTCCACTGAGCCTTCGACGGAGCCTTCCGATGAGTCCTCCGCCGCATCTTCCGTTTCGGACTCGGCCTCGGTCTCCACCACCGCTCCCGCCGCCACATCCACCGCCACTGCGTCCGCTTCCACTGCGTCCGCTTCTGCTGCGTCCGCCCCAGGTTCTGCATCGGCTTCCAACCCGCCATCTGAGAAGGCTGGCGGCCGCAAGCGCAAACGGCGCGGGTTCGTCGCAGGTTCCATCGTCGGTGGCGTTCTTTTACTCGCAGCTGGCGCCTACGCCGGAACCGCCTGGTTCACCTCAGATAAGCTCCCTGCCCACATCACGGTGAGTGGGGTCGATATCTCTGGCCTTTCCAGCCAGGAAGCCGCCGTGAAACTAGAGAAAGAGCTCGGCGGCAGGCTCACCAAAAAGCTGACGCTCACCGCTGGGTCCGCGACCGCGTCGGTGACCCCCGCTAAAGCCGGCGTCGGAATCGACGTTGAGGCGACACTTGCAGATCTGTCTGGGTGGACGTGGAACCCGAAGATCATTCTCGAACGTCTATCAGGAACCCAAGAGCTCGATGTCAAGCAGACCCTCGATGAACAAGCCCTCAAGTCCAGCGCAGAGAAGATCTCTGATGCACTCACCAATGACCCGGTCGAAGGAAAACTGAGCCTCACCGAAGGCGGCCCTGAGTTCACTCAACCGAAAGACGGCCACGACGTCAGCGAGCAGCTCGCCCGGAATAGCATCACCAAGAACGCGTTTGCCAAAGAACGCAAAATCGAGGTCGCATCTAACGTCATCGAACCCGACGTCACCACCGAAAAATGGAACGAATTCATCAAAACCACGGTGGACCCATACCTGTCTGGCCCAGTCACGGTGAAAGCCGGAGGCGAGCGGGCCGAACTGGGCGTGGCTACTCTCGCTCAGGCTACCGTCGTAGACGTCAAGGACTCCTCCCCCGAACTGAAAACGGACGATGAGGCGTTGAAATCCGCGGTAGAAAAAGCCAACCCTAAGCTCAACACCACGGCACAAGACGCAAGCCTCAAACTGGTCGGGACAGGCTCGAACGCGAAAGCGGAGATAGTACCGGGCAAAAGCGGTAAAGGACTAGATACTGAGGAGCTAGGCAAAAAGGTCCGCGAAGCCGCCGCATCCACGTCTGATCGCATCGCGGACGTGCCGTTCAAAGCCCAGGAACCATCCGTAACCACCGCGCAAGCGAAGAAGTGGAACGTTACCAAGGTCGCTGAGTTCGCAACACCGTACCCTTATGACCCAACCCGGACTAAGAACCTCGAAGCCGGTTCACGACGCATCAACGGTAGCGTCATCCTGCCCGGTGAGTCTTTCGATCTTGCCACCAAGTTCGGCCCAGTTACGGAAGCAAACGGCTATTACTCATCCGGTGTGGTGGTCAACAGCGTCTCGACCAAGGCAGTCGGCGGGGGCCTTTCGCAGATCGCGACGATGGCGTATAACGCCGGATACCTCGCAGGCATGGACATCCAGGAGTGGAGGCCACACAACCGTTGGTTCGACCGCTACCCAGCTGGACGTGAATCCACATATTGGGAAGGCTCGATCAACGTCAAGTGGAAGAACAACACCAAGGCTCCCGTCGTGGTCGCGATGTGGCTGGAGAACAACAAGGTTAACACCGCCGTGTTTGGCCATAAGACCTGGAAAGTGAAAACCACCACGAGCGACTTCTACGACTACACGTCTGGCCCAACGCTGACCTCGGACGATCCGAACTGTATCCCGGAATCCAGCGGCAAGAAGGGCTTCACCGTTAATGTCACGCGAACTCGCACCAACGTTGATACCGGCGAAGTTCTCAAGGACTCCCAGACCACACGTTATGAGGGCTGGCCTAACGTAACCTGCAGCAAGGACTAGGCTGTAGCACAAGATAGGCAACCGCAACGAGCTCAGCAAGCAGTCCTGCGGAACAGCGCGAAGGGGCGACCACTTTGGACAAGTGGTCGCCCCTTCACATGTGCTAGCCCCTACGTTGAGGCCTAAGGGCCTTCGTCAGCGGATATCCCTTAGAGGTTAAAACCTTTATCGAGGAAGCCTTTAGCGCCACCGACGTATTCGGTGTGCATGTGCTCGACGTCATCCATAGCCATCCGAGCAACCTCTTGAGCGAACTCAGCAACCGAGTACAAGCGGCCAGCTTCCTCGCGGCGCGCTTCGATCGCACCTGGCTCAACGCGGTCCAGAAGCGTTGCGGTGATGGTGCCTTCGATCATGTCACCCGAGACCACCACGAACGTGATATCGGCTTCAGCGAACTCGTGTTCACGCTCTCTCAACGCGGTCTCACCTGCGCGCTTCGACTTGGCAACCATCTCGTAGGCCGGAAGCGTTGGGTGGGTTTCGATGAAGTGGGCCTGATTGCTGGTCACGAACACTACGCGGCCGCCCGGGCGGATCGACGGGAACGCGGCATCGAGCATACCCACCTGAGCGTCACGGTTCAGGCGCATCGCGTAGTCTTCGCCACGGTCGGACTCCATACCGCCCGATGCGTTGAGCACGAGAATGTCGAGGTGGCCGAAGTTCTCTACAGCGGCTTTCACGAGCGCTTCACGATCCTCTGCGACCGTGAGGTCCGCCTTGACCGCTACCGCGCGGCCACCGGCTTCCTCGATGGCTTTGACAACCTTATTCGCCCGCGGCGCTTTATCGCGGTAATTCACCACGACAGCGGCACCTTCAGCCGCGAGAATCTTCGCGGTATCCGCACCGATTCCACGGCTGGAACCAGTAACGATCGCTACCTTGCCTTCAAGCTTGGACATGCAAACCTACTTTCAGTAAAACGTCTCAGAGCAAAGAGAATCTAGGCCGGGGCCTAGTGCCCCATCCCCAGCCCGCCATCGACGGGTACAACCGCGCCAGAGATATAGCCGGCGTCTTCCGATGCCAGCCACACTGCGACCTTGGCTACTTCTTCAGAGGAAGCGAAACGGCCCGCTGGGATCTGTTGCTTGTACTGCTTCTTCAGATCCTCGTCAAGAGCCTCAGTCATGTCTGTCTCGATGAAGCCGGGGGCGATCACGTTCGCGGTAATGCCGCGCGAACCCAGTTCACGAGTAACGGAACGCGCAATCCCGACGAGCCCGGCTTTCGATGCTGAATAGTTGACCTGGCCTGCCCCACCCAGCAAACCAACAACAGAGGATATGAGGATCACGCGGCCGAAACGAGCCTTGACCATACCTTTCGTGGCGCGCTGAACCACACGGAACGCACCCGTGAGATTCGTGTCCACAACATCGGTGAAGTCGGATTCGCTCATCCGCATCAAAAGAGTGTCGCGAGTAATACCTGCGTTGGCAACCACCACGGTGATCGGGCCGAGTTTCTGCTCAACCTCAGCCATCGCGGCATCAACGCTGCCGCTATCGGTCACATCGGCCTTGACAGAAAGAATCCCCTCAACCGGTGCAGGCTCAGACCGAGTTGTCACCGCCACCTGGTAACCGGCTTTGAGGAACTGCTCAGCGATCGCCAAACCAATCCCCCTGTTACCACCGGTCACTAATACAGTGCGTGCGGGTGTATCCGTGGTTTTCGTGGTCGCGGCACTCGCGCTCATGCATCTCCTTGAGCAGGTCAGCGCACACCCGTTCCCTGGGTGTGCAATAAGCCAATGTGATGTACGTGTTCAGTCTACCGAGTGCGGTGCGCAAGCTGGCAGGAAGCCAACACCCGTGATGCGTACCTAGGATGCCGGCATCGAACGAGTGGGAGTCCATAATAGATACGATGGCTAAAAAGGATGCGACCGTAGCTGCGGAATACTCGATCACCGACGCCCAAGAGGCGGCGTCGCTTGAGGCACGCCATCGTCACCGTATGTACGCGCTCAAGATGACTCTGCGCGTCATTTGCTTCCCGCTCGGCGGTATCATCGCCTACTACGGGAACCTATGGGTGGGCCTTGGTCTTCTACTGTTCGCTACCGTGATCCCCTGGTTCGCCGTCGTGAGCGCGAACGCGATCCAGCCTTCCGACACCGCTGACCCCACGTGGGCAGATCAACAGGCACCTACTGAGTTGCCGAGCACCTACGTCGAAGACCAAGAGGATAAGGCCTCCGAACAGGTCATCCAGGTTCATAGCGAGCAACACCAACGTTCACAAGCGGCTGGAAACAACGATGCGGGGCATGCCTGATTATGGATGTGCTCGGTTTTCTATCAGGTCAGCACAAAGACGATGATGCAGCGGCGCAGGAAGCCTCAAAACTCACGTGCTCCCGCAAAGGCTGTAAGGCGGAAGCGAGCTATGTTCTGGAGTGGAACAACCCGAAGGTCCACTCCCCTGACCGCCGCAAACAATGGCTTGCGTGCAATGAGCACCGCGAGTATCTCAGCGAATTCCTCAACGCTCGCCTATTCCTCAAAAACGTTGTCCCTGTAGCGACATTGCACACAGCGCAGCTGCACGCCTCGAATGAAGACTCAGCGACTCAGAGGGAGGAGCCCTAGGTGTATAAGTTTTTAGCTTCCACTCGCTGGATCGGCTGGCTTCTGATGGTCCTGTTCTTCGCAGCGATTTGCGCTGGGTTGAGCTGGTGGCAGTGGGACCGCCGGGCCGATGTCGCGCAAACGAACCGGCTCATCGAACAGAACTGGAACGCTACCCCGATCGAGCTAGCCCCTGATAGCCCGTGGCTTGAGTCCCTGCCAGAAGACAAGCAGTACACTCCGGTTAGGCTCGAGGGCCGCTACCTGAGCGATCAACAGCTCATGGTGCGTATGCGTTCTGGCAACGGTCGGGTCGGTATGGAGCAACTGGTTCCATTCGAAACCAATGACGGCGTGATCCTCGCTGTTGACCGCGGTTGGATGCCCAACGGCGACGGCCCTGACCAGCACCCCGACAACGTGCCCGCACCTCCCCAAGGTGAGGCGAGCATCGTGGTTCGTTTGGTGCGTGGTGAACCTAATATTGGCAGGGATGCCCCTGCCGGGCAGATCGCCTCAGTTGATCTGGTTGGGGCCGCCCAGCTGACGGGACTGGATATCGCCCCGGGCGCCTACGGTTGGCTTGCTTCGGAAGAGCCAAGCGTTGAAACTCCAGCACTACTGCAAGAGCCGTCCGAAGACGAAGGCATGCATTGGTCCTATGCCTTACAGTGGATGGCTTTCGGCCTCTTGTTCTTCATCGGTTTCGGATATGCGGCACGACAACAGGCCAAAATCAACGCTGAACGCAAGCAAGCCCAAGCCGCCGGTGCTACAGGGGTCGATGGCGAGGGCACGTCTGAGCCGATGTTCCAAGCCCGGCGGGTGGCTCAGAAGAAACAGCGCCGCCCACGCCGTGACGGTTCGGCACACGATGAAGACATCGAAGACGCCTACCTCGACGCGCAAGGTTATGAGGATGAAACTCCCCTAGCCGAACCGCAACGAGAAGACCACACGTGGATGTCGGATAAGACCTAGGCATCCGTTCAAGAGCCCGGCGTCCGTTGAAAAGCTCAGCGTCCGTTCAAGAGCAAACGCATCCAGTTGCGTCTTCTCTATGCTAAGGAAACGAGCTCGAGGTATTCGTCGTTGAACAAGTCCTCGGTGCCATCTGGCAAGAGCAGGACCCGTTCAGGGTTGAGCGCGGCTACCGCTCCCTCATCGTGGGACACCAAGATCACCGCGCCCTCATAGGTTGCCAACGCACCAAGGATCTGTTCACGAGAGGCCGGGTCAAGGTTGTTAGTGGGCTCGTCCAGGAGCAACACGTTCGCATGCGAAGCCACGATCATCGCCAAAGCTAGGCGGGTTTTCTCGCCACCTGAGAGCACACGTGCGGGTTTGTCCACGTCATCACCAGAGAACAAGAACGAACCCAAGATCGAACGCACTTGGGCATCCCCTAAATGGCTCGGTGCGGTGCGGCGCATATTCTCCAACACGGTTTTCTCACCATCGATCGTGTCGTGTTCCTGAGCGAAATAACCGATCTTGCATCCATGCCCGTAAACGACCTGCCCAGAGTTCGGTTCATCAACCCCGGCAAGCAGGCGCAACAGCGTGGTTTTACCGGCACCGTTGAGACCCAACACGACCACACGGGAACCACGGTCGACCGCAAGATCCAGGCCAGTGAAGATCTCGAGTGAACCGTAGGAGCGGCTCAAACCTTCCGCAGAGATAGGCACTTTCCCGCACGGGGCCGGGTCCGGGAAGCGAAGCGCCGCAACCTTATCCGCTTGCCGTTCAGGCTCGATGCCCCGCAACATGCGTTCCGCGCGTTTGATCATGGACTGCGCCGCCACAGCCTTGGTAGCCTTAGCACGCATCTTATCTGCCTGAGCCAACAACGCCGATGCCTTCTTTTGGACGTTGGCGGCTTCACGGCGGCGGGCCCGCTCATCGGTTTCCCGCTGCTCCAGGTACTTCTTCCACCCGAGGTTATATTGGTCGATCGTGGCACGGTTGGCGTCCAGGTGGAACACCTTGTTCACAACCGCCTCCAGCAAGTCCGTATCGTGGGAAATGATCACGAACCCGCCCTCATAGGCCTGCAGGAACTCCCGCAGCCAGATGATCGAGTCTGCATCCAAATGGTTGGTCGGCTCATCCAATAGCAGCGTGTCGGCTTGCGAATACAGGATGCGGGCAAGCTCAACACGGCGGCGTTGACCACCCGAGAGCGTACCGATCGGTTGAGCCAAGACCCGCTCAGGTAAGTCGAGGTTATTGCAGATGGTTGCCGCTTCTGATTCAGCCGCATAACCTCCCGCGGCTAAAAACTGGGCCTCCAAGCGGTCATAGCGGCGCATCGCCTTCTGCGCAATAGCCGGGTCATCACTGGCCATCTGTGCTTGCGATTCACGCAACTTGGTTATGACGTTATCGAGGCCACGGGCCGATAAGATGCGGTCGCGAGCCAGCTGTTGCATATCCGGAAGATGGGTGTCCTGCGGAAGATAGCCGATCTCTCCGCGGCGTTCGATGCTGCCGTCGGCCGGGAGCCCCTGGCCAGCCAACACTTTCGTTAACGTTGTTTTTCCGGCGCCGTTACGCCCCACCAAGCCGATCTTGTCTCCGCGGTCAACCCTGAACGAGACCTCGTCCATGAGCAGGCGCGCACCCACGCGCAGCTCCACATTGTCCACGGAAATCAAGACAACCCCCAATACGGCTGAAAACGAACTTTCCTAGTCTACCCAGGGGTTGGCGCGAAAACGCTGCGCCTTTCACCGCGCGGGCACCTTCACGCGTGACTTCCTGGTCGCTAATAGTTAAAGCTGTGCGGGGTTGAGCACCGTATAGATACTCAACCCCGCACAGTCCTAGCCCAAGCGTGAGCCTCTAGACAACGTTCTGCTTAGATGTTGAATCCGAGCGCGCGCATCTGGTCGCGGCCGTCTTCGGTGATCCGTTCAGGACCCCACGGCGGCATCCACACCCAGTTGACGCGGTATTCATCAACCATGGTGCCAATAGCCGAGTCGATCTGATCTTCAATCACATCGGAGAGCGGGCACGCCGCCGTGGTGAGCGTCATGTCGATCACGAGCGCACCCTCGTCGTCATATGCCATGCCGTAGAGCAACCCGAGGTCAACCACATTGACGCCAAGCTCCGGGTCAATCACCTCATGCAACGCCTCGGTGACATCCTCGATGGGTGCCAGATCTTTTGCGTTCTCAGCCATGAGGGATCACGCCTTAGCGAGGTACTTGTCGTACCCCTCTTCTTCAAGCTTGGTAGCGAGCTCTGGGCCGCCCTGATCAACCATGTGGCCGTCAACGAACACGTGCACAAAGTCAGGCTTGATGTAGTTCAGGATGCGGGTGTAGTGCGTGATCAGCATGACACCCATGTTGTTGCTTTCCTGGACACGGTTCACACCTTCGGAAACGATGCGCAGAGCATCGACGTCCAAGCCGGAGTCGGTCTCGTCAAGTACCGCATACTTTGGCTTGAACAGTTCCATCTGGATGATTTCAGCTCGCTTCTTCTCGCCACCGGAGAAGCCTTCGTTGATGTTGCGGTTAGCGAACTCTGGATCCATCTTGAGCGCTTCGAAAGCACCCTTGACGTCCTTAGCCCACGTGCGCAACTTCGGTGCCTCGCCATCGAGTGCAGTCTTGGCGGTACGCAGGAAGTTCGTCATGGTAACGCCCGGCACCTCGACTGGGTACTGCATCGCGAGGAACAATCCGGCTTTAGCGCGCTCGTCAACTTCCATCTCCAAGACGTCCTCACCGTCGAGGGTGATGGAGCCGCCGGTCACGATGTAAGACGGGTGGCCTGCGATGGTTGCAGCGAGCGTGGACTTACCGGAGCCGTTAGGGCCCATGATCGCGTGGGTCTCACCTGGCTTGATGGTCAGGTTGACTCCTTTGAGGATTTCCTTGAATCCCTGATCGGTCTCGATGCCGACCTTCAGGTCTTTGATTTCAAGAGTGTTCATGAAAAGTCGATTCTCCTTATGAGAAGTGAAGGTCAGTTATCGTTGACGGCCAGCTCGGCCTCGATGGTCGTGTTGAGGGAATCCTCAATCTCTGGAACATCGATCTTCTGGATGATTTCGTTCAGGAAGCCACGGACCACCAAGCGGCGCGCCGTTTTCTCGTCGATACCGCGGGCCATGAGGTAGAACAGGTGCTCGTCATCAAAGCGACCCGTGGTTGCCGCGTGGCCTGCACCTTCGATGACGCCGGTCTCGATTTCGAGGTTCGGCACCGAGTCGGCGCGTGCGCCTTCGGACAGCACGAGGTTACGGTTGGCTTCGTAGGTTGTGGTGCCTTCACCGGCAACCGGGATGAGGACGTCGCCAACCCACACCGAGTGCGCACCGTCGCCCTGCAACGCACCCTTATAGAGGGCATCGGACGTGCAGTTGGCGGATGCATGGTTGATGAACAGGCGGTGTTCTTGGTGCTGGCCCGCGTCGGTGAAGTACAACCCGTAGACGTAGGCTTCGCCTCGTTCACCCGCGAAACGTACCGATGGCGTCAGGCGGACCAGGTCTCCACCGAAGGTCACCACCACGTGCTTGAGTTTGGCCTCAGCGCCGAGGCGTGCCTGCATGTTCGCAGCATGCACGGCGTCGCCTTCCCAGTTCTGTAGCGAAACGATGGTCAGCTCAGCGCCGTCCTTGACGTCGTATTCGATGTGCTGGGTCAGAACCGCCGAACCTACGTGGTCAAACACGACGGTTGCCTTGGAGCCGGGCTCGGCTACAACCGTGATGTGCTGGCCTGCCGGGTCCTGATGCTCACCACGTAGCGTGAGCTTGGTGACGAGCCCGTCGGTTTCAGCGGGAACTGTCACGAGATCCACGTGTTTGGCGGCTGCGTAGGCGTTCGCCGAGAGCCGGTCTTCTGGCTCCATGAAGGAAACGGCCGCGTGATCCTGGGCGACCTGTTCGATGCGGACCTCGCCGGTACCGGTGAGGACCTCTTGGTTCAGGCTCGGTGCAGTACCTGTCAGATCATCCTTGTGGAGGCCTTTCAGGCGGCGCAGTGGGGTGAAGCGGAAATCCTCTTCACGGCCGGTGAGCTGCGGGAAGTCTTCAACGTTGAAGCTCGTGGCGCGGCCGGCACGCGAAGAATCGTTAGCGCCGCCCCAGCCCTCGGCTGCCCCGCCGTGGGAGTGGCTCTTCACGGCAGCCCCTGCGATGGGGCTACCGCCGTGAGCCTGATCAGCGTTCATCGGGGATAGGTCTTCGCCTTCCTCCGTGAAGCCCGCGATCAGTGGTGCGCCCTGTGGACGCTGTGTGGAAGTCGTCTCAGACATATCAGCCAACAGATCCTTCCATCTGAAGTTCAATTAGACGGTTGAGTTCAAGCGCGTACTCCATCGGGAGCTCGCGGGAGATCGGCTCGACGAAGCCGCGAACGATGAGCGCCATCGCTTCGTCTTCAGGAATACCGCGGGCCATGAGGTAGAACAGTTGGTCTTCGGAAACCTTCGAAACTGTGGCTTCGTGGCCCATCTGTACGTCGTCCTCACGGATGTCGATGTACGGGTAGGTGTCCGAACGCGAGATCGTATCGACCAAGAGCGCATCACATTCGGTGTTGTTCTTGACACCGTGGGCACCTTCACGCACCTGCACGAGGCCGCGATAGCCGGAGCGGCCGCCGTTACGGGCGATCGACTTCGCGACGATCGAGGACGAGGTGTTTGGTGCGATGTGCACCATCTTCGAGCCGGTGTCCTGGTGCTGGCCGGCACCAGCGAACGCGATCGAAAGGGTCTCGCCGCGGGCGTGTTCACCAGTGAGGTAGACAGCCGGGTACTTCATGGTGACTTTGGAACCGATGTTGCCATCGACCCATTCCATGACCGCGCCTTCTTCGCATACTGCGCGCTTGGTGACGAGGTTGTACACGTTGTTCGACCAGTTCTGGACGGTCGTGTAGCGAACGCGGGCACCCTTCTTCGCGATGATCTCAACCACAGCGGAGTGCAGGGAGTCCGACTTATAGATCGGGGCCGTGCAGCCTTCAATGTAGTGAACGTAGGAATCCTCGTCAGCGATGATGAGGGTGCGTTCAAACTGGCCCATGTTCTCCGTGTTGATGCGGAAGTAGGCCTGCAGCGGGATCTCGACGTGTACACCCTTCGGGACGTAGACGAAGGAACCGCCGGACCACACTGCGGTGTTGAGTGCCGCGAACTTGTTATCGCCAGCTGGGATCACGGTGCCGAAGTACTCTTCGAAGAACTCCGGGTGCTCTTTCAAAGCGGTGTCAGTGTCAAGGAAGATGACACCTTGTTCTTCAAGGTCCTCGCGGATCTGGTGGTAGACAACCTCGGATTCGTACTGGGCGGCAACACCGGCTACGAGGCGGTTGCGCTCTGCCTCTGGGATGCCAAGCTTTTCGTACGTGTTGCGGATATCTTCTGGAAGGTCTTCCCAGGTTTGGGCCTGGCCTTCGGAAGCACGGACGAAGTACTTGATGTTGTCGAAGTCGATGCCGGAGAGGTCTGGACCCCAGGTTGGCATCGGTTTGCGTTCAAAGTACTTCAGTGCGCGCAGACGCCTGTTGAGCATCCATTCGGGTTCGTCCTTCTTAGCCGAGATGGAGCGCACGCGGTCTTCGTCGAGGCCACGCTCTGCGTCCTGTCCGGCGGCGTCGGAGTCAACCCAACCGTATTCGTAGTTACCAATACCCTCGAGTTCCGGGTTCGCCTCGAGGATTTCGGCGATTACACCTGGATCCTTTGCGCTAGGCGCCTGTTGATCCGTCATCGCGTCCTCTTCTCTGCTGGCACTCGCCAGCGTCGGGTCACTGATGTTTGTTCCAATGAGATGTTTTCCTCTGACGCCGATACCAGTGTTCGGCGTCTGCGCCCAGATACGCTGTCAACGTTGAGCGCGCGAGTTGCCATTGCGGTACAACGGTGGCGGTGTGGGATTTATTCCGCCCCGCAGCCCAAAAAACTGAATTACCGAAGTTAACTGTTGCGTTATTCGGCATCTGCGTCAACTAAGCCACACCTCAGTTCATTCATGGGATATACCTACCGCGATCCGCTGTGCTGGCGACCACTATGCTCGCGATTCGCTGTGGTCACGATCCGTCATGCGCTGTCCAAGGCCTACTTATCACCCGATGGGCGCCGCGGCCCAGCCACGCGGGTGACTTTCTCCCGCGGAACGGGCGTACCCCTACCGGCAGAGCCGCGCTCAACAGGCACGTGGGTGGTGCAGACGTGCCCGCCGGCCGCCATCGTCGACAACCGCCGCACATCCACACCTAAGACCCGCTGGAACATTTCCGTTTCCGCATCACAAATCGCGGGCACCGCCGCTGCGATATCCACCACCGGGCAGTGAGCCTGGCAGATCTGTTTAGCCCGCATCGGGGTCCTGCCGGCAGGGATCGAGACGTCCCGTGTGAATCCCATGTAGCCGTCGGCGGCGAGCGCGCGGGCTAGTGCCTCGATGCGCTCGGGCCCTTTTTCGGTGCCTTCAAGCATCGCGGTGTAGCGGGCTTCTTGTTCGAGTGCGAGTTCGCGTGCGAACTCTTCTACTGCGCGTTCCCCGCCTAGTGCGTATAGACGGGATATGGCTTTGATCGCTACATCCGCGTTTCGGGAGCCCCACTGGGATTGGCCTTGTGGGTTGACCACGTAGTGGCGTGCGGGGCGTCCGGCTCGGGATGGCTTGTGCCCCCTCTCTTTGACTTCGATGAGGCCTTCTTCTTCGAGTTTGTCGAGGTGGCGGCGGATCGCGGCTGCGGTGTGGCCTAGTTCTTTGCCGAGTTTGGCCGCGGTGATGGGGCCGTTCATCATGACGCTATGCAACACGCGGTCGCGCGTGGATTCTTCCGGGGCAAGGTGCGGCTCGCGTTCAGCGGCCCCATCCCGCGTATCGCGATCAACAGCATCGTTGCTCGTCTGGGCAGAGTTGCTAGCTTGGGCAGAGTTGCTGGACTGGGCAGACATGAACGTTTGCCACCTTTCCTCGTTGAGGGTTAACGCAACTGTCCACCATCGTAACTACTCGATCCGGGATCGCGCGCGTGGCTCGATACGATGGCACCGTGGCCCAACATCATTTACCCCAGGTTTCCGCGCCCGAAACGCAGGCTGCGGATGTTGCCCTCGAGGTTTCGGGGCTTGCGAAAACTTTCGGTTCGAAAACCCGCCCTATCAAGGCAGTTCAAGGCGTGTCCTTCACCGCGACGCGTGGGCAGGTGACGACCCTGCTCGGAACGAACGGTGCAGGTAAATCCACAACACTCGCGTGCTGCCAGGGCTTGCAAAAGCCTGACGCCGGAAAGATTTCTTTGCTGGGCCAGAACCCTTGGGGTGCGTCTGCCACATTGCGCTCCCGTGTAGGCGTCATGTTGCAAGACGGTGGACTACCACCAGCACAGACCCCACTACGTCTGCTCAAACACGTTGCGGGCCTGTTCCAGAATCCCCGCCCGCTGCCTGAGCTCATGGAGCAACTCAACATCGCGCACCTCGCGCGCCGCTCCATCCGGCGCCTCTCAGGTGGCGAGAAACAGCGGGTTTCCCTCGCGATGGCGATGCTGGGGCGGCCCGAAGTTCTCTTCCTCGATGAGCCAAGTGCTGGGCTTGACCCACAGTCACGCCTGCTTGTCTTCGACATCATCAAAGAACTCACAAGCGATGGCGCGGCGGTTGTCCTCACAACCCACCTGCTCGAAGAGGCCGAACGGCTCTCCGATTACATCCTCATCATGGACCGCGGACGCGTCGTGAAGCAGTCGAGTGTGTCTGACCTCTTAGACGCCGACTCAACGGCAAGCCTCACTCTCACTCTCCCCGAGGCCGTTGACCTCGCACGCATCCTTGACCAAACCGGCGTGCACCTCACCGCAACCAACACAAGACCAGGCGCATGGACTATCGAGGATGTGACGGCTCCCCAGCAGCTGCGCGTACTAGCATCTGCGCTCGAGAAGGCAGACCTCATGCCCACCAGTATGCACCTGGGACGCCGTAGCCTCGAGGACGTTTTCCTTGAGGTCGCATCGCAATCCACCGAAGGCGAGGCCTGACATGACTACGACTGCAAGCCTTCCGGCTCCCGCGCTCACCCGGATCCTGCGCCATGCCGGCTACGAAACCCGGATCATCGTGACCAATGCGGAGCAACTCCTGGTCTCCCTCATCCTGCCGTTGCTCGCACTCGGGGCTCTGACCACCACATCGGTACTCGACGGCATCGCGGACACCCGCATCAACGCTGCAACCCCGGGCGTGCTCGCACTCGCACTCGTGAGCGTGGGCTTCACTGGCCAAGCGATCCAAACCGGCTTCGACCGACAGTACGGCGTGTTGCGTGCGCTGGCCACAACTCCCCTCGGCAAGTCAGGGCTCATCCTCGGCAAGATCACGGCCGTCGCCATAGTCGCGTTACTCCACGTGGCCGTGCTCAGCACCGTCGCGGTGTTCCTCGGATGGCAACCAAAACCCACGTTCGGATGGGCCGTTCTCATCGGGGTTCTTGGCGTCATCACATTCACTGCTCTGGGCCTACTGATCGCTGGAACCGTGCGAGCACAAGCAACGCTCGCCATCACCAACATCGGCCTCGTTCTGATCGCTGCGATCGGCGGCGTGCTCATGCCCCTGACCCGCCTGCACGATGCGCTCGCAGGTTTCGTACAGCTCTTGCCTTCCGCAGCGCTCGGCGAAGGAATGTGCGACGCGCTTGCACACGGCCACATCAACATCCAAGCCACGATCGTGCTCGCCGGGTGGGCCCTGATCCTCGTCGCGGCCGCAATACGCAACTTTAGGTGGGAGAATTGACGGTGCGGCATTGCGCTTCTTGATGATGAGCCTGCCCCATTCGAGCCCACAACCGAACCTCACACCGAGCCCCAGAAAGGAACCGTCATGACAGCGACCACCTCGTCGCCAACCCAGCCAACTGGCGCACAAGCCAGCGGCTACCAGCCGGTGACGAAAACCGCTCACGGTCTAGCAATCGCTTCCCTGATCTCACAGATCGGGATCATCGTGACCGGTGGTGCCGTCCGGTTGACCAAATCCGGCCTCGGTTGTTCCGAATGGCCCAAGTGCACGCCTGAAACCATGACCCCTACCCCGGAAATGGGTATCCACGGTCTCATCGAATTCGGCAACCGCACCCTGACCTTCGTGCTTGCGGCGATCGCAGTCACGATGATCGTTGCCGCGTGGCGTTCCCGCAAGGCTCACAAGAACATCTTCGTGCTGTCCTGGGCGCTTCTAGGCATCATCCCGGCACAGGCTGTGATCGGCGGCATGACGGTTCTCACCAAGCTCAACCCCTGGGTCGTCTCACTGCACTTCCTTGCATCCGCCGCGTGCGTGGCTCTCGCGGTTCTGCTCGTCAACCGCACCGGCCGCGCCTACCGCAACCCAGGCGTCGAAAGCTCTGTAGCCCTCAAGGAAAACGTGCCGTTCACTCCGCAGCCAGTGTTTGGCCCGCTGCGTGTGATCGCAGCGACTGCATGGGCTCTGGCCGCTTGGATCATCGTGATGGGAACTACCGTGACCGGCACCGGCCCGCACGCAGGTGACGAAAGCGCGCCACGACACACGTTCAACGCCCTCATCGTGACTCGGATGCACACCATCCCCGTCTACGCGATGACGTTGCTGATCATCGTTGGCCTTGTCATTGTGATGCGCCGCAACATCGCGAGCCTCAAGAACGCCTACCTCATGGCGATCGGCGTGATCCTCATCCAGGCAGGCATCGGCTATTGGCAGCACTTCTCAGGCCTTCCGATCGGCCTGGTTCTGGCACATATGCTCGGCTCGGCACTACTGCTCTCCGCGGTGACCAACGTGTGGGACCGTACCGTCAACTAGCCAGCACCAGACGCACGGCAACACCAGCCACGCGAAACCCAACCAAATGAGAGAGCCGCGCTTCACTCAGCGAGTGAAGCGCGGCTCTGTTTAGGTCTAAATAGGGGCTGCAACTACATACGTTCTAGCCCAGAAGCGGCGATCCGACGAACGGGTCGATCGCCAGGCCAATGAACAGAAGCGTGAGGTACATGATCGAGAGGTGGAACACGCGCATAGCCTTCCGGTTGAGGCTCTTCGCGCTGTGATCCTGTGCCGCTTCACGGTGTAGAATATGGGATTCCCAAATGAACCATCCACCCGAGGCCAGCGCAACCACTGTGTACACGATGCCGGCGTCCCCCATCGGGATCAGCAACAGCGAGCACGCGACCGTAGCCCACGCGTACACAACAACCTGAGCGGACACCGTGCGACCTTGGGCAACAGCACCCAGCATCGGAACGTCGGCGCGTTCGTAGTCCTCCGAATACTTCATGGACAGCGGCCAGTAGTGCGGCGGGGTCCACAAGAAGATGATGAGGAACAAGACGATGGCAGGCCACTCGATCGTGTTCTTCACAGCAGCCCACGCGATCAGAACAGGCATGCAGCCTGCGATGCCGCCCCACACGATGTTTTGGGTGGTCTTGCGCTTAAGGATCAGTGTGTAGAGGACCACATAGAAGAGGATCGCAGCAAGACCCAACGCGGCAGTCAGAAGGTTGGTTCCAGCCCACAACACCGCGATCGAGGCAACACCTAGAATCCACCCGAACACGAGTGCGGCATTCGGCGTGATTTCCCCGGTCACCAGCGGCCTGTTCTTGGTCCGGTTCATGACCTTGTCCATGTCCCGGTCAAAATAGCAGTTGAACACGCCAGCGCTACCGGCAGCCATCGCCCCACCGATGTTGGTTGCCAGCATCGCAACCAGGTCCGGCCAGCCGCGTTGAGCGAAGATCATGGTCGGCAACGTGGTCACAAGCAACAGCTCGATCACGCGCGGCTTGGTCAGAGCCAAGTACGCTTTAGCCTTGCGCGAGAGGAAGACGCCATGTGTCTCGCCGGGCTGGCGCTGATGGCGCGGCACAGCGGGAGTAGACGTTTCCTGATGGCTCAAGGTGGACATTGACTGTTACCTCATGACGTTGGGTCGCGCCAAACCGCGGGGCGCAGTGATGCGGGGCACAGGAAGAGACGATTCCTGCATTCTTCCACCTATTCTACCGTCCTATGCGCTCGCTTCCCTGACATCTGCGGGTAGGCTTAGATACAGCCTCGATACGTCACTGATCTTCAGCGTTAAGTGACCGTTCTGTTAGCGAGTAGTTCGAAAGGACCATTAATGCCTTCGGCGAGCCAGACCTTCACCTGGACACAAGAAGATGCCGCCGCGGTAGATACCGCACGAGTTTTGGCCGCTGATGCGGTTGAGAAGGTGGGCAATGGTCACCCAGGCACCGCCATCTCGCTCGCACCCGTAGCCCACCTACTGTTCCAGAAGCATATTCGCCACAACCCTCAGGACCCTCAGTGGGCGGGCCGCGACCGTTTCATCCTCTCCCCTGGTCATACTTCGCTGACTCTCTATACACAGCTGTTCATGACCGGCTACGGTCTGAGCCTTGATGATATGAAAGCTCTTCGCACCTGGGATGCGTTGACCCCGGGCCACCCAGAGTACGGTCACACTGCAGGCGTTGAGTTCACCACGGGCCCGCTGGGTCAGGGCTTGGCTTCAGCTGTTGGTTTCGCTTACGCTCAGCGCCGCATGCGTCGTCTATTTGATAAAGATGCCCCTGCTGGTGAGTCGCCGTTTGACCACCGTATCTATGTGATCGCATCCGATGGCGACCTGCAGGAAGGCGTTACATCCGAGGCGTCTTCGCTGGCTGGTCACCAGCAGCTGGGTCAGCTCGTGGTCATTTGGGATGACAACGAGATCTCCATCGAGGACGACACGAATGTAGCGTTCACTGAAGACGTCGAAGCCCGCTACCGCGCTTACGGCTGGCACACCCAGCGCGTCGACTGGTTGCGCACTGGCGACTACGTCGAGGACATGGAGGCACTGAACGAGGCGATCGAGGCCGCTAAGGCAGAAACCGACCGGCCTTCGCTGATCGCTTTGCGCACCGTAATCGGTTGGCCTTCACCCACCAAGCAGAACACCGGCGGTATCCACGGCGCCAAGCTCGGCGGCGACGAGGTCGCTGGTTTGAAGAAAGCGGTGGGTTTTGACCCTGAGCGCAGCTTTGTTGTTGACGATGCAGTGCTTACCTACACGCGCAAGGCTCAAGAACGCGGTGAACAGTTGCGTAAGGAATGGGACGCCGCGATGGATGCGTGGCGCGCGCGCTCCGAGGGTGACACTGTAGCGCTGTATGACCGCCTTGAGAAGGGCGAGCTGCCTGAGGGCTGGACTGAAGCCCTGCCTCACTTTGAGGCCGGTGAGACGATCGCTACCCGTGCCGCCTCCGGCAAGGTCATCAACGCACTGGCCCCTGTGCTTCCCGAGCTGTGGGGCGGCTCAGCGGACCTTGCAGGTTCGAACAACACGTTCATCAACGGCGCTAAGTCTTTCAACCCGTCCACGTGGGCTACCGGCATGTATGAGGCGTGCCCGGGCGGGCGCAACCTGCACTTCGGTATCCGTGAGCACGCTGCCGGTGCGATCGTCAACGGCATCGTGACCTCCTCCCCGACCAGGGCCTACTCAGGCACGTTCCTGATCTTCTCCGACTACATGCGCCCTGCAGTGCGTTTGTCCGCGCTGATGGGTATCCCCTCGATCTACGTGTGGACGCACGATTCGATCGGTTTGGGTGAGGACGGCCCGACCCACCAGCCGGTCGAGCAGCTCGCTTCCTTGCGCGCGATCCCGAACCTTGATGTGATCCGCCCAGCGGACGCCAACGAGGTCTCAGTCGCGTGGAAGAAGATGCTTGAGACCACCGATCACCCGACCGCGATCGTCTTGACCCGTCAAGGTGTAGAGACCCTGCCGCGTGAGGAAGACGGTTTCGCCGCAGCCGAGAATGCTGAACGCGGCGCATACATCCTGCGTGAAGCGACCCGCGACGGCGAGGACGTCACCCCGGATGTCATCCTGATCGGTACAGGCTCCGAGGTTGGCCTCGCCGTGGAGGCACAGAAGACGCTGGTCGAACGCGGGATCGCCGCCCGCGTGGTTTCGATGCCGTGCATCGAATGGTTCCGCACCCAGGATGCCGAGTACCGCGAAAAGGTCCTGCCATCTGAGGTCACTGCGCGTGTAGCGGTGGAAGCGGCTCACCCGATGAGCTGGTACGAATGGGTTGGTAGCAACGGCCGCATCGTTGGCTTGGATCACTTCGGCGCCTCCGCGGACGGTGACACGCTGTACCGTAAGTTCGGTATCACTTCTGAGGCTGTTGTCGAGGCTGCAGAAGCCCTCGCTGCCCGCTAACGATGGAATAACGTGTGTGCGCTCGCCCCGCGAGCCGCAAGCACGCCCGAGAGGCACGCGTGTGTGCCGGGCGCTCACCGCTGTTTTTACACTTGAACTGTTCTTGATTCAGGAGTTGTCCCCGTTCATGTCTAACGTTCATACGCAGGCCCTTTCCGATGCCGGTGTTTCCATTTGGCTTGATGATTTGTCTCGTCACCGCATCACGAGCGGCTCGCTGGAATCTTTGATGCGTGAGGTGAACGTCACCGGTGTGACCACTAATCCTGCGATTTTCGCCTCCGCGCTTGCTGATTCGGAAAGCTATGCCGCTGACATCGCTGAGCAGGCCGCTCAGAACGCTTCAGTCGACGATGCGGTGGTTGCGATCACTTCGAAGGACGTCGCGCAGGCCGCTGACTTGTTGCGGCCTATCTATGATGCGACGGACGGCGTGGATGGTCGTGTCTCGATCGAGGTGGATCCACGCCACGCTTTCGATACGCAGGCAACGATCGATCAGGCAGTAGCGTTGTGGGAGTCCCTGAACCGTCCCAACGTCATGATCAAGATCCCGGCAACGGATGAGGGTCTGCCTGCCATCACCGAGTGCCTTGCCCGCGGTATCAGCGTCAACGTGACCTTGATTTTTGGTCTGCAGCGTTATCGCGAGGTTCTCTCCGCTTTCTTGCGTGGCCTTGAGAAGGCCCGGGATACCGGGCTGGACCTGGCCAGCATCCATTCCGTTGCGTCTTTCTTCATTTCCCGTCTGGATACCGAGGTGGATGCGCGCCTGGATGCGATCGGTTCCCCTGAGGCTCTTGCGCTGCGAGGTAAAGCGGGGCTGGCTAACGCGCGTTTGGCCTACGAGATTTTCCGTGAAGTATCGCTGACCCAGCGGTGGAAGACACTCGCGGCTCAAGGTGCGCATCCGCAGCGTCCCCTGTGGGCTTCGACCGGGGTCAAGAACCCCGACTACGCAGACACGCTCTACGTGGATGAGCTCGTTGCCGCTCAGACTGTCACGACGTTGCCTGAGGCCACACTCAAGGCGGTAGCTGATCACGGCGGTGACGGTAAGGACACAGTGAGCGGAACCTACCGTGAGCAAGACGTGATCCTCGATGAGCTCAGTGAACTCGGAATCGACTACAACGAGGTCATCGCAAAGCTGGAGACCGAAGGCGTCCAGAAGTTTGTTGCAGCATGGAAGGACCTGCTGACGCGGCTCGAGGCTGAACTTCAGGCTGCATCGGAACGCTAGAGATGACGATGCTTTCGACAACCGCCCACCTCGAAACCGAGGAGGCGGTCAACGCTTTAGTGCCTCAGCTGGTCAAGGACCGTGTGGCTTCCCGCCTTGCGGCTAAGGACTCTTCCCTGTGGGGCAAGAAAGCCGCACTCGAGGCTGTGCATCGGCTTGGCTGGGCGAACCCTTTTCCTGCGTCTGGCCCGCTCATTGACCCCATCATCGAGTTGCGGGATGAGCTGAAAGAACGCGGCATCAAACGGATCATCCTGGCGGGCACGGGTGGTTCCACGCTGGCTTCAGAGGTTGTGTCTCGCGCAGCAGGTGTGGAGCTCAGCGTGATCGATTCAACCGATCCTGGGATGCTCGCCGCAACACTGACACACCTTGATTCGACGCTGATGATCGTGGCCTCTAAATCCGGAAGCACCCTTGAGATGGACGTTGCTTTCCGGGTTTTCAGCGAGGCCGTCCAGCGGGCTGGTTTGAGGCTCACTGAGCACGTTCTGGTCATTACTGACCCTGACTCCCCGCTTGAGCAACTAGCGCATCAGCACAGGCTCACGATGTTCACCGCAGACCCAACGGTTGGTGGTCGTTTCTCTGCTCTGGCTGCTTTCGGGCTCGTGCCAACCGGTCTCGCCGGCGTCGATGTTGAGCGCCTACTCGATGAGGCGATGGCGGCGCAAGCCGAATGCATCCGGGATCATCGCGAGAACCCCGCACTCATCTTGGGCGCGGCTTTAGCGGGCCAGCATCCACAGCGAAATAAGCTTGTGATCCATGATGACACCACCCACCTGCCAGGATTCAGTGCGTGGATCGAACAGCTCGTAGCCGAATCCACTGGCAAACAGGGTTTGGGGCTTGTGCCCACCGTACAGTTGGCCTCATCAGCCGAGGATGCGCTACTAGATGAGGCAGAGGATGTTCTGCACGTCTACTTGCAAGGCACCAACGATGGCGCCCACACGCCCGCGGGCCCAGGCATCACCGTCGCGGGTTCGATCGCTGCACAATTCATGGTGTGGGAGTACGCGGTCGCGGTGGCGTGCCGTCTGATCGGCGTCAACCCATTCGACCAGCCGGATGTCGAGACCTCCAAAGTGGCAGCTCGCAGCCTCCTAGCGGGCGAACCCGGCAACGCTCAGACTCCCCCGAACATCGCTGACGGTCCGGTCCGTATCGCCGCATACGGCGATTGGGCGAACAACGCGAACATCACCGACCTTTCCTCGGCTATCGAGGAACTCGGTGCCGCCTCCACATCGCGTAGCTATGTTGCGGTCAACGTGTTCGCTGACCGCAACAAGCACCGTGAGATCGCCGCTACCTTGCAGACGGCCCTCTTAGAGATCTTCAAACGTCCAACCGCATTCGGTTGGGGGCCCCGTTTCCTGCACTCGACCGGACAAGCCCACAAGGGCGGTCCAGCGGAAGGTATCTTCATACACATCCTCGCCGGAACCGTCAACGACATCGACATCCCTGGCCTGGACCATACCGGCGGTGAACAGCTTGCAGCACAAGCCACCGGAGACGCACGCGTGCTCGCCGGGCGCGGACGTCCCGTCCTCATGATCAAAGCCGACGACCCAGCGGTAGGATTGCCGTACATCGTGGACAAGCTCACCGAGATACTCAAGCGCTCCTGAACACTGAATCACATCTAGAAGCCCAAGCGAGCCTCAGTACCCAAGCAACCTCGATATCCAAGCGAGCCTGCCGCGGCGGGCTTAAACACGTTGGAGGCGGACCGAAATGGTCCGCCTCCAACGTCTATGTTGCTCAGGCTGTCTAGGCCTCGACGTTCAGCCGCATCAGAAGAGCAAGCAGAACGATGCACACAGCCCACACGATCGAGATCGTAACGGTGATCTTGTTCAGCGTTCGCTCAGCACTACCGGAAGACTGCATCGATGAGGCCATACCGCCGCCGAACAGATCCGAGATGCCGCCGCCACGGCCCTTATGGAACAGCACCGTCATAATCAGCAGGATGCTGGTAATAAGTACAAGGATCTGCAGGGTGACCTGCGAGGCGTTGATCAAACCCGACATGATCTCCTCGAGCTTCTAAATACGTCAAAACTGATTCAAAGTGTTCGCTTCGCACTCCGCGTCTATGCGTAGTGCTGTTCGAACCTAGCAATATTAGCAAATTCCACGGCATCGAGGCTTGCGCCTCCCACAAGAACACCGTCAACATCGGCTTCTTGCATGATCTCCGCGACGTTAGTTGCTTTCACTGACCCACCGTACAGGATACGTACGCCGTTAGCGGCATCCTCGCCGTGGATCTGGTTGACACACTCCCGGATAGCGTGAGCCATCTCCTGGGCGTCTTCCGGTCCAGCGACCTCGCCGGTCCCGATCGCCCACACCGGCTCATAAGCGAGCACGAGCTTCGAGACCGTGTGCACATCCAGCGAGCTGATCACGGCTTTGACCTGTTCAAGCGTGTGCTCAACGTGTTGCTGCGCTTGGCGTACCTCAAGCGGTTCACCTACGCACACCACAGGCGTGATCTCGTGGCGCAGCGCCGCGGCTGTCTTAGCGGAAACTACCTCATCGGTTTCCTGATGCAGTGTGCGGCGTTCCGAGTGGCCCACGAGCGTATAGGTGCACCCCAGGGAGTCCAGGAACTGCCCGGAAATCTCGCCCGTGTACGCCCCCTCGTCATGCTCGGAGATGTCTTGAGCGCCATAGACCACCGGGAGATCGTCCCCCGCAACCAGCGTCTGAACGCTACGCAGGTCAGTAAACGGCGGGAAGACCGCTACCTCGACTCGATCAAAGTTATGGTTCGCGTCCTGCAACGTCCACACCGTTTTTTGAAGCAACGTGATGCCCTGGCGATGATCCATGTTCATCTTCCAGTTGCCGGCAATCAGTGGACGGCGAGCGAATTCACCGTTGGTGATGTGTGCCATCTAGTTGCTCTCCTCCAGAACAGTCAGCCCTGGAAGTTCCTTACCTTCAAGGTATTCAAGGGATGCGCCACCACCGGTTGAGATGTGCCCGAAATCAGCATCGTGATGGCCCAGGCTACGAACCGCAGCAGCCGAGTCGCCGCCACCCACGACCGTGAACGCCTCAGAGCGCTCCAGCGCGCTCGCTACAGCGCGCGTACCCGCAGCGAATGCCGGGAACTCGAACACGCCCATCGGGCCGTTCCAAAACACCGTGGCTGCGGTGACAATCTTCTCTCCGAAGGTTCCAGCGGAAACCTGGCCAATATCCAAGCCCATGCCGGCCTGCCCGATGCTGCCGCCAGTCAGGTCTTCAACCGAGCGGGTTTCGTGGGCGGCATCAGCAGCGAAGGAATCAGCCATCACGATGTCGCTTGGAAGGATGATCTCGGCGTGCCCTTCGGTTCCGGAACGGTCAAGGTAACCCTTGACCGTCTCAAGCTGATCCTCTTCAACCAGCGAGCTACCGATCTCATAGCCTTTAGCCTTCAAGAACGTGAAGACCATTCCGCCGCCCACCAGAATCTGGTCAGCAACGGTGAGCAAACGCTCGATCACAGCGAGCTTGTCAGAGACCTTCGCCCCACCCAGAACTACAACGAAGGGGCGCTGAGGCTCAACCGTCAAACGCTTCAAGACCTCAAGTTCATCACGAACCAGGTCCCCCTGGTACGCCGGCAGAAGGCGTGCGATATCGAAAACCGAGGCATGCTTACGGTGCACCGCACCGAACGCATCGTCCACATACGCGCCGTCCTCGCCGGCAAGTGCGGCGTAGCGCTTCGCGAGTTCCTCACGCTCGGCGTCATCCTTGGACGTCTCGCCAGCTTCAAAGCGAACGTTCTCGATCACCAGAACCTCACCATCGGCAAGCTCCTGAGCCAAGGACTGCGCGGACTCCCCTACAACGTCTTCAGCGACCGTGACGTTCAAGCCGCTCAGCTCAGCGAGCTTTTCAGCTGCCGGGCGGATCGAAAGCGCCGGATCAGGCTCCCCTTTCGGCCGACCCAGGTGTGCCATCACAATCACCCGGGCACCAGCGTTGCTCAGACGCGAAATCACCGGAATCGAGGCCTTAACGCGGCCAGCATCGGTGACGTTGCGGTCATCGTCGAGTGGAACGTTCAAATCGGAGCGTACAAGAACCGTACGGCCCTTGACGCCTTTGGACATCAAATCCTCAAGAGTAAAGGCAGGCATACATCTAAGCCTACGGGATAACGCCCGCGTTAACGATGTTCGCCGCTCTCATCCGCGACGAAGCGGACGAGAGCGGCGAGACACTCACGCTCTAGTTGCGTTGATTAGGCGCCTGGCAGAACCAGCTTCGATGCGCCTTCCTTAGCTGCTGCGTAGCGCTCGGAGACGTTGTCCCAGTTGACGATGTTCCAGAACGCATCAACGTAGTCAGCCTTGACGTTGAGGTAGTCGAGGTAGAAAGCGTGCTCCCACATATCCAGCATCAGTAGTGGCTGGGTTGCTACTGGGACATCACCCTGCTGGTCATGCAACTGCTCGATCAGCAACTTGCCGCCGATGCCTTCATAGGACAAAAGAGCCCAACCGGAGCCCTGGATGCCCAGTGCTGCGGCGTTGATGTGCTTCTTGAAGTTCTCGAAAGAACCGAAGTGCTCGTTGATGGCCTCAGCAAGTTCACCGGTTGGCTCGCCGCCACCCTCTGGGGAGAGGTTCTTCCAGAAGATCGAGTGGTTGGTGTGACCACCGAGGTTGAACGCGAGGTCCTTGGTGAGCTTGTTGACGTTGGACAGATCACCCTTATCGCGTGCTTCTGCCAGCTGTTCGAGGGCGGTGTTGGCGCCCTTGACGTAGGTTGCGTGGTGCTTGGAGTGGTGCAGCTCCATGATCTTGCCGGAAATGTGCGGCTCAAGTGCACCGTAGTCGTAGTCCAGGTCCGGAAGCGTGTACTGAGTCAAGTTAACCTCCATGGGTTCAACCAGCAGGAATCTCCATGCCGGTCATACAGATGTACTCTTGCAACGCCTCTACTCCCCTGACGTCTGGGCAGTGCGAGTAGGGGTAGCGCAAACTGTTGGGAGCCATCCCTGAGGACGCCCTCATCCGGGTGTAACCAACACAACCCCGCTCTTATTCCCGGGCCGCGCTTTATCTTGCGCGTTGCGGTGTCATCCTGTTCCGCACGCCGGGATGGACGGCCCCACCTGGGTTAGTCGTCGAGGATATCCGCAGGAACTGCGGTTGTGGTGTTCGGGATCCCGCGTTCATCAGCAACGCGATCGGCCATCATCAGCAGGCGGCGAATACGGCCAGCGATCGCGTCCTTCGTCAGCGGCGGGTCCGCTAGCCGGCCAAGCTCATCGAGGCTTGCTTCCTTGTGCTCGATGCGCAAGGAACCGGCATCCCGGAGGTGTTCCGGTACCTCATCACCGAGGATCTCCAGGGCGCGCTGAACGCGTGCACCAGCAGCGACCGCGGCTTGCGCGGAGCGGCGTAGGTTCGCGTCATCAAAGTTCGCTAGACGGTTCGCGTTGGCACGCACTTCTTTACGTGCCCGGCGCTCCTCCCAGACCTTGACTGCTTCCACGACACCCATTTTTTGAAGCATGAGACCGATCGCTTCACCGTCACGCAAGACAACGCGATCTTGCCCGCGGACCTCGCGCGCTTTAGCGGTGATGCCCAGGCGGCGTGCGGCCCCCACGAGCGCTAACGCGACTTCGGGTCCGGGGCACACGATCTCTAACGCGGAGGAGCGGCCAGGTTCGGTCAGTGAGCCCGACGCGAGGAACGCTCCGCGCCACACGGCCGCCGCATCAGCGACCGAACCGTTGACGATCGAAGGAGGCAAGCCACGCACCGGGCGGCCCATGCCGTCAACCAAACCTGTCTGCCGAGCCAGCGATGCTCCATCGCCCAGAACCTGCATCTCAACACGCTCAGAGTTGCGTAGCCCGCCACCGCTGACGAGCCGCATGGCGCATCGAACGTTGAAAACCTCACCTAGGGTCTTCTGGATACGGCGCGCAATCGCCTCGCCACTTACCTCTGCCTGAACCGCGATCCGCCCGGCAACCAGATGCAAACCACCAGCCAAACGGAGCATGGTAGCTACCTCGGCACGGCGCTGGGACGTCACCGTAACGTCCACGGCAACCAGCTCGTCTCTGACTGCATTCGTCAATGCCATGAAAGCTGACATCCCCTTCGGATTACACAGACCATACAAAAATAGGTCTTACAAAAACCATAAGTCTAACCGGAGACACCCCCGGACTCGAAGTGCGAAAAAACATCCTTATATGCGGCCGCGAGCCGCAATGGATCATGCACAGACTCTTTAGCCTTCGATTCGACACGGTCGAAGAACACCTTAGTGCCCATGTTCTCTGCGACCTGGCAGAAATACGCTTCATCATCGAGGGTCGATGGATCAGCGAGCACCGCATCGATGTGCAGCTCAGGAGCGTAGCGGCGCAGAATCTTGAGGTGATCAGCAGACCTCAGCCCGGAGGCCTCAAACGTTGAAGACGACAAGTTCATCGTCACAAGCGTGCGGGCTTGCGATTCAGCGAGCGCCCGCCGGCTGTCATTGAGCAACAGGTGCGGCATAACCGACGTGTACCACGAGCCTGGCCCCAGCACATTCCAGTCCGCTTCGCTGATGGCTTCCACAGCCTGCGGGGTCGCGCTCGCATCTTCAGGAAGCAAGCAGATATCGGTCACGGAACCACGGTGCGCCGCTTTCGCCAACGCAACCTGGCCCTCATACACCTCAGCTATCGGCTGACCATCTTGTTCCCTCACAACGGTGCCTTTGATGCGCAACGGATCGGTCGACATCGGCAGGACCCTGCCGCGGGCACCAAGCAACTGGCCAGCCCAGTTCAGGCCTTCGACCGCATCCCCCAGCATCTCCCACAAGGTCACGATGAGGAAGTTACCCAGAACGTGACCTTCCATACTGCGAGGAGAATCTGGAAGCGTTGTGAACCTGTGCTGCATGACCCGGGCCCAGGTGCGGCCCCATTCGCTGTCATCGCACAGCGCCGAAAGCGCCATCCGCAGGTCCCCTGGCGGCAGCACACCGAACTCGTCACGGATCCGGCCTGAAGAACCTCCGTCATCGGCAACCGTCACGATGGCCGTCAGGTCAGCATCAAGCAAACGCAAAGCCTTCAGCGAGGCATGCAGTCCATGCCCGCCGCCGAGTGCGGTGATCTTCCACCGCGAGCGACGCTGGCTAGGACGCAAACGCGGAGCGACCAGCGGGATCGCATGTGTCGGTATATCCATGCCTATTCCCTCCCCAAGTCCCGGTGTGAAAGAACAACCTTCAGATCAGGGTTCTGATCAAGACGGCGAGCAACCTCGGTTGCAATCGCCACCGAACGGTGTTTACCACCCGTGCACCCGATCGCGATCGTCGCATAATGCTTCCGTTCCCGGCGGTAGCCATCAAACACCGATTCGAGCGCACCCACGTAGTGCTCAATGAACGTTGTTGTGCCCTCCGCTTGCAACACATACTGCGAAACGTCATGATCCTGACCGGTGAGTGGACGCAGTTCAGGAACCCAGTGCGGATTAGGAACAAAACGGACATCAGCCATGAAGTTAGCGTCCATCGGGACACCGTATTTGAAGCCGAAGCTGATCACGTTGAGCGTCAAAACCACGGGGCCTTGCTCATTGAACAGGTCGTGGACGGAGCGGCTGAAATCATGCACGTTCATCGTTGTGGTGTCAAGCGTGAAATCGGCCCGCTCACGCAGACCCGCCGTTAGGGCGCGCTCGGCCGCGATCCCGTCAACGATGCGCCCGCTACCTTGCAACGGGTGCGGGCGGCGGCCCTGTTCAAAGCGGCGCACGAGTGTTGCATCGTCACAGTCGATAAACAGGAGCTGATACTCCACGCCGTCAGTGTCCATCTGCGCGAGCGTGCTACTCAGATCATCCAGAACCTGCTGGGACCGGACGTTTACGCCAACCGCGATCTTGAACTCTTGGCTACGCGATCGCGACAAGACATCTACGAGGGTCTGCAACATCTGTGGCGGAAGATTATCCACCACGTACCAGCCCATGTCCTCTAAAGCATGGCCTGCCGTAGTGCGGCCTGCCCCAGACATGCTGGTCATGACAACGATCGTGTTCTTCTGCGGTACCTCAGCCGGCTGCTCAATCTGCATAACCCAAGGCTACCCAACCGCCGTCCCTAGCGTGCCTCGGTCTCATCAGCATGAAGCGCATCGTAGATCTTCTGAGCCAACGCAGGACCAACGCCCTTAGCGCTTTGAAGCTCCTCAACGCTCGCGGCCCGCATCTTCTTCAGCGACGGAAACGCATCCCGTAGAGCCTTTTGCTTGGCGGGGCCGAGCCCATCCACCGTATCCAACATGGACTCAAGCATCGACTTGCCTCGGCGTTCTCGGTGGAACGTGATCGCGAAACGGTGTGATTCATCACGCACGCGTTGTAATAAGAACAACCCTTCAGATTGCCGAGGCAGAATCACCGGGTAGTCGTCCCCGGGGACCCACACCTCCTCAAGACGCTTAGCCAACCCGACCACCGCGATGTCCGTGATCCCCAAATCCAGTAGAGCCTGCTGGGCAGCCGCCACCTGAGGTGGGCCGCCATCGACCACAACCAGCGAGGGCGGGTAGGCAAACTTAGGGGCCTGACCCTTCACGGCTTCTTCGGCAGTGATCTCACCAGAAGTGTGAGTCTCGGCCTCCGCAAGGTCTTCGAGGTAGCGCTGAAAACGGCGCGAGATGACGTCATACATCGAGGCCGTGTCATCACGGGCAGCGTCACCTTTGACCATGAACCTGCGGTAATCAGACTTCTTCGGCAGCCCGTCTTCGAACACGACCATCGAACCCACAACATTGGTTCCGGACGAATGAGAGTTGTCATAGCCCTCAATGCGTAGCGGTGGCTCAGCAAGCCCGAGAGCTTCTTGGAGTTGTTGCAGGCCAGCTGAACGCACCGTGATGTCCCCGGCACGTTTGATCTTGTGAAGTTTGAGCGCCTGGATGGCGTTCTCATGCACGGTCTCAGCGAGTTCACGCTTGGTTCCGCGCTGGGCAACGCGCAAAGAGACTTTCGCGCCGCGCAACTCAGAGAGCCAGCCGGTCAGCGCCTCGAAACGCGTAGGCAGTTCAGGGACCAATACTTCACGTGGGATCCGGTCGGCATCATCATAAGCGCCATAAACCTGTTCCAACAGCTGCTCAACAAGCCGCGGCGGTTCGAGGTCTTCAACCTTCTCCATGACCCAGCCTCGCTGGCCTGTGATGCGCCCGTGGCGGACGTGAAACACCTGGACTGCCGCTTCCAGGTCGTCTTGTTCGATACCGAAAATATCCGCGTGCGTCGATTCATCCAGCACAACAGCGTTGCGTTCAAAGACCTTCTGAAGCGCCTGGATGTCATCGCGATGCCGTGCGGCAGATTCGTAATCGAGCTCAGCGACGGCTTGCCTCATCTTCGCTTCGAGCTCGCGGATTGCGGGCTTGCCGTCGCCGCTCATGAACCGAATCAAGCCGTTGACAAGCTCACGATGCTCCTCAACGCTGACCCGCCCCACACACGGGGCGGAACATTTGTCGATATATCCGAGCAGGCACGGGCGCCCCGAGCGCTCTGCCCGGCGAAAAACGCCCGCTGAACAGGTACGCACCGGGAAAACACGAAGCAACAGATCGAGGGTTTCACGCACCGCACGCGCCGGGGAAAACGGCCCGAAATACTTGGTCCCCTTACGCCTGTCACCACGCATCACTTGGGCGCGCGGGAACTTCTCAGAAACCGTGACGGCCAGGTAAGGATAGGACTTATCGTCCCGGAACATGATGTTGAAACGTGGATTGAACTGTTTGATCCACGTGTATTCAAGCTGCAGCGATTCCTGTTCGGAACCCACCACCGTCCATTCAACAGACGATGCGGTGTGCACCATCGTGTACGTCTTAGGCGAGAGCTGTTCCGGGGCCACAAAGTAGGAGTTGAGCCGGTTCCTAAGGTTCTTCGCCTTGCCGACATAGATGATGCGGCCAGCAGGGTCTCGGAAACGATAGACGCCCGGGCTCGTAGGGATCTGAGATGATTCGGGGCGGTACGATGCCGGATCGGCCACCTGATTCACCTCGCCTAGGTCACTACTGCGGTCACTACTTAGGGTTCGCTATTGGTGCTTCGCTACTGGAACATCGAAGCTTTTACTGGGATGCCGTGGCTTTATTGGGCTGTTGGGGCTTTGTTGTACTCCCCCACGCGTTCTTGCCCCGTGATCTGTGCGATCGCATCGACCACCTGATCAGTTACTTTACGGCGTAGCGGCAACGGGTGCTTAGCGCCAGGATGTTCAAAAGCCAGCGGCGCACCCACGTGGAGTTCGAATTTATGGCGCCGGATCCGGTTGGATCCGGCAGGCTGGAGCTTATCTGTACCAATGAGCCCTACAGGAACCACTGGCGCTCCGGTGGCCAGGGTCAACCAGCCTACGCCAGTGCGCCCCCGGTACAGGCGGCCGTCACGGGAGCGGGTCCCCTCCGGATAGATACCTACTCCGGAGCCTTTGTCGAGGATCTCAACGAGCTTATCCAGCGCGGCCACTGAGGCAGCCTGTTGCCCGCGTTGGACCGGGATCGAGCCAACCGAGGTGAAGAACGCTTTCATGATCCGACCTTTAATGCCCGGAGTCGTGAAGTATTCGGCTTTAGCGAAGAACGCGACCTTGCGCGGCATCAACGCCTGGATGATGACCGAGTCGAAGAACGACAAGTGGTTCGAAGCGACGATGAACGGTCCTTCTTTGGGAATGTTCTCAAGGCCTGTGATGGTCGGCCTGAAGACAAGCTTGATAGCCCGCGCTACCACGGGCTTGAAGAAATCGATGCTTGCCATCCTGGATTCGTCACCTTATCTGCATGCCTTGAAAGGCATGCTTTTCTTATTGCTCTAGAAGTTTTCCGTTTGCAATTGTGCCACGGATGGCCCGCCTTTTGTTTATCACAGCGGAGCATTACAAGGCGCAGGTTCATGCCGATTCCGGCATGCTTGGCCGCACCTAGCAGGCGCAGGCACCCGGGCGGGTTAGTTCAGGATCTCGTTGAGGAAGAAGCCCGTGTGGGACTCGGAAACCTTTGCCACGTCCTCCGGCGTTCCTTCCGCGACGATTGTCCCGCCACCAGAACCACCTTCGGGGCCTAAGTCGATAATCCAGTCCGCAGACTTGATCACATCCAAGTTGTGTTCAATCACAACCACCGAGTTGCCCTTATCCACCAGCCCCTGCACCACGCGCAGAAGCTTGTTGATGTCCTCGAAGTGCAGGCCTGTGGTCGGCTCATCCAAAACATAGATACTGCGCCCGTTCGAGCGCTTCTGCAGCTCGGAGGCGAGCTTGACGCGTTGAGCCTCACCACCCGAAAGCGTGGTGGCGGGCTGGCCGAGCCGCACATAACCGAGCCCCACATCGACCAGCGTGTCGAGGTGGCGAGCGATGGGCCTGAAGGCGGAGAAGAAGTCAGCGGCCTCCTCGATCGGCATATCAAGCACATCGGAAATGGACTTGCCTTTGTACTTGACCTGCAGCGTCTCGCGGTTATAACGGGCACCGTGGCAGACTTCACACGGAACATAGACGTCCGGCAGGAAGTTCATCTCGATCTTGATGGTTCCATCGCCCTTGCACGCTTCGCAGCGCCCACCCTTGACGTTGAAGGAGAAACGCCCCGGCAAATAGCCGCGCATCTTCGCTTCCGGGGTTTCGGCGAAGAGCTTACGAACATGATCGAAGACACCCGTGTAGGTGGCCGGATTGGAGCGCGGCGTCCGCCCGATCGGGCTCTGGTCTACGTGGATCACCTTATCGAGGTGTTCAAGGCCCTCGACGCGGGTATGGCGGCCCGGAACGAACTTCGCTTTGTTGAGCTTGGTCGCCAAGACCCGATACAGAATGTCGTTGATGAGCGTGGACTTACCCGAGCCAGAAACACCCGTGACAGCGGTCAGCATGCCAAGCGGGACGTTCACGGTCACGTTCTTGAGGTTGTTCTCACGTGCCCCAACAATCTTGAGTTGGCGCTTCCTATCGCGTTTGCGGCGCTTCTCCGGAACCGCGATGCTTCGACGGCCAGCAAGATAAGCGCCCGTAACCGATTCGGTGCTTTCCTTCAGCTCGGCGAGCGATCCCGAGTGCACGATCTGCCCGCCGTGCTCGCCAGCGCCTGGCCCCACATCGACAATCCAGTCGGCTTCTTCGATGGTCTCTTCGTCGTGCTCAACCACAATCAGCGTGTTGCCGAGATCGCGTAGGCGCGTCAGGGTCTCGATGAGGCGGCGGTTATCGCGCTGGTGCAAACCAATGGATGGTTCGTCGAGCACGTAGAGCACACCGACCAGTCCTGAACCGATCTGGGTCGCCAAACGGATGCGTTGGGCCTCACCGCCCGAAAGCGTGGCGGAGGCGCGGGAGAGGTTGAGGTAGTTCAAGCCGACATCGAGCATGAACTTCAGTCGAGCGCGGATCTCTTTGAGAACCTCGGTTGCGATCTTAGCTTCACGCTCGTTGAGTTCGAGGCTCGCGGCGAACTCATAAGCCTCATCGAGCGCCATTTCTGAAACTTCTGCGATCGATTTCCCACCGACCAGCACGGCGAGCACCGCAGGGTTCAGGCGAGCGCCGTTGCACTCCGGGCACGGGACGTTGCGCATGTACTCTTCGTAGCGTTCACGAGCGGTATCGGATTCGGTTTCGCCGTGCTTACGTTTGATGTATCCGAGCACACCTTCGAAACCCTGCGTGTAGCGGCGTTCGCGGCCAAAACGGTTGCGGTAGGCCACGGTGACCTTATAGTCCTTGCCGTGCAGTAGCGCTTTCTGAGCCTTCTTCGGTAGCTTCTCAAAAGGCGTATCGACGTCGAAGCCGAGTTCTTCACCCAGCCCAGCCATGACGCGCACCCAATACTTGGCAACCGAGCTGCCGATGGCCCACGGCGCGATCGCGCCTTCAGCCAGGGTTGCGGATGGGTCTGGAACCACGAGGTCAGGGTCCACTTCGAGCTGATGCCCGATGCCGTCGCAGCGTTGGCATGCACCGAATGGGTTGTTGAAGGAGAAGGTGCGTGGTTCGATCTCTTCAAGCTGCACCGGATGGTCGTTGGGGCATGCGAGGCGTTCGGAGAACGTACGGGTGCGGTCGGCTGCATCCGCGTCGCGGTCCACGAAGTCGATCATCACGCGGCCGTCGGCGAGCTTGAGCGCGGTCTCAACCGAGTCGGTGAGGCGTTGCATCGCGGATTCTTTGATCGCGATGCGGTCCACGATGACTTCGATCGTGTGTTTGTACTGCTTGGCGAGCTTAGGCGGATCAGAGAGTTGGATGGTTTCGCCGTCCACGCGGGCGCGGGCGTAACCGTCTTGGGATAGTTGCGCGAAGAGGTCCTGGAATTCGCCTTTACGCTCCCGAACCATGGGGGCCATGACGGCGATGCGAGTCTTGTCTTCTTCCCGCATGAGTTGATCCACGATCTGCTGCGGAGTCTGAGCCGTGATTTTCTCGCCGCACTCTGGGCAGTGTGCGATTCCGACGCGCGCGAACAACAAGCGCAGGTAGTCGTGAATTTCTGTCACGGTGCCAACCGTGGAGCGCGGGTTCTTTGAGGTTGATTTCTGGTCGATCGAAACCGCCGGTGAAAGGCCTTCGATGAAATCGACGTCAGGCTTATCAACCTGGCCGAGGAACATGCGGGCATAAGCCGAAAGAGACTCGACGTAGCGGCGTTGGCCTTCCGCGAAGATCGTGTCAAAGGCCAGGGAAGACTTACCGGAGCCAGACAATCCCGTGAAGACGATCATGGCGTCGCGCGGCAGCGTCACATCGACGTTTTTAAGGTTGTGTTCGCGGGCTCCCTGAACAACAACGCGGGTTCTGTCAGGGCGAGTGCTGAAAGGTGTGGTCACAGAAGAAGTCACAGCTCCAATGGTAGTAAGTGTCAGTTGCGCAACTGGTTGCGTCGCGGTCGCGCACCGCGCACTCCGCGCGGCTGAACCCCGGTTAGTTCAATGCTGAGGCCCGGCTAGTTCAATACTGGTTAGTTCAATACTGCGTGGCTGGCTATTTATTAGATGGCCAGGCGGCGCGTACGAGGTCGAGGGCCGCTTGAAGGCTCAGGCCTGCGCCTTCGGCTGAGCGAGCGAACCATGTTGCATTGGATGCGATTTTCGCTGATGTTCGCCCGGCTCCGGGTGTCACGATCGTGCCAGCGCGCCCTCGGCCTTCCACGAGGCCGAGTTCTTCGAGCTCCTTATAGGCTCGGGCAACAGTGTTGGTCGCGAGGTTGAGTTGGGCGGCGAGTGAGCGGACTGTCGGTAGTTTCGTTCCGACGGCGATCGTGCCTTCTCGGATGTCTTGGGCAATTGCGCGGCGCACTTGGCGGTACGGCGGGATGTCTTCACTGCTGACCGTGAAGTCGGCGAGGATCGTCATAGTCATCTTTCCGGCGGTTTTAGTGCCTTTGACACAACACAATACGAGATATGTATCAGGGTATACTACTGGGCATGGCTCCAGCATCTCCACGTAACTCTTCGCAAGGATCAAAAGCACAGGTTATTGCCTCGGATGACAAGACTCGGCTCAGCATGGTCGCGGTGTCCGATATGGATAACCGCGCCTATATTCTGCAGTCGCTGACTGATCCGCAGGATGTGTTGCTCATCGATGCCCCTGCTGAGCCTGAGACTTTGCGCGCGGCCGTCGGTGCTGATGCCGCGCCGAGCATCGTGATTACGCATCAGCACCATGACCACACTGGCGCTTTGCCGGAGCTGACCGGGGAAAGTACCCGGCTCGTCGGGCATCCGCTGGATATTCCTGCGGTTGAAGAGATGCGGGGCGTCACATTCACGGAGACTGTGGATGATGGTGACACGGTGGACGCTGGCGGGGTCACGTTGGATGTGATCTGGTTGCGTGGACACACCCCTGGCTCGATTGCGTTGGCCACTACGATCGATGGGGTTCAGCACCTCTTCACGGGCGATTCCCTCTTCCCTGGTGGCGTGGGTAATACATGGAATGATCCGGAGCGTTTCGCAACGCTGATTGACGACGTTGAGTCCAAACTGTTCGGCCGTTATCCGGATGAAACGGTTGTTTTACCGGGTCATGGCGATGGCACCACGCTAGGTGATGAGCGTGCGAGCTTGCCTGAGTGGCGTGCCCGCGGCTGGTGATGAACGTGAACCTGTCTGATCTGGTCCCGAATGCCTCGGAGACGAACCTTCCGGAGGCCATCTACGATGCGTTCCTGAAGTGGGTTTCAAACCGTGGGTTGACGCTGTACCCGGCTCAGGATGAAGCGGTCATGGAGCTTGTTGAGGGTAAGCATGTAATTCTTGCGACCCCCACGGGTTCGGGTAAATCGATGGTTGCTATCGCGGCGCATTTTGCGGCTTTGGCCCGCGGTGAGCGTTCGTTTTATACAGCCCCGATCAAGGCGTTGGTTTCTGAGAAGTTCTTTGACTTGATCAAGGTTTTCGGTGCCGAGAACGTGGGCATGCTCACGGGTGAGGCGAGCGTGAACCCAAAGGCACCGATTATTTGCTGTACCGCGGAGATCCTCGCGAACATGGCGTTACGCGAAGGCGAACACGCTGATTGCGGTGTCGTGATCGCCGATGAGTTCCACTTCTATGCTGACCCGCAGCGCGGCTGGGCGTGGCAGGTTCCACTGTTGGGTTTGCCGCAGTCGCAGTTCTTGTTGCTTTCGGCAACGTTGGGCGATACGACGTTCTTTGAAGAGGACCTCAAACAACGCACGGGCCGGCCTGCTGTGACGGTTTCAGGCTCCGAACGCCCTATTCCCCTGCACCATCATTACGGCATGGAGCCGATCGGCGAGACGCTCAAGGAACTGGTCGAAACTCACCGCGCCCCGGTCTATGTTGTGCATTTCTCCCAGCGTGAGGCGATCGAGCAAGCTCAAGGTTTGCTTTCGCTCAATGTTGCTAGCCGCGAGGAGAAGGACCGTATCGCGGATTTTCTGGGTGGCTTCCGTTTCGCCTCGGGTTTTGGACAGACGCTGAAGAAGATGATTCGTGCCGGCATCGGGGTGCATCACGCGGGGATGCTCCCTAAGTATCGTCGGCTCGTTGAACAGCTTGCCCAGGCTGGTTTGCTCAAGGTCATTTGCGGTACTGACACGCTCGGTGTGGGCATCAATGTGCCGATCCGTACTGTGGTTTTGACCGCGTTGTCTAAGTTCGATGGTCGACGCACCCGGCATGTGAATGCGCGGGAGTTCCATCAGTTGGCTGGGCGTGCAGGCCGGGCGGGTTTCGACACTGCCGGTGATGTGGTGGTGCAGGCCCCGGAGCATGAGATCGCTAACGCGAAGGCTATGGAGAAAGCCCGTGCTCGGCACGGGGATGATCAGAAGAAGCTGCGCCAGGTTAAGAAGCAGTCTCCCCCTGATGGCTTCGTGTCCTGGAGTGAGAAGACCTTTGAGAAGCTCGTGGCCTCTCAGCCGGAGACGATGACCTCGTCTTTTCAGGTCTCCCACGCGATGATCTTGAACCTGCTCGCTTATGAAGGCGATGCGTTCAGACATGCTCGCGATATCTTGACGCAAAATCACGAACCACCCATCCGTAACCGGGAGCACGTCAAGAAGGCTTTAGGGATCATCAAGGAGCTACTGGCGACCAATGTTTTGGAGCGCGGCGAGCCAGATGAGTACGGCAACCGGCTTCACCTCACGGTTGATTTGCCGGAAGACTTTGGCCTGAATCAGCCGCTCTCTAGCTTCGCTATCGCCGCGTTAGAGATGCTGGATCGCGATTCACCTGATTACGCAGTCGATGTTGTCTCCATTCTTGAGGCGACCCTTGAGGATCCGCGCCCTATTATCGGGGCACAGGTCAAGAAGGCCAAGAGTGAGGCGATGGCGCAGATGCGTGCCGATGGCCTCGAATATCACGAGCGTATGAATCGGCTTGATGAGATCACGCACCCACAGCCTTTGCGGGAAGACCTTGAGGTGGCTTTTGAACGTTACCGGCAGGGCGCTGGCTGGTTGGCTGGCTATGAGCTCTCCCCTAAGTCAGTGGTCCGTGAAATGTATGAGACGGGTCAGAGCTTTGGCGAGTATGTACGCAATTATCAGGTGACGCGGGCTGAGGGGATTCTGCTGCGTTATCTCACGGATGCGTATAAGGCCCTGCGTAGCTCGGTGCCGGATTCAGCTGTAACTGAGGAGCTTGAGGACATCACCGAGTGGCTAGGTCAGATGATCGAGCAGGTCGATTCTTCGCTGTTGAGCGAGTGGGAGGCCTTAGCTTCGGGTGAGGTGCCGCAGGATCAGTCGATTCAGCAACCGGCCGAGCCGCCGCGCTTGTCACAGCAGAAGCGTGCTTTGCGGGTCATGGTGCGCAACGCGATGTTCTCTCGCGTCAAACTGTTCGGGGCTGAGAAGGATATTGCTCTGGGTGAGCTGGATGGCGAATCTGGTTTCGATGCCGATGCGTGGGCTGATCTGATGGATGACTACTTCGCTGAGCATGAGGACATCGACGATGGCCCGAGCGGCCGCTCCCCTGAACTGTTGCAGATTGTTGAGGCGACAGACCCCGATGGTCGGCCGATCTGGAAGGTCAGCCAGACGTTCGCTGACCCGGAGGGTGATCACGACTGGGGTTTCGATGCGGTTGTTGATTTGGATGCTACGGATGAGCGTGGCGAATTAGCGCTCACTGTCACGGCGATCGGCCGCATCGACGGCACAGGCGAACGCCGGTGAACATGTCAAACATAAATTAGCGATAGAATGGTTCCCATGTCACGACTTTCCACTCGCACTGTTCGCGCAGTTGCGCTCTTGGCGCCTGCATCGTTGGTAGTTGCTTCCCTGGCCGGTTGTGCCCCTAAGCACCCAACGACCCTTGATTCCCCAACCCCAGAGTCCTCTCAGTTCCATCAGAAGGACGGCTCTGTTGAGGGTGAAAACACCAATCAGGGTGAAAACACTCACGCTGAACCAACGTCGGAAGCAGCCTCGGGCGAGGCTTCCTCGACGGAGTCCGGCAAGGACTCTGGCGTGTCCGCTCTTGGTTTCTCTGAAAACACTCACTTGACCGTGAAGTCTTTCACTGTCAAGGGCGCTGTGTCTGAAGCGAAGCTGGGTGGCTTCATGTTGACCCCTTCGGGCTCCGGTAAGGGCACGTTGGCAGTGATCGACCAGTGCGCTAACGAAACCTATGACGTCGATGTTCAGGGTTCTGATGCAACGGTGACGCAGTCTTACAGCAATGTCACCAACTGCCAGGGCGAAGCTCTCACCGCCGCTGAGGACCTGGGGGATTTCTTGACCTCCGGTAAGCTGCGTATTTCCGAGGCGACCAACGGTGTTGAACTGACCAATGGTCAGGACAAGCTCGTATTGCGTAAAGCCGACTAATTTCTATCTGCGCGGTGAGCATCTCTTCACCGTTAGCATCTCTTCACCGTTCGAGCCAACCGAAGGTCAGCACTGTTTTGACTTCTTTGACGCCTCGCCCCGCTAAGCTTCTTCGCCGTGATGATGCGGCTGCTTGGCGGGGCGCTGTCGTGTCTTCGGTTCTATACGAAGTACCGCTCGTCCACGGAACCGAGCACTTAGCTACTAACTCGTCGACGCACAGCTCTGGAGCGTCACTCGATGCTCAGAGCGTGACGGTGCGGGCGCGTGAGGTTCGTTCAACCGATGCGGATGCGGAACAGCGGCCGTGGCTTGTTTATTTACAGGGCGGCCCAGGCTTCGAAGCTCTGCGTCCCGTTAATCCGTCCTCAGGCTGGCTTGGTGAGCTGCTGCCGCACTTCCGCGTGTTGTTGCTGGATCAGCGCGGCACCGGTGGTTCCTCTCCGATCAGCGCTGCGACGCTGAATGCTATCGGTTCGGGCGAGCCTGAGCCGCGACAGATCACCCGACAGATCGAGTTCTTGTCTCACTTCCGGGCCACAGACATCGTTGCTGACGCTGAGGCGATCCGCCTGGCTATGGGTGTCGAGTCCTGGTTCACGCTGGGCCAGTCCTACGGTGGCTTCATCACGATGAGCTACCTGAGCTTCGCCCCGGACGCGCTGGCTGGTTCGATGATCACCGGCGGGCTTGGGCTCATCGAAGGTGATCCGAAGCGGGTCTATGACGCAACATACGCTCGTACTGCTGAACGTCAGGCCGAGGTCTTCGAGGCTTGGCCGCATGCCGCAACACAGTTGAGAGATCTGTACGCTGAAGCGCGCCGCGCTCGCGATGCCGGGCATCCGTACCGCCTAGCTAACGGCCATGTCGTGACCGAACTGACTATCCAGCGACTCGGGATGCTATTGGGCGGTAATTCGCGTGTTCAACAATTGCGTTTCGGGCTAGAAGACGCCCTCTCACATGGTGGCATCTCCCCTGTGATGCTCTCGCTTCTGGGTTCGCAGGTGGATCACGCACGCAACCCGATCTATTGGCTCTTCCAAGAAGCGATCTACACGTCCGGCCCTGCGACACGGTGGGCGGCTTCGCGTTCGCAACGACAGACACACCCTCAAACGTTGCCTAGTGCCGATGTTCCGCAGCTGATAGGTGAGGCAGCGTTGCCTGAAGATTTCGAGCAAGACCCGGCTCTGCAGCCGCTTGAGCAACTCGCTCATGCGCTGCATGAATACAGCGGATGGAACCCGCTCTACAATTACGAGCAACTGGCGAACAACACGGTTCCCGTCGCCGCCGCGGTCTATACCCCGGACATTTATGTGGACCGTGAGCTCTCGCTTGAAACGGCCTCCAGAATCCGCGGCATCAACGTGTGGGAATCAGCGGATCACCACCACGATGGCCTCTCCGACGACCCGGCAACAGTGCTCGGGGAGCTCAGAGAACGCATCGGCCGCTAGCGTTTCAACAGTTCAACACCGCAGGGTTTTAGCGTTTCTCTTTGAGTTCTTCTTCGATCACGGTCGCGGTCTCTTCATAGTCCACGAACGCGTCACGGATCTCGGATAACGGCATCGCGTGCGCTGGTGCATCTTGGTCGTGATCGGCAACATCGCGCAGTGTTTCGCGGGCCTGGATCGAGGCAGGGTCGTTAGGTACCCGTCCGCCCTGTTCGAGGTCCACACCGAAGAGCGTGTGGACAGCGGACATGAACTTTTGACCCTCGCCTTCCCGCGCGAGTTCTTGGGCGCGCATCATAGGCGAATGCAGTAGCCGCTTATATACGCGGCCCAGGGCACGTTCAACAACTTTGACGGTTTCCTCGTCATGGTTGTTGCGTACCCCCTCGATCTCGCGTTCGATCTCGGCGCGGACCGAGCGCCGCAGGGCGGATACCGCAGGGTCGAGGCGACGGATCTGCTGACGCAACTCGAAACGGCCCACCCCAGCGTTGATCATCTCTTGTGCGCGCTCGATCTCTTCCTGGTCAGAGGCGTCTGCCGAAATATCCTTGAGGCCTAGAACCCGCACGCCCGGGATCGAGCGCACTTCCTCTTCCAGGTCAGAGGTCAAAGACATGTCGAGGATCACGAGTTCGCCGAGCTTGGCTGAAGCGTGTTCGGCGTTGTATAGCTCGCGCAGCTGCATCGCGTCGCGAACATCCTGAGTCAAGATCTGCGCGGTGCCGCGGCCAGAGCAAGCAACCACGAGTGAAGATGCCGCGAGTGCTGCAGGCATTTCATCGGTGGACAGCGGATGCGCGTTGTGGGTTGTCGCAAAGTTTTTGGCACGGCCAGAACCGGACAACACGTCCAAGCGAGCTACGCCGCGGCGGTTCAGATCAGAGGCCGCGATGCGCGCCATCGCGCCTGTTCCCACCACGATCACCCGAGCGCCGGTCAACGGACCGGTCGTAGGTTCTGCCTGATCGATCGCAACAGTGACGGATGAGCGGCCAGCCGCGCCGATCGTCGTGCGGTGGCTAATGTTTTTGGCGGTACGTAGCGCACCCTGGAACAGGTCGTTGAGCATCGAGGTTGTGCGCCCTTCAGCCAGCGCCTCGGAAAAGCTCGCGCGCACTTGCCCGTTGATTTCACCTTCGCCGACTACTTGGGAGTTCAGCCCCGCCGCCACAGTGAACATGTGTTGGGCCGACAACGAGCCGGCGTCAGCGACCAAAAGGTCCTCAACTTCGCTCTGGCTCAAGCCTGAGGCCTCAGCGACGGCCAGGGCGATAATATCGACCGCCTCATGGAAGAGATCCGCGTCAAGATAGATCTCTAGGCGGTTGCACGTGGCCATCGTGACCCACCCGGACAACGGTTGCTCGGCATGGGACTCGTTGAGGCGTTCGATAATCGTGTCAAGCTGGTCGGCTCCTCGCGTGATGCGTTCGAGGGCGTCCAGCCCCAGGCGATCGTGAGTTGCGCGAAGGGCGATAAGCATGCCTTATATTCTAGTCCGCACCGCCCACGATGACACCAAAGCGACCAGGATGTGAACGCCAGGTGTCATTCAGAATCCTCCCAGGTTTGCAATGAGATAATGGGGACACAATGACAACTGTGACTTTGCCTTCATCTCATCCTTTGCATCGCAGCACCGCTGAGGGCGGGACCGCGGATGCCCCACTTATCAAGCGTTTGCGCGGCGAAAGCACGGATGCCGCCCCGAGTGTCTGGTTCATGCGTCAGGCTGGGCGTTCACTTCCTGAATATAAGAAGGTGCGCGCAGGCACGGACATGCTCGAGTCCTGCTTGATCCCAGATATGGTGGCCGAGATCACATGCCAGCCGGTGCGGCGCCACAACGTTGATGCGGGTATTTTCTTCTCCGATATCATGACCCCGCTCAAAATCGCTGGGATCGGTGTGGAGATCGAGCCAGGTGTTGGCCCGGTCCTTGACTCCCCTATCGCCTCAGAGGCTGACATCGATGCGTTGCCGGCACTCGATGATGTGTATCAAGAGGGTCTGGAATGTATCCGCGAAGCGGTAAGGCTCACGGTTGATGAGCTCGGTTCGACCCCGCTCATCGGTTTCGCGGGCGCCCCCTTCACGGTTGCTTCCTACATGATCGAGGGCCGTCCCTCACGCGATCATCTCAAGACTCGTGCGCTCATGACCGCCGAGCCGCGCTTGTGGGTCAAGCTCGCTGAGTGGGTCGCTCACGCCTCGGGCCTTTTCATGCGCGCCCAGGTGGAAGCCGGCGCTTCCTCGGTTCAGCTGTTTGATTCGTGGGCCGGCTCACTTTCGGAAGCGACGTACCGCGAACACGCACAGCCGTTCAGCAAAATCTCGATGCAGCACGTCGCGGACCTTGGAACCCCTCGCACGCATTTCGCGCTGGGTTCCGGCCACATGCTCAAAGCCATCGAGGAAGTCGATGCGACCGCGGTGGGCCTGGATCACCGCATCTCGATCCCTGCCGCGCTCGCCCAGCTGAACTCAACCACCGCTGTCCAGGGCAACATCGACCCTGCGGTTCTGTTCTCCACTGAAGAGGTCCGTTTCGCTGAAGCTCGCCGTGTGGTTGAGGAAGGACGCAAGGCCCCAGGCCATGTTGTGAACCTCGGGCACGGTGTCCCACCGACAACGGATGCACAGGTTTTGACTGACCTGGTCTCATACATCCATGAGCTCTGACACCGCCCATGAACTCTGACTATCTCGTCATCGGGGGTGGCCCCTCCGGGCTGTTGCACGCGTTGGCGGCAGCCCACGCTGGGCGTACCGTTACCGTCCTGGAGGCCGCTGATCATGCTGGCGGAGCTGTCTCTGACATCCTGCTTGATGGGGTGCGCCTCAACGGTGGCGCGGAATCCTATGCGATCGGTACCGGAGCGATGTCGGAGTGGATCGAAGCGCTCGGCCTGAGTGATCAGGTTGTTAGCCCGCAAGGGAATGCTTCCTGGATCCATTCGAACCACGGCCCGTTCCCGATCCCGGGCACGTCGCTATGGGGTATCCCCACCGAGCCGCTCAACAAGGACGTCAAGCGTGCCGTGGGCCGGTGGGGTGCCATCCGCGCGTGGGCCGATGCGCTATTACCCGGTAGCTTTGGCGCCAAGCCAGGCATCTCAACCTATGATTATGTTTCCAAACGTATGGGTCAACGCGTGGCGGACCGCCTATTGGTTCCGCTGATCACGGGCGTGCATTCAGCGGATCCACGCACGCTCGAGCTCGAAGCGCTCGTGCCTGGGCTGATCGATAACGTCAAACAGTACGGAAGCCTCAGGCGCGGAGCGCGTGCGATCCTGGACAAGCGGAGGTCCGCGAGCCATTCAGCAAAGACGGCGGGGGCTGCGGTTGCTGCGACCGTGCCGACGATGTCCGCGCTCATCGACGGGCTCGTGAATGTCCTCGCTCAGCGCGGAGGAACGCTTGAGACTGGCGTTCGCGTGACCTCGTTGCGCCGCAACCATAGCGGCGGCTGGACGGTAGAAGCAGACGATGGCCGCCGATACGAGGCCGCGAGTGTAGCGCTTGCAACCGACCCTGACACCGCCCGAGAACTCCTTGCTGAACCTGCGTCTAACATCGCCCGGCACATCCCTGAGGCTCCTGCTTCCCCTGTGCGGCTTGTCGCGTTGAGCGTGGTGAGCCCGAAGCTGGCGCTTAGTCCGCGCGGCAACGGAGTGCTCGTTCCGCCGGACACCCGCGGTGTGCGCGCTAAAGCGATGACGCATCTTTCGGCCAAGTGGGAACACATCGAACGTTTTGCATCCAAGGTTCCGGGGCGTGTGTTCGTGCGGCTGAGCTATTCACCTGTTGATGGTGAACTCCCTGACCCTGCACTGTTCCCGGAGCAAGCGGTCAAGGATTTGGCCGCGATGACCGGCGTCGACGCCGAAGACATCGAGGTCCGTGACTGGCTCATCCAAGACTGGCCCGTAACCCAGCGCAGGCGTCTGCCGGGCCACGCGGAATCGCTTGCCGCGCTCAGCATCGCGCTCAGTGAGGACCCAACGCTTGAACTCACCGGATCTTGGCGGGCGGGAACGGGTTTGGACGCGATCGCTCGCTTCGCGCGAACAACCCACGTGCCCCCAGCACCTTCCGGTACCACCGAACGATAGGCTTAAACAAACACCAATCCGCGGCCGGCAAGGCCCGTCTGTGATGGAGAGATAACTATGAGCAAAGCTGACATTGCAACAACGCAGGTGAAGTACTGTTCTTATAACGTTTATCAGAAGCTCGCTGGCCTGAGCGACGCAAACTTAGACGTTGAACGCGTCGTCGCAGACATCGAGGCCACCATCAAGTCCATCGAGGCCCGCGGTGTGGAAGTGCGTGGCTTCTACGACGTCTCTGGTTTCCGCGCCGAGGATGACGTCATGGTGTGGCTGACCGGCGATGATCCGGAGCAGCTTCAGAAGGCTATCCGCGAGTTCGAGAATTCGGAAGCCGCTGCTGGCCTCGACCGTGTGTGGCAGGCGATGGGTGTCCACCAGATCGCTGAATTCGCTCGCGCCCACATGCCGGCGTTCATGGATCCAGACGTCACGCCACGCAAGTGGATCACTGTTTACCCGTTCACCCGCTCCTACGAGTGGTACATCCTCGAAGAGGAAGAGCGTTCCCGCATGCTGCGTGAGCACGGGATGCTCGGCCGCCAGTATCCGAACGTCAACGCCAACACCGTTGCTGCGTTCGCGTTGGGTGACTACGAGTGGCTGCTCTCCTTCGAGGCTGATGAGCTGACGGAGCTTGTGGACATGATGCGTACCCTGCGTTACAGCGATGCCCGCTTGCACGTTCGTGATGAGTTGCCGTTCCACACCGGCCGCATGTTCGATGACCTCAACGAAATGGCGGGCGTACTGCTGTGACCACGGTTGATTTTTCTGATACCTCGATGCCGTGCAACATCGAGGAGGCCGAAAAGATCGATGCGATCCTCTTTGCGTCTTTCGGCGGCCCTGAAGGCCAAGACGACGTTATCCCGTTCCTGAAGAACGTTGTGCACGGCCGCGGCATCCCGGATGAGCGCCTCGAAGAGGTCGCGGTTCACTACCGTTCGATGGGTGGTAAGTCCCCTATCAACGACCAGAATAAGGCGATGATCGCAGCGCTCAAGGAAGAGCTGGTTCGCCGCGGCATCGACTTGCCGATCTACTGGGGCAACCGCAACTGGGAACCGTATATGGCTGAGACCGTCAAGCAGATCCACGCTGACGGGCACCGTGCGGCGCTTGGCATTGTGACCTCGGCTTATTCCTCCTATTCCTCGTGCCGTCAGTACCGTGAGGACTTCGGTATCGCGCTGGATGAGACGGGGCTCGCCGGGGAGCTGGATATTCGTAAGGCGCGCGTGTTCTTCAACCACCCAGGTTTCCTCGATCCGGTTGCCGCGCACATCCGTGAGGCTCTCGAGAAGTTCCGTGCTGAAGGCCACAAGGACGAACAGATCGAGATCCTGTTTACGACCCATTCGATCCCTAACACGATGGCAGAGACTTCTGGCCCGCGCGCAACCTGGGAACAAGGCTCAGGCGGCTGGTACGAAAAGCAGCACATCGCGGCCGCTGAGTACGTCATGGAGTCCGTGGGAGACATCGAGTGGCAGCTGGTGTACCAGTCGCGTTCGGGCCCGGAGTTCATTCCATGGCTTGAACCGGATGTCAACGATGTCATCGCCGAGCTTCCCGGTAAACGCACGGCCGTGATGGTGGTTCCGATCGGCTTCGTGACCGACCACATGGAAGTGGTGTGGGACCTCGACACTGAGGCGAAGGAGTCGGCCGATGAGGCGGGGCTTGCGTTCGTGCGCATCCCTACCGCGGGTGAGTCCCCTGAGTTCATCGCAGCGTTGGCTGACCTGGTTCAGGAGCGCCTGGATCCAACGTTCCCACGCAAGTGCGTGACTAGCTTCGGCCCAACATTCGATGTGTGTGGCGCCGGTTGCTGCCCGAATCAGCGTGCTATCAAGCCGACGACTTCCGCGGTCGATTCGGATTCTGATGTTGCCCATGCTGGTGAGCCGAGCGAACTTGCAGTCATGATCGCTGAACGTAAGGCTCAGCGTGATAAAGATCGTCAACAGGCTGGTGAATGATTTTTGGGTGAAGTGATGCGCATCGGAACGCGAGCTTCCAAGCTCGCTCTGACGCAAGCTGCTTGGGCGGCTGAGCTGACGGTAGGCAAGGACCGTTTCGAGCTCGTCCATGTCACGACCAAAGGCGATACGGACCGCCGTCATCTCTCGCAGATCGGGGGTACGGGCGTGTTCGTGAACGCTGTGCGTGAGGCGTTGCTGAACAAGGAGGTCGATGCGGTGGTCCACTCGCTCAAGGACCTTCCAACGGCTCCGGAGCATGGCATCGCGTTGGCGTGCATCCCGCACCGCGAGGACGTCACGGATGCGTTGTGTAGCCGCGACGGGATGAGACTGGCGGACCTTCCGGCTGGCGCGTCGGTGGGGACGGGTTCCCCGCGTCGTGCGGCACAGTTGCGTGCGATCCGCCCCGACCTTCAGGTTGTGCCGATCCGCGGCAATGTTGATACCCGTTTGGCTAAGGTGACCGACGGTGAGCTCGACGGCGTGGTTTTGGCGACCGCCGGCCTGAACCGTTTGGGGCTTGAGGAACACATTAGCGAGCGTTTCGACCCCAAGCAGTTCTTGCCGGCTCCGGCCCAGGGGGCGTTGGCGCTTGAGATCCGTGCCGAGGCTGCCGAAGGTACGTGGTACGGGGAGGCCCTGACTGCCGCTGACCACGCGGATACCCGTGCGGCGGTGCTGGCTGAACGTTCGCTTCTGCGTACGCTTGAGGCCGGTTGCTCTGCCCCCGTGGGTGCTTACGCGTCTGTTGAGGATGGTGTTCTCACGTTGCGTGGGGGCGCGTTCGCGACGGATGGTTCGCAGACGTGGGTTGACCATGTTGAAGGTCCTACAGAGAACGCTGTCGAGCTTGGCGCGGTCTTGGCGCAGCAATTGCTCGATGCAGGTGCCGGGACCGTGTTGAAGGCCTAGGTACAACACTGTTGGGCTACCTGCAATGCTGTTTCGGCCGTGTGCAGGTAGTGAGTTAGTCGATGATGGGATAGGTGCGTGTCAGACGGGCTCGGGGTGAGTGTTCCGAGGGTACTAGTTCCGCGGCCTGCTGGCCGTGCGGCACGTTTGTGTGCGGCCCTTGAGGACGCAGGTCTTGAGCCGTGTGCTCATCCCTTCATTGATTTCTCTTATGCTGATGCAGCGTTGATCAGCGCGTTCAACGAAAGGCTCGCCCGCGGGGGTTACGCTCATCTTGTTGTGACCTCGAAAACCACGGTCCAGGCACTCAGCTCCCAGGGCAACTTCGCGCCGCATGCCAGCGTTTCCGTGGTCGCGGTAGGCCGAGCCACCGCCGCTGCCCTTGAAGAGGCCGGCGTGCGCGTTGACCACGTAGCGGCGGGATCCGGCGAAGCCCTCGTTGCATCGTTCCCCCACTATGTAGAAGGTCCACGCTCGGTCGCGTACCCGGTCTCGGCCAAGGCTGGGCCCACCGTCAAAGATGGGCTCACACACTTGGGGTGGGATGTTGAACGGTTCGACGCCTACGCCCCGGTTCCAGCGCCACTTCCTGCCGAACTTCCAGGCCTCATCCGCGCTGGCGCCTTCCATGCATTGTTGCTGACCAGCCCGTATATCGCTGATCTGGTGTTGGCGCATCAGCCGCCGGACTCGACCAAGCTCATTGCGATCGGCAAGCCCACCGCCCAACGCATCCAGGAACACGGCTACCGTCTCGCAGCGCAAGCAGAGCACCCCTACCCCGCCGACCTCGTCGCAGCACTGCGCACGGTCTCACCAACACAAACCACTCAAGCCTGACCACCATTTAGTCTTAACCATCACCTAAGGAGCATCTGTTCATGGCGTTCCCACATCATCGTCCTCGCCGTCTGCGTTCAACAGCGGCGGTGCGTGCTCTCGTGCGCGAGAACACGCTGCGTCCAGCCGATTTTGTCCTCCCGGTTTTCATCCGCGAAGGCGCGACTGAGCCGCGCCCGATCACCTCGATGCCTGGTGTGGTCCAGCATTCGATGGATTCCCTCAAGCGCACGGCCCACGACGTCGTGAAAGCGGGCCTGGGCGGCATCATGCTCTTCGGTGTTCCGGAGACCAAGGACGCCGTTGGCAGCGCGGGTGTGGATCCGAACGGGATCCTCAACGTGGCTTTGCGCGAGGTGCGTAAGGAAGTCGGCGATGACACGGTCGTCATGAGCGACCTGTGCCTGGACGAGTTCACCGATCACGGCCACTGCGGCGTGCTCGCCACGGATGGCGACGCCCCTGCCACGGTTGATAACGATGCAACGCTTGCGATCTACGCGGACATGGCGGTTGCGCAGGCCGAGGCTGGCGCGCACATGCTGGGGCCTTCCGGCATGATGGACGGCCAGATCGGTGTGATCCGTGAGGCGCTGGATGATAAGGGGTACCAGGGCACGAGCATCTTCGCGTACACCGCTAAGTACGCTTCGGCTTTCTACGGTCCGTTCCGTGAGGCCGTGAACTCTTCCCTCGAAGGTGACCGCCGCACGTACCAGCAGGACCCTGCTAATTTGCGTGAGTCGCTGTGGGAGCTCGAGCAGGACATCGCTGAAGGCGCGGACATGGTCATGGTTAAGCCTGGCTTGCCGTATCTTGATGTTTTGCGTGCGGTCGCTGAGGCCTCCCCTGTCCCGGTGGGCGCCTACCAGGTTTCGGGTGAGTACTCGATGATCGAGGCCGCCGCCGCTCAGAGCTGGCTGGACCGCGAACGCACCATGCTGGAGTCTTTGTTGTCGTTCAAACGTGCAGGTGCTGACACCCTGCTGACCTATTACGCGCTGGAGGCCGCTGAACTTTTGGCTTCCGGCCGAGCACCGAAGGAGTTCCTGTGACCACTCAACACCGCGATCTGACGTATAGCGCTGAAGTATTTGAACGAGCCCAGAAGGTTATTCCGGGGGGCGTGAACTCGCCGGTGCGCGCGTTCGGTTCCGTTGGCGGCACTCCCCCGTACCTCGTTGCAGGTAAGGGTGCGCACGTGACCGATGCGGACGGCAACGAATACGTCGACCTGGTGGGTTCGTGGGGTCCCATGATTCTGGGCCACGCTCACCCTGACGTGATCGACGCCGTTAAGTCGGCAGCAGATCATTCACTGTCTTTCGGCGCTTCGCACGAAGGCGAGGTTGAGCTCGCTGAGCTTGTGACCTCGATGATCGCTCCCCTTGAGCAGATGCGCATGGTCAACTCGGGTACCGAAGCCACGATGTCAGCTATTCGTTTGGCCCGTGGTTTCACTGGCCGCGATGTGATCGTGAAGTTCGCTGGCTGCTATCACGGCCACGTCGACTCCCTGTTGGCTGAGGCCGGCTCGGGTCTTGCGACGTTCGCGCTCCCAGGTTCGGCTGGAGTAACCGAGGGAACCGCGAAAGACACCGTAGTTCTGCCGTACAACGACCGCGAGGCCGTACGCGAGCTGTTCGCTGCTCGCGGTTCCGAGATCGCCGCGATCATCACGGAAGCCGCACCGTGCAACACGGGCGTTCTGACCCCGGGCACCGAAGACGGCATCGGCTTCAACCGTTTCCTTGCAGAAACCGCCCACGCCGCTGGCGCACTGCTGATTTCGGACGAGGTTTTGACCGGCTTCCGCGCGTCCTCAACCGGCTATTACGGCGTGGACGGCGAAGGCTGGGCACCTGATCTCATGACGTTCGGAAAGGTCATTGGCGGCGGTATGCCGGTCGGCGCGTTCGGTGGCCGCAAGGAGATCATGGATCGCTTGGCTCCGAACGGCCCGGTCTATCAAGCCGGTACGCTCTCGGGTAACCCGCTCGCCACCGCAGCGGGCCTGGCCACGTTGCGTGCACTGAATGACGATACCCACGCGGCTGTTGCACGCGCATCGGAAGCTATCCAGAAGGGTGTGGACGAGGCGCTGACAGCAGCCGGTGTTCCTCACGCGATCAACACCGCAGGAACGTTGTTCTCGGTGTTCTTCCGCGACGGAGAGGTCACCAACCACGAGCAAGCCAAGCAACAGGACGTCGAGGCATTCGGCCGGTTCTTCCACTCGATGCTGGATTCCGGAATCTACCTGCCACCGTCGGCGTACGAGGCGTGGTTCGTATCCGCACAGCACGACGATGCGGTTGTGGACCGCATCTTGGAGGCCCTGCCAACAGCAGCGAAGGCGGCCGCACAGGCCTAGACCTCCAGTAGCTGTAGCAGCTTCGGAAGCGCTGACAGCGATGGGGTGGTCATTCCAGTTGGAATGACCACCCCATCGCTATGCATGGCTTTGTAGCCTCTGTCTATGCGAGCGGTGGCTACTGTGCGTTCGGCTTACCTTTGCCGAGCTTCTTCTTGTCTGTTTGTGCTGAAGGGTCGGCGGCATTCGCGGCTTCCGCGGCGGCCTTCCTGCGAGCCTCGATGCGCTTCTGTGCGGCGGCGCGAGCGGCAGCCCAGTGCGCGACCTCGCGGCCCTTCGGCGAAATGAACGACCACACAACAGCGATCACGAGCGCCGAAACAATGAAGACCAGCGAGAAGACCGTGGAAATCTCCGGAACCGGAACCGGCTTGCCACCGTTGATGAACGGAAGCTCGTTCTCATGCAGTGCGTGCAGGATCAGCTTGATACCAATGAACGCGAGAATCGCCGCAATTCCGTGCGTCAGGTAGATCACGCGGTCCAGCAATCCACCCAGCAGGAAGTACAGCTGCCGCAAACCCATGAGCGCGAACACATTCGCCGTGAACACGATGAACGGCGACTGCGTGATGCCGTAGATCGCAGGGATCGAGTCCAGCGCGAACATCACGTCAGTGATACCGAGCGCGAGGATGACCGCAGCCATCGGCGTCCACATCCGCTTGCCGTTGACGGTGGTGCGCAGCTTGGAGCCGTCATAGTGGTCGGCAACGTTGAGCTTGGAGGTCAAGCGCTTGACCAGGCCGGGCTGGTCCTCTTCGTCGTCCGAATGGTCCATGACCTGTTTGACCGCAGTCCACAGCAGGAACGCGCCGAAGATGTAGAAGACCCATACGAAGCGTTCGATCAAAACCGCACCGGCCAGGATGAACAGGCCGCGCGCGATCAACGCGATCACAATACCGATCATGAGCGCCTTCTGCTGCAGCTCACGCGGAACCGCGAAGCTCGTCATGATGATGATGAACACGAACAAGTTGTCGACGCTGAGCGAATACTCGGTGATCCAGCCCGCCAGGAACTGAAGCGCGTCAATCTGCCCCGCGAACGCCCACATGCACCCGAAGAAGATGAGGGCGAGCGCCACATAGATGCCAACCCAGATGCCGGCTTCCTTCATCGACGGCACGTGCGGGCGCCGCCCGATCACGATGAGATCGATCAGAAGAATCGCAACAAGCACGATCATCGAGCCGACTTCGAACCACAACGGGATTGGAGTCGTTTTGCTCGCTGTTGCCTCGCTTGCCGCGAGGACGGTCAGAGCAGTTAAATTGACCACTTGGTCCTTCCCACATCACCGGTTGGTCCGGTGAATCCTATATTCCGTTTAATTTTACGGGAGGCTTATTCGGCCGACTTCATGGCGCGCAATTCCTTTTTCAGATCGGCGACTTCATCGCGTAGGCGTGCTGCGAGTTCGAATTGAAGGTCAGCGGCTGCCGCGTGCATCTGTTCGGAGAGCTGCGCGATGAGCGTTGCGAGGTCTTCGCTCGGTGCGGCGATGGTGCCGCGCGCATCGGTCTTCTTGTCGTCTTGTAGGGCGTTGTAGCCGCGGTGGCCGGCGCCGTAGTCGAAGTTGCTGAGTAGTTCGTTGGTGTCAGCGTCTTCGCGAGCGAGCTGTTCGGTGATGTCCGCGATCTTCTTCTTGAGAGGTGCCGGGGTGATCCCGTGTTTCTCGTTATGCGCTATCTGGATTTCGCGGCGGCGTTCGGTCTCTTCGATTGCTTGTTTCATCGAGTCCGTCATCGAATCGGCGTACATGTGTACTTCGCCGTTGACGTTACGTGCGGCGCGGCCGATGGTCTGGATGAGGGAGGTCGTTGAGCGTAGGAAGCCTTCCTTGTCTGCGTCCAGGATCGCGACCAGCGATACCTCGGGCAGGTCGAGGCCCTCACGGAGCAGGTTGATGCCGACGAGTACATCGAAGGTACCCATGCGTAGTTCGGTGAGCAGCTCGACGCGGCGTAGCGTATCGACGTCGGAGTGCAGGTATTCGACTTTGACCCCGTTTTCTGCGAGGTAGTCGGTGAGGTCTTCGGCCATGCGCTTGGTCAGGGTGGTCACGAGCACGCGTTCGTTGCGCGCGACGCGTTCGTTGATCTCCCCGAGCAGGTCATCGATCTGGCCCTTGGTTGGTTTGACCGTGATCTTCGGATCCACCAAGCCGGTTGGGCGAATGATCTGCTCAACGTAACCGTCGGCTTGGGACAGCTCGTACTTGCCTGGTGTTGCAGACAAGTAGACGGTCTGGCCGATGCGTTCGAGGAACTCATCCCATTTGAGGGGGCGGTTGTCCATTGCGGAAGGTAGGCGGAAGCCGTGCTCAACGAGGGTCCGTTTCCGGGACATGTCGCCTTCGTACATTCCGCCGATCTGCGGAACGGTCACGTGGGATTCATCGATGATCAACAGGAAGTCGTCCGGGAAGTAATCCAGTAGACAGTGCGGTGCGGAACCGGCGTCACGGCCGTCGATGTGGCGTGAATAGTTCTCGATGCCGTTGCAGAAGCCCATCTGCTGCATCATTTCCAGGTCATAGGTGGTGCGCATACGTAGGCGCTGGGCTTCAACAAGCTTGTTTTGGCTCTCTAGCTCTTGGAGTCGGTCGCGTAGTTCGTCTTCGATGGTCCCGATCGCTTGGTGCATGCGGTCGTCGCCGGCTACATAGTGGGAGGCCGGGAAGATGTACATTTCGTTTTCTTCGCGCACCACGTCGCCGGTGATGGGGTTGAGGGTCTGGATCGATTCGATCTCATCCCCAAAGAATTCGACGCGTACCGCGAGCTCTTCATACATCGGGATGATCTCGACCGTGTCGCCACGCACGCGGAACGTTCCGCGGTGGAAGTCCACGTCATTGCGGGTGTATTGCATCTGCACGAACTGGCGTAGCATCTGGTCCCGGTCCAGTTCCTGGCCCACCTTCAGGGTGACCATCTGCTTGATGTATTCCTCTGGGGTACCGAGGCCATAGATGCAGGACACGGTGGATACCACCACGCAGTCGCGGCGGGTCAGCAGCGCGTTGGTCGCGGAGTGGCGCAGCCGCTCTACTTCTTCGTTAATCGAGGAGTCTTTCTCGATGAAGGTGTCGGTTTGGGGGACGTAGGCTTCCGGCTGGTAGTAGTCGTAGTAGGAGACGAAGTACTCGACAGCGTTGTTCGGTAGCAGGTGCCGTAGCTCGTTGGCGAGCTGCGCGGCAAGCGTCTTGTTCTGCACCAAGACAAGGGTTGGTCGTTGCACCGCTTCGATGAGCCATGCGGCGGTTGCGGACTTACCGGTACCGGTCGCGCCCAGCAGGACGACGTCCTTCTCCCCGCCTTCGATGCGCTGCTTGAGCTCCGCGATCGCTTGCGGCTGATCCCCTGCGGGCTCGAATTCGGAAACCACCTCGAACGGGTGGACGACACGATCAATTTTCTGCGCCAACGACATGCGTTAAGCCTAGTCGGTACCCCTGCCGCTATCAGCGTCACGCGGCACCGCGAGAATCGTGGCGACCGCCGCATCGACCGCTTGATGCAGTTCATCCACCGAGCCGTGATTGACCAGCACATGCGTTGCAACTTCACGCCGCTGTTCATCCGTCGCCTGCGCCTTGATGCGGGCGTGGGCATCGTCCTCGTGCATCCCGCGGTCTTCGACCATGCGGCGCACCCGTTCCATAAGCGGAGCCTCGACCACCATCACGTGATCGAAGCGGCCCGCCTGCCCGCTTTCAACCAGCAGCGGGATGTCCTCGATGATCAGCTGCCCCGGCGTTGCAGAGTCAGCGATCCGCTGCGCTTCTTCCCGCACCATCGGGTGGATGATCGCATTCAGGCGCGCCCGGGCACCCTCGTCGTTGAAGACCAAGGCGCCGAGGCGGGCCCTATCCAGGGTGCCGTCCGCGGTCAGCATATCGTCGCCGAACTCCGCGACGATCGCAGCCAGCCCACGACCTCCCGGCTCTTGTAGCTTGCGCACGATCGCGTCCGCATCGATGATGAGTGCGCCGTGCTCCTCAGCGAGCCGCCGCGCAACAGTCGACTTTCCTGCCGCGATCCCGCCTGTGAGCCCGATGCGCGGGTTGTTGCTCGGCTGATCCGTCACGTTGCCTCCATGAGTGCTCAGTCCTGCTGGCTGGGTCCCGCTCGCTGGGTCCTTCATCCACTGTAGTTGGCATCTAGACTGGAAACGATGACTTCCTCCCCGATTGAGCTTGCTGACCCGCACGTGCGGGCCTCCCGCTTTACGCGTTTGGCAGCTGAACACGTGCACGAGATCGAGATTCAACGTTCCGTGTTCCGCACCGTCCTGGCTCCCGTGCGCACCGAGGACGATGCCCGCGCTGTGATCGAGGAGCAACGCCGCTCGTTTCATGATGCACGGCACCACTGTTCTGCGTTCATTCTGGGCCCCGATCAGGACACGCAACGATCCTCGGATGACGGCGAACCGGCAGGTACTGCCGGCATCCCGATGCTAACGGCCCTGGTACAGCGTGAAACCTCCGATGAGCGCCGCGACCTCACGGACATCGTCGCGGTGGGGTGGTCACGCGCTGGTTTGGTGGGATCCTGTTGGGTGCAGGCGGCTTGGTTCGCGCGTATTCGGACTCGGTGTCGCAGGCTCTGGATGGCGCCCGCTTTGTGACGTGGCACCGGAAGCGTGAGCTTGTGGTGTCGGTGAATATGGCGCAAGCGGGGCGTGCTGAGCACGTGGTTCGTGGGCTGGGTTACAGCATTCTGGATACAACATATTCCGCTACGGGTTGTTGCATCACTGTTGCGGTGGCTGATTCGCCAGATGGCCTCGCCACGGCGCGTGCTGCTGTGCAAACGGCTTTCGCCGGCGAGGCCAAGATCGTTGAAGGGCGGGCGGTGTGGTCCCAATGACGGGTAGTGATGCGGCACAGGTTCCAGCGAGTTGGGGTTCGTTGCGGCGGTGGCCGGACATCGAGTCCCCCGAGTTGCGTGCCTGGGATGCCACTGACCAGCTACTTCTTCAGCATGGCCTCCAGCAGGCAGCCACCGAGGGCTTGTGCGGGGAACACGTCTTGGTTTTGGGTGACCGATATGGCGCTTTGACACTCGGGCTTGTTGAGGCTGGCTTGCGTGGGGTTGTCTCGGTTCAGGATTCTGTTGCGTTGTTGACCGCGTTGAAAGCTAACGCTGATGAGCTCGGCATGGCTGGGTTTTCTGCGTTTTCTTCGCTTGATGAGGTTCGCCGGCCTGCCGGTGGCGGGTTCGGTTTAGTGTTGTGGCAATTGCCTCGCTCTGTTGCTGAGGTTGAGTATTGGGCTGTTGCCTTGCGCGGGCTTGTAGCCGATAGCGCAACGGTGTGGGCTGGCGGCCGGGACAAGCACATGACACCGGCGATGAATAAGCCTCTCGAGCGTTGGTTAGGTCCGGTTCAGCCGCAGCGTGGACGCAAGAAGTCCCGCGTTCTGAAGGTTTCTGCCGGCGCGGGCTCGCTCGTTTCTAATGCCGGGCCGGTTGATTCTGATGCTGCCAGGCGTGTTCTGTATCCCGAGCCGCGCACTGTGCTGGTTGCCGGGAATAGAGTCACGTTACATGGGGATGCGCGGGTTTTCGGTCAGAACCGTTTGGATCCTGGTACTGCATTCATGCTGGAGATGATCTCTGAGCACGATATTGATCCGGAGCCGGGCCAGCGGGTTGTTGATCTTGGTTGTGGTAACGGCACGGTTGCGGTGTGGGCGGCTCGGCGTTGGCCGGATGTTCGCGTCGATGCGACGGATGATTCGGCTGCAGCTGTTGCAGCAACTGCCGCGAGCGCCCGAGCCTCTGGGGTTGCAGAGCAGGTACGGGCTGTAACGGCTGACGCGGGCGAGCACTTGATTCCACCGCTGGGCGAGCAGCCTTCGCATGCTGAGGTTTCACCTCGTCTTGTCTTGGTGAATCCGCCGTTTCATCAAGGCGCTGTCGTAGAGCGTGCCGTTGGCGAGAAGCTGTTGTTTGCGGCCCGTGAGATTGCGGGGCGTGGCGGCCGCGTCATCGCTGTGTGGAATTCGCATCTGCGGTACCGCGCGTTCTTGCGAGGGAACATTGGTCAGACTCGACAGCTGGGACGTGATGCAACCTTCACGGTCACAGAGACGAAGGTCTAGAACCTGCTGGAATAGACCTAACCGCCGCGGAACTCGTCGAGTTCTGGCGGCTAAGGCTGGTGCTCTAGTTTCGGCGGTCGATGGTCGCACGCCCCCGATAGGTCAATAAGTCAGTTCTCAGTGAGCAAGGCTTGTTAACGGCCGTGGGTGCCCAGGCATAAACCTGGGCACCCACAGGGTGCACTGCCGGGTCTGTCCCCGGATCTTTCCCCGGGTCTTTCCCACACCATGCCGGTTGAGCATCGTGCCGGGTCAGTTGGAGACCTTATCCCATATAAAGGCCGCACCATTTCCGACAGTGTCCTTGGCCTTATCTCCGAGCCACGAGCCGGCCTTACCGCCACCAACACCGCCGACGATACCGCCGACGACGGCACCGGCAGCTGTGCCTACGGGACCACCGAAGGAGCCGATTGCGGCACCTACAGCTGCACCGGCTTTGGCCCCAGCTATGCCACCTGCGGTGGAGGACGCGGCCATCGTTGCTGCACGGGCGCCCTTCTCGACTCCACCCATCTCTGGATAGGCTTTCGAGTCGGCTTGCCAGCTCGAAACACTCGTTGTGGCTACGCCAACGGCTGTACCCACGTGTCCAAGGTTCTTGCTGACTTTACCGAGGGTGTCGAGGTGGGACTGATATGCAGGATTGACAGGGATTCGGTTCTCGGAAGTGTTGAGCTGCATCAGTGTACGCCCGCCAAAGGCTTTGACGCTTTCTTTGAAGCCGTTTGGCTTCGCCATCGGGTTCCAGGAGGCGCCCATTGGCGTCCAGCCGGTAGCTTTGTGGACTAATATCATTGCGGTCCAACTGCTATCGGCAAATTTGTCCAGTGTCTTAGGCGCCTTCCACAGGCCTTTCGCGGCGGCGTCCAAGTTCACGGTGGTCCAGTGCTTGGATAGCTGGGTGTATTGGATAGCATACTTCCATTTATCGATCGTCAAAAGACCAATTTGCATCAGAGGGCCTACTGCGCCTCCGTAGCTGTTGTTCCGCGCAACCCGATCCCACAGCGCCTTGAAGAAGCTACCGACCATATTGCCGCCAGCCTCATCGGCTTTAGCAAGGTCGATACCTGCAACGCTGCTCGCCGTGTGACCGCCCACAGTAATACCCAGCAACGCGCCGCGGCATTGGTTCTGTGCACGGTCTTTGTTCTCAGCGAGCCGAGCGCAGTCGGCCTCGATCTCTTGCCTGAGGCGCTCTTTTTCTCTCTGCCCTTCGAGGTCGTCTGGTGGAGGGTTCATGGCGTTGTAGACCGCGATCTTCGCGAGGATCCGGTCCCGATCCCTGTTGAGGGCATCAAGTTCGGCTCCGTACGCGTCAAGAGCGGACTTCACACTCATGGTCGCTGCATCCAGCTGCCTGCTCAATGTTGATGGAGCGGTCATCGCGTTAATGACTTGCCCGGCTTCCGGGGCAAAGTATTGGCCGCCGATGGGGCTCCAACTGCTTTGAACGCTGTTCATCGCTGCAACGATGGAATCACCAGCTGAACTGATTCCGCTACCTGCTGCGCGGGCGGCTCCCCCGTCGTCAAGCTCTACGACGTTGAAGCCCACTCAGTTCACCCCCGGCATATCAATATTGCCTGGGACTGGGCACACGTTGGCAGACATCTGCTGATCCCCTTGGGCATACGAGCTCAGAGCGGCGTTTGTGCTGCTCGTTGCCATGTTAACTCGGCTGATCACAGTGTTGGAACCGGGTTCGATCGCGCCCATGAAGACCGCGGCCAAACCATTTGTCACAACCGGTGATTGCGGCAGAGCGTGCCCAGCGGCTGCGAACGCTTGTGAGAGCTCAAGCAACGCAGCCTGGAGATCATCAGCGGCGCTGTTGGTTGCTGTAACAGTCTGCGTAGCGGCCGCGTGATGGATATCAAAGTGCATGTGTCACATCTTTCTGAAAGAAC
>NZ_KV789001.1:0-51254 GCF_001807395.1 Arthrobacter sp. HMSC06H05 | reverse complement strand
GCGATCAACTTGACATGAGGCACTACGATCAGAAGTAAACAATCCACGAGTGCCGTTCATCACTCCTAACGAGCGGTGGGTGGGAACTCAACACGAGTTCCCACCCACGCATCAGATCAACGACGCCTCAGCATCGTGCACCCAGGCAGCCAGCTGAGCCTTCACAAGACTACTGATCGCCCTGCTGTTGATCCTGCTACTCATCTCCTTGCTGACCATCGCCCTGCTCCTCACCTTCCGGCTCAGCATCAGCGGCATCGTTGGCAGTCCCATTCAGCTCCTCATCAGCCGCGGTCGCGTCTTCAAGAGCCTTCTGCAGCTCATCCTGGGCCTTACCGTAAGCCGCGAAGTCCTGCTTACCGAGCGCATCCTCGCCATCCTTGATGGCCTTATTCGCGCGCTTCAAAGCATCCGAAAGTTTCGCGTTGGCATCAACCGGTGCAGAGCCGGACCCTTCACCGTCCTTGCCACCTTCGGAGTCTTCACCCTTGATCGGGCCGGACTCCCCGGTTTGGGCACCAGAATCGCCACCGAACACCTGGTCCAAGGCTTCAGACAACGAATCTGCGTAACCCACCGAATTACCGTAAGAAACCAGAACCTTACGCAGCGACGGATACGACGTCTCACCCGTGGACTGAACATACACAGGCTGGACGTAGAGAATACCGCCACCAACAGGCAGGGACAGCAAGTTACCCTTGATAACCTTCGTCGAGCCACCCGTACCCGAAAGCAAGTTCAGATCCTTAGAGATCAACGGGTTCGAGTTGAAGTTCTGCTGAGCCTGACCAGGGCCAGGAACAGTAGTCTGGGTCGGCAACTTCAACAACGTGATCTTGCCGTAATCAGCATTGACCTTACCCGGCGTAGAACCAGCATCACCGTTCGCGGCCAAGAAGCCATACATCACGTTGCGTTGGTTCCTCGAACCAGCCGACTGCTCCGGAATGAAGCTCGAAGTCAACGAGAACGAATCCTCTTTCTCCCCCGGCAGACGCAGCGACATGTAGTACGGCGGCTGCTTAGGTGGGTTCTCCGCTCCAGCAGTCGGATCATTCGGGACCTGCCAAGCATCGTTACCCTCATAGAAGTCATCAGCCTTCTGGACGTGGTACTTACCCAGCAGCTCACGCTGAACCTTGAACATGTCCTCCGGATAACGCACATGCTCCATGAGCTTCGGAGACATCTCGCTCATCGGCTTAATCGCGTTCGGGAACACACCCGACCAAGCCTTCAACAACGGCTCATCCGGCTCCCACGCATACAACTCAACCGAGCCGTCATACGCATCGACCGTGGCCTTGACCGAGTTACGGATGTAGTTCACGTTGTCAGCGAACTGGTCCGCGCCAGCACCCTGGCCACGCGTGAGAGTGTCCCGCACCGCATCACCCAACTGTTGCGAGGTCGAATACGGGTAGTTATTCGTGGTCGTGTACGCATCCACGATCCACTTCACCCGGCCATCGATGATCGCCGGGTAGGCGGAGGTATCAACCGTGAGGAACGGAGCGACCTTCTTCACACGCTCCTGCGGATGACGATCATAAAGAATCTGCGACTCCGAGTTCACATCCCCCGAAAGCATGATGTCCATCGACCCGAACTTGATCGCATACGACAACTTATTCAAGAACGAACCAACGTTCGGGCCACCATCACCCGAGAAGGTGTTACGACGCTCGCCCTGACCATCCGAGCCCGCCGGACGGTCCAGCTCACGAGGCTCCCAATCCTCAGGGCCACCCACAATCGAATACTTCGGCGAAGACTTACCGAAGTAAATACGAGGCTCATACGTCGAGTCATCACCCAAAACACCCTCAGACGGGATGTTCTCCAACATGAACTGCGGGTCACCAGTCTGCGACACCTTATTGCCATAAGCCGCAACCACACCATAACCGTGCGTGTACGTGATGTGCTGGTTGACCCACGAGTTCGTCACCGTCTGCGAATTCACAGCCAACTCACGCGCCGCAATCACAGTGTCCTGACGCTCACCATCGATCTCATAACGATCCACCGCAAGAGTGTTAGGGAACGTGTAATAGCCACGCTGCTGCTGCAACTGCGCGAACGTAGGAGAGACAATATTCGGATCCAACAAACGAATATTCGTAGTCGTCGCCACATCGCGAGTCAACGCGTTCTTCTCCGGCTGAGTCTTCGCGTCATAGCTCTCAAGCTTGACGTCCTCCAAGCCATAGGCTGCACGTGTGGCATCAATATTGCGCTGAATATAAGGACGCTCCATCGACTTCTGCGAAGGCTTGACCTTGAACTGCTCGAGTGCGGCAGGGAAAGCGAAACCCGCAACGAGCGCCACAACAGCCAACATCGCAGTCGCGATCAACGGCAGACGCCACTTACCGCGCAACCCAGCCACAACGAACAACGCCGCAGCAATCAACGCGGCCCCAGCAAGAATGAACTTAGTGGGGATCACTGCGTGGACATCCGAATACAACGCGCCCGGAACACGGCCCAACTGGTTCAAAACCGTGCTGTAAGACTCAAGCCAGAAACGCAGACCAAATGCGACCAGCACCAGCGCACCCGCAATACCCAACTGCAGGCCCGCCGCACGGGTCACCGAAATCTTCCCCGAATCCGAGAACGAAATCCCACCTGTCAAATAATGCGCCACCACGCCAGCGATACCGCTGATCAGCGTCACCGAAATCAGGAACGCAACCACCATCTCAAAGAACGGCAAAGACATCACAAAGAAAGAGATATCCAAGCCGAACTCAGGGTCCTTGGCGCCAAACGGAGTCCTGTTCAGCCACAACTGAACAATCTGCCAACCCGAGGTCAACGTGATGCCCGAGAAAATACCCAACAGAGCCGGAACCAAGATCAGCCCCAAACGGCGGAACATCGGGGTCTCTTCCAGCATCTTCACCGTCTGGCCAGCAGCCGAACCCGACTGTTTAGGGCGCTTACGCCACGCATTATTCAAGTGAAGCCACACAGCCCCACCCGTAATCAACGCACCAATCACGAACAACGCGACCTGCGTCAGAGTCCGTGTCCAAAACACGTCCGCGAAACCGAGCTGGTTAAACCACAGCACGTCCGTATAGAAATGGGCGAAAAGAATAAACAACCCCACCAGCGCTGCAACAATAATCAGTGCAGGCAACAACGCAGGGATCTTAGGGCTCTCATTCTGGTTCCGTGAACCGGAATCATTCTTACCATCCCCGCCAGAATCACGGGATGGGAAAGGGAACGCGGGGCCTGAGGTCACGACAATCCTTCAATCGAATACGAACAGCTGATCAGATGCCCAAACCAAACTCGGGATCAGACACATCCATTACCATTCTGCCAAACAGTGCCAGGGCCCACACGCCGCAGGGTAGATGACGGGGCAGCTAAGCCCCGCAACGTGGCGCCTCGGGCTCCTTCCCCTGCGCCACCGATTCAAGGATTTTCACGGCGTCATCCAACGTCTTCATCGAATACGCCTTGATCCCCTCCGGAACCCTGCCCTTCAGCTGCGCGCAATTCTGTTCCGGAGTCAAAAACACCTCCGCTCCCGCCTTCCGGGCGCCCACAATCTTCTGCGCCACACCCGCGATCGGGCCGACCTTGCCATCGATATCGATTGTCCCGGTGCCAGCAACCTTCGTATCCCCCGCCAACGAACCAGGCGTCATCTTGTCGATAATGCCCAGCGCCATCATCGTGCCCGCAGACGAACCGCCGATGTTCTCAATCGCATAAGAAACCTCGAACGGGAAACGCGGATGCGGAGAAATAAACACACCCAACGAAGGCTTACCCGTCTCCGCAGAAACCTTGGTCTGCGCTTGAACCGTCATCTTCTTGCCCTCACGGATGATGCCCAACTCAACCGAACCGCCATCAGCCCCAACTTTCGAAGCCTGGATCGCTTTCTGAACCTGTGTGACGCTCGAAACCGACTTCCCGTTCACCGCAACCACCGCATCGTTGGCCATCAACGTGCCCTCATTAAAGGGTTCAGCGAAACCAACAATCCGAGTCTCCATCGAAAAATCGATACCCATATGCTTAACAGCGGCAACCTCAGCGGTGACCTGCGAGCTCGTCATCTGCAACTCGCTCTGCTGGCTGCGCTGCTCAAACGTGACACCCAAAGGGTAATAGAACTCCTGCGGCTGCATATCCGTCACCGGATCAAACCACGCCGCAACAGCCTCAAAGCCGGTAGGTTGCCGGCCCGGACCACCCGCGACAGACACCGTGGTCAACGCAAGCGAAGAATCCGTCGGATACGTCTTACGCCCATCGATCGAAATGATGTCAACACCCTCGATCTCACCTACCGTGTCCACCACCGGGCCTGGCTTCTCAATCATGAACGCCGTAGGCAAGGACAAAGGCACCGTCAACAAAACCATCGCAGCCAACCCGGCAAGCCACTGAACACGCGAACCATACCGTTCCTTACGCTGCCGGCGCATCGGAGGCCGCGGCTGGCCCGAACCGGCGCCGTGCAGGAGCCCCTGTGTTTCCTGGGTACGCTGTGTCTCCTGCGCGCCCGGTGTTTCCTGCGGGCCCTGTGTTTTCTGCTCACGCGGGGAGTCTGTACCCTGCAAGCCCGGGCGGCCTGTGCCCTTCTCGCCCGGGAAATCTTCAGCCATGCCACTGCTCATAACTGAAAGACTACACAGCAAGGATTGACACGACCGCCAACGCGGGCCTACACGAGCCTGTGGCGCGCTGAGCCACAAGCGAAACCACCCGGTGCTCACGCCCATAGCCAGGTAGCGTAGGAGTATGGCTGACGATCCACGCTCACACGACGACCGCGAGAACAACGAGGACCGCGAACGCCGCGATGACCGCGACAACAACCGCGAGCACCCAGACCGTACCGGTCAAAACGGCGCTGACGGTTCTCAGTCTGGCACGGGCGGCGCTGGTAGCTCTGGTGGCGCGGGCGGCGCAGGTGCTAACGATGCGGGTAGCAACGGCAACAGTGATGCCAACGGCCCGAGCGATCCGCTGAGCCAGATGTTCAACCAACTCTTCGGCGGGGCCGCACCGCAGGGCTTCTCGATGCATATGGGTCCCGGAATGGGGGCAGGCATGGGTAGCGGCTCAGGTGACGATGACCCCCGTCAGCAACCCGATTTCAATGCGATCTTCGGGCAGCTCCAGCACATCTTCGGGGCCCTAGCCCAAGGCAATTCGGGTGGGCCCGTCAACTGGAATATCGCGACGGAATCCGCTGAGCAGGTCCTCGGTAGCGATGACCCCAAGGTCACGGACGAGGAACGCCACGATGTTGAAGAGGCCGCCCACTTGGCTGGCATGTGGCTCAACGAAGTCACTTCTTTCGAGGCACCAGCTGCTCAACCCCAGATTCTGCGCCGTTCCGAATGGATCAAAAAGACACTGCCTGGTTGGCAGCGCCTCACCGAACCTGTAGCTCGCCGCGCATCCGAAGCCGTAAGCCACTCACTCAACGATCAGATGCCGGAGGAAGCCCGCGCGCTACTCGGGCAAGCGGGATCGTTCCTGACCTCGCTCGGCTCAACCATGTTCGGCGCCCAGCTGGGCCAAGCCGTGGGTTCGATGGCGTCTGAAACTTTCGGTGGAACGGACGTTGGTCTTCCGATGGCCGGCCGCGGTTTCGCCCTCGTCCCGGCGAACGCGAAAGCCTTCGGTGAAGGGCTCGCCGAGCCTTATCTTGAAGTCCTGTTGTATCTAGCGATGCGTGAAGCCGCTACCGTGCGCCTGTTCAATTCGGTCGAGTGGCTCGAAGACCACGTGGTGGCACTCGTTACCGACTTCGCTGAAGGCATCAGCATGAATACCTCAGCGATCCACGAACAACTCGACGAGATCGACCCGTTCAACCCGTCCGCGTTCCAAGAAGTCCTGCAGTCCGGGATGCTGGAGCCAACCAAGACCCCTCAGCAAGAAGCAGCGCTGGCACGGCTAGAGACCACGCTGGCCCTGATTGAAGGTTGGGTTGATTCGGTAGTGACGCAAGCGGCTCACCGTTTGCCGTCCGCTCCCGCGCTACGGGAGATGATCCGCCGCCGCAGGGCAACCGGGGGCCCTAAAGAGCTGGCTTTCGCGGGGCTGGTCGGTTTGGAGATGCGCCCCCGCCGCGCCCGCGACGCCTCCGCTGTGTGGGAGTTCATCGCCCAGGAACGCGGTAACGAGGCCCGCGACGAAGCGTGGGCCGATATGGCGAGCCTCCCTACCGCTGAAGACCTCGACGACCCGACCGGGTATTTCGAACGCCGCGCGCTGCTCGATGCCTCAGACGAAGACTTCGACGCCGCCGTGAGCGCTTGGCTCGACGGCACCTCTGCTGATGGCGGCGATTCCTCCAATGGTGGCGACTCTTCCGATGGTGGCGCTAGCGACAACGACCAGGGCGAGGACGATTCCGAGAAGTAACCGCTAAATAGCGGCTAGGACTCCTCAGCTTTCCCTCCGGCGACATCAGGGGCGCCGCCGTCGCCGAGCCTGCGCGCCCACACGACGCCATCGAGGAAAGCCTTAGCCTCCGCTACTCGCGGAAGCTGATGCTCGAGCGCTTTGAACTGGGCCCCGTGCCCGTCATACGGCACTATCAGGTGCGCCATCTCGTGGCCAATCACGTAGTCGATAACCCACGGCGGCATGTGCTCAAGCATGTGTGAAATCCGGATGGCTCCCGTTGAGAGCGTCGCAGAGCCCCACCGCATCCGCTGATTCGTAACCCACCGGATCGAGGTCGGGATGCCCCGCCCATCGAACACGCTGTGGGCGATCTTTTCAGCGCGCCGCATCAACTCCTCATCCGTGCGAGCGGCCGGTGAGGCACGGGAGCTAAGCCGTTCCCGCATCGTACGCGCCCACGTCTCAACAGCGGTAGGGCTCATCGTTGCAGGGACCGCAAGACACAGGATCCCGTTCTCCCACCGCGCGCTCACGGTTTTGTGGCGGCGCGATGAACGACGCACCAAGACAGGTAGTTCATCCACGGTGATGTGGTGCTCGGTTCTCACTACACAACTCCAAATCCGCAAGGCATCGGGGAAAGTACATCCATTGTCGTTGATCCTCCCCCACGTTCGGTTGTGGACATCCGAACCTGTGGATGACTCGCTGGCCTGCTGCGCGAAACTGGCACGATAACCACACCAGCTCCCTCAATGCGAAGGACAGACCCATGACAGCGTTGCCTACAGCGAAAGCCCCCGAGCTAGACCACGCCCCAGCGCCTCATACCCGGGTTTTCGCCTACCCGGACGGCCGGATCACTCTCGGCGACGGACCAGAAACCACACAGATCACCGGCGTCAGCGCCGAGGAACTGGCATCCCTCAAACAGCTGCTTACGGCGCTGCCCAAACCTAAACTTCCTGCCCCAGGGCTACTTGGGGAGCGGCTCATCAACGACGCCCGTTACCTCCACAAAGCACCTGTTCAGCACCGCACAGCAGGCCGCCAAGAAAAAGCTGACGCAGAAGAACTACCGGGCGCATATCAACGCCAACGCCGCAGCGTGTGGATTGACGGCCTCGACCGATGCGGGATGAGCGTCGCGTTCGGGCTCGCTGCCGCCGGGGTAGGCCGGATCCTCAGCGGCGACACCCAACGCGTGCAATCCTGGGACCTTGGAACCACACCACTACGGCTCACCGAACTCGGGCTCAGCCGCGCAACAGCCCTTCAACGGCAGCTGGCTCGGATACATCCGCACACCACCGTGATCGGTGCACTCGAACTCAGCCACGTAGCCCACTGCCTCGATGCGGTCATCTATATACGCAACGACGGCCTCACAACAGACGAATTGAGCCAGCTAGCAAGCCTCAACATCCCCGTGCTGCCCATCGTCTTGCTGCACGATCACGCACGCATTGGGCCTCTCATCCGCACCCCACACGCCGGTGATAGCGCTTCCCCGCTCTTATGTGCCGAATGCGTAACCAACACGTGGCCGCTACGAGAAGAACGCACCGAACTGAGCAGCCCACACCTCAGCGCCCCAGAAACAGCGCAAACCAACGTCGTGGCGGCCATCGGCGTTCAGCACGCCCTCCACATCCTGGATGAGCGCATACCCCCACCGAGCACCAACCACAGCATCAGGATCGACGCCAAAACCTCCGCGATAACCTACCAGCCGGCCTCATGCAACTGCCCACGTCAACGGCACGCGCCGTGAAGGTGTCAGCGGCACGCGCCGTGAGGCTATCAGCGGTAGTCCGAAAGTAGCGACAAAATACTTTCGCCATGACGCCGCATCTTTGCAGCCCCAATACCTGGGACCTTCAAAAGCTCCTCAGGCCCGTCCGGCATGATCTCGGCGAGCGCCAGAAGCGATGCGTCAGTGAGCACAACGAAAGCGGGCATCCCGATCTCACGAGCGGTTGCGGTGCGCCATTCACGCAGCGATTCGTAGAGTTCCTGGTTGATTTCTGGCGCGCAGTTATCGCAGCGGCGCAGTTTACGTTCCGTTGCGCTGGTGAGGATGCCGTCGCATTCCCGGCAGCGCAGAACACTCGTGGGTTTGCGATGGGCCTGCCTTGTTGGCCTAGCGGAGGTGCCGCCTTGTGGTGTTGGCGCGATCCCGTCGAGGAAGCGTGTGCGCCGGCGGCGGCCACGGCCACCAGTGGTGCGGGAGCGAGCCCAGGAAATGATGAGCCGGCGCTGGGCACGCGTTACACCCACATACATGAGGCGGCGTTCCTCATCCACGCCCGCTTGGTCTTCAGCGAAAGAGATCGGCATGAGTCCTTCAGTCATGCCCGCGAGGAACACGGTGTCCCATTCAAGACCCTTCGAAGAGTGCAGGGACGCCAACGTGACACCTTCAAGTTGCGGAACGTGTGCTGTCTGGGCGCGTTCCATCAGCTCATCAGCGAACTGCTTCATCGTGATCTGTTCGCCCTCACCCAACGAGGCCCCCATGCTCTCTGCCAGCGAGACCAGTGCGGACAACGATTCCCAGCGGTCGCGGACCGCACCTGTAGCCTGCGGGGCCTTAGCCGACCAGCCCATCGACCCCAACAAGTCCCGCACCAGTTGCGGCGCCGGGTGATCCGGGGCCTGCCGTGCCGCCGTGCGGATCTGCGCCATCGCCTGCAGAACCTCGGAACGCTTAAAGAAACGCTCAGCGCCGCGCAACTGGAAGCTAATCCCGTGAGCGTTCAACGCACGCTCGAACGCTTCCGACTGCCCGTTCGTGCGGAACAAAACAGCGATGTCTTTCAGCGCGACACCATCGGTCTCGTGCAACTGGTTGATCCGCTGGGCAATGAACTCCGCTTCCGCATCGTCGTCTGCGGCCTCGTGAAACTCAGGCTGTGGGCCCGCATCACGTTGAGCAATCAACTCAAGCGGTTCAGCCCACACCGCGCCCCGCTGATCCAAGCCGCGCTCAACCCTACGGTGTGCGAGCAGACGGTTAGCGACCGAAACCACCTGCGGAGTCGAACGATAATCCCGCACCAAACGCACCTCGCGGGCATCCGGATGCTTAGAACGAAAATCCAGCAAGAACCGCGGTGTAGCTCCCGTGAACGAATAAATCGTCTGCGACGGATCCCCCACAACACACACGTCGTTACGGGTACCCAACCAGGCGTCCAAAAGCCGCTGCTGAAGCGGGGAAACATCTTGATACTCATCCACCGTGAAATGCCGATACTGGCTGCGCACCTGCGCGGCAATCCGCTCATCATCTTCAAGGATGCCCACCGTCAACAACAAAACATCCTCAAAATCGATCATCCCGCGGTCCGTTTTAACCTCCTCATACAAGGCATACAAACGCGCCAAAGCCTGATGATCAACATTCCCAACCGGCGGACGGTTCAACGCAGGCGACGCATAAGCCTCCGGCGTCAACATCGAAACCTTCGCCCACTCAAGCTCACCAGCAATATCGCGCACCGCCGCACGATCAGCCGAAACCCGCAACCGACGGGCCGCCTCCATCACCAACGGAGCCTTATGGTCAATCAACGCCGGAAGCTGCCCACCCACAGCCTGCGGCCAAAAATACTGCAACTGCCGCAACGCCGCCGCATGAAACGTATGCGCCTGCACCCCGTGAGCACCCAAAGCACGCAGACGAGCCCGCATCTCCGCAGCCGCGCGCGCCGTGAACGTCACCGCCATCACCTGATTCGGAACATACGCACCCGTTGCCACCCCATACGCAATCCGGTGCGTAATAGCACGAGTCTTACCCGTCCCCGCGCCAGCGATCACCGCCATCGGCCCATGAATATTGGAAGCAACCTCGTGCTGCTCGGCATCCAAGCCATCCAAAATCTCTTCAGGGCTCGGACTATGCACGCCCATCAGCCTCCCTCTCAGGCAACGCTTCCCCATACCAGTCCGCCAACAACGCATACGAGATCGAAGACGACCCCGGCAAACGCATCACACCACCAGCCACCGCTTCACGCAACTCATCACGACTGAACCACCGGGCCTCATCAATCTCATCAGGCTGGGTCACAACACCACACGATGCGGCCCGTGCCGTGAACCCAACCATGAGCGAACGAGGAAAAGGCCACGGTTGCGAACCCCTATACGTGATCTCGGTCAGTTCCAGCCCGACCTCCTCACGCATCTCCCGACGCACCGCGTCCTCAAAGGACTCCCCCGGCTCAACGAACCCAGCGAAAATCGAGAACCGTCCAGCCTCCCAGGCCGCGTTATGCCCCAACAAAACCCGGTCAGCATCATCAGTGATCCGCACAATCACCGCAGGGTCAAGCCGCGGGAACTCCTCATGCCCCGCACCACACACCCGGACCCAACCGGCGTCGACTGCACGCATCGACTCACCACACCGGGAACAGAACCGATTCGCGGCACTCCACGCCAGAATCGCCACCGACGTTGCCGCCAACGCCGAATCCTGCCCCGACAACTGAGCCGCAACCCGGCGCACATCCGCCCACGCCACACCCGCAGGCACCGTGGTCTCAAGGCCTGATGCGGCCGGGACCGCAACCCAATCCTGGCCATCCACGCGGCCAAGCCACACAGCATCAGGCCACGCAACCGGCGCATCGGCGGCAGATGCAACACCCGCCGTTTGCAGGACATCCAGCGAGTGCAGGTCACCAACCGTCAGCTGAGCGAGACGCACCCCGTCACCCTGCGCGGGGTTGACAGTCAAGACACCGCTGTCCACTAAGACGCTGTTGCGTTCTACCACCACAACCCGGGTCGCAGGATCAGTCACTGCAGCCTCAAGCCAGGCGTGCTCACGGCGGTCCATACCACCGCGATCCCACGCGAACCCCGAGAACGGAACTGACAGAAAAGACATACACATACCGTAACCGGTACACCCGATACGCCCAGCAAAAAATAGGTGTCCCTTCAGGGTGTCTCCAGTCAAGCAAAGAGCCTCATAACAACGTAACGTTATGAGGGTGAAACGCAGTACGCTCGACCTCGCCGCCATCGCTACAGCCGCAGTCCCCGGGCTTTCAGCCGTCCAAGCGGGCCGCTTGCCGGAAGACTCTGCTGATTTCGATTCTGCGCTCATCGTGGACTCTCAAGGGAAACGGTGGCGCGTGACGAGCCCCCGCCACGCGGACGCGAGCATGAAACTTGAAACGGAGCAGAGCGCGCTCGACACGCTCACCGCGGCCGCGCGAGCGACCCTTCCGTTCTCTGTGCCGACAATCGCAGGCACCGTAGTCCAGGGGCAGCTGCGTACCTTCGTTTACCACCATTTGCTGGGGCACGTACTGGATTTGCAAGAGCTCGAAGCCGATGGCGGGCGCCAGCTCGCACAAGGCATCGGCCGGGCGATCGCCGCGATTCACGGGCTCAAACACGAACTGGTTGAGGCATCCGGGCTTCCGGTGTTTGAAGCTGAAGAATTGCGCCGAGGCTTGCTGTCTCAACTGGACCACGTCGCAGAATCAGGCAAGGTCCCTCCCGAACTGTTGCGCCGTTGGGAAGAGATGATGGAAAACGTTGCCTGGTGGAGGTTCAACCCCACCGTGATCCACGGCGACCTTCATGAGGAACGTTTGTTCATTCACGAGGGGCGCTTGCAGGCGGTCACCGGCTGGTCTGCGTTACGCGTTGGTGACCCGGCCACTGACTTGGCGTGGGTCTTAGGCATCGATAACCCTGACACGGTGGATGCGATCTTCGAAGCGTATGGGCAAGCCCGTGGACAGCTGGGCGATGACGACCTACGTAACCGTGCAACACTTGCGGCCGAATTCGCGTTAGCTTCCTGGCTTTCCGGGGCACTCACTCACGCTGACCAGGCCCAAATCGACCAGGCGGAAGCCTCACTGAATCAGCTGAACGAAAACATTCTGGCGGTTCAACGCTATGAAGCTGAGCTTCAACGTGCCGCGGAAGAAGCCGAACGCCGCCGCATCGAAGAAGAAAAACGCCAGGCAGAAGAGCGGCAACGCCAAGAAGAGGAACGGCGCCGCCTGGAGGAAGAACAGCCGGCAGCGGCTGAAGATCTAGATACCACCGCAATCCCCGTTGTTGATGCGTCCGCAGGCCCTTCCACGGATGAACGCGACACTCCACCCACGGATACCAGGGAGACCACGGACGCCACTGAGACCACGGACACGCACGAGAAGCCTTGATCAACTGACGTGAGGCCCGGCCCTCGGCCCCGCCTTGCTAACTTTCAGGTCCCGCGCTTGGCCCTGTTCCCCCGCTCGTTTCCGGGTTCAGGGTGCGTTGTAGTGCGGCTTCGAGTTCGGCTTCTGTTGCGAGTTGTTCTTCTTCCGGCCACACGGTGGTGCCGTGCCCCACATAGTAGAACGCGGTCTTGATCTTCTCGATGGGTGTACCGGTGAGACGCGACCAGGCAAGCCGATAGACAGCAAGCTGTCTAGCTTTGGCTGGCAGTTCTTTTTTCGAGGGAACGCGGCCAGTCTTCCAGTCGACCAGCAGCCAGCCGTCGTCCTCTTTATAGACTGCGTCGATGAACCCGCGGACACTGACTCCGGCGATCGCGGTTTCCACGGGAGCTTCGACTTGATGCGGGATCCGGCCGGCCCATTCCGAGGCGAGGAAACCTTCTTTGAGGGCATCCAGCGTCGCTGAATCTTCCGCATCGGCATACACGTCCAGATCCGGGATGAGTTGGTCATCAAGCCCGAAACCTGATGCTTTGTTGAAGTGCTCTTCGACCCATTCGTGGAACTCTGTTCCCTGCTGGGCGGCGATGCCAGGCCGATGAGGAACAGGCCGGACGAGGTTGCGGAAAGCGCTGTCTGGGTTCTGTTCCGTTTCGACTAACAGCGAGGCACGCACGTGGCTTGGCTTCCATGTGTGTTGCTGTTCAGACGCGGCGCGCTCCAGCAGCAACAGGTGTGCTTCTTCGGCCCATTCTCTGCCAGCCTCGGTTCTCATGTGTTCAGCGACTGTTTCACCGTTCACACCGCTGTTTTGAAGACCTCGAGCGGCGCTACGCACGTGATCCGCGGCGGCTTCCACTGCGGCGCGGCGTCCCGCGGCAGGCGCCGCAATAACGCGTTGCACAAGCTTGTGGGACATGGGGCCGCGTGGCTCTGAACTCTGTGCGGCTTGCGCTTGTGATACGAGGTCTTCGTCGAGGGATGCGGGCTGAACGTGGCGGATGGTTGGGCCTTCGAGTGGATCGTAAGGCCACGCAGCCTCCACGATGGTGGCGGCTTCCGGATTTTCAGCGGCCTGCCCCTCTTCCGCCGTGAGGCCTCGCGCGATCTGGACGTTCGAGCCTGCCCCCTCGCTGTTGGCCATGTTCGTGAGTTCGGTGAAGAATTGCGAGGACTCGCTCGGTTTCTTGTTGGTGCCTTTGAACCGACTTGAGCTGCACAGCACGAGACTGCGGGCACGCGTCACACCAACGTATGCGAGGCGTCGTTCCTCATTGACTGCATGCTCGGCTACGGCGGTCTTGTATTCCGGGGCACCCTCTTTTTTCTTCTTACTGCTACTAGGTAGGGAGTTCAGGTCTGTGAGGTCGCGTTGATTGTCCACCCATTGTTGAGGGTCTTCTAACGCCGTGAACTGAGGCAGCCCATCGCGGTCGCCGCGCAACGGCCACGGGAACTCGCTGACGTCTGTAACCCAGTTCGTTGCCCTGTCGCTTGGGAAGTCTCCTTCGCGCATGCCTGGGAGTGCGACGACGTCCCATTCGAGGCCCTTTGATCCGTGAACCGTGAGGATCTGCACGGTCCCGTCGGTCGCGGGTTCGGGGGCTTGTTCGATGCCGCCTCCGTGATCGCTTGCGATGCTGAGCCATTCGAGGAACGCGGTGAGGTCTGGGGCTTCTTGTGCCGCTTCGAATGTCACGACGAGGTCCATGAACGCATCGACGTGGCGCCGCGCACTCGCTTCATGAGCGTATGGCCGGGCAAGCAGTTCGATGTCGAGGCCGAGGACTCGCTCGATTTCTGTGACGAGGGTCGGTAGATCTTCGTTGGCGAGCGAACGCAGGTAAGTGAGTTCTTCTTTGAGGCGGGTCAAACGACGATGCGCGGCCTCACTCAGCGTGCGTCCCGCTTTGGAGACCCACCCGGGTTGAGGAAGGTTGTGGAGCGCTTCGATGAGGCTTGCGCTTTCAACGATTTCGCCGGTGTCGGATGCGAATCCGCGGTCGCTTTCTTTGGATCCGTCTTCGGATTCGAAGTCGGCCGGGAGCTGGTGTTGGATTGCGTAGGCTCGCCGCTTGGCCCTGTATTCGGCGTAGTCGTTGAGCGCCATGAGGTCGGCGGGACCGATCCTCCAGCGGGCGCCTGCGAGCAGACGCATGAGGGAGTCTGAACGGCCCGGGTCATTGATCACGGTGAGGGTCGCGATGATGTCTTGAACTTCGGGGGTTTCCGTGAGCCCCTTGAGTCCCACGACCTCAACCGGTATTCCGCGTTCGCGTAGTGCTTCGGCGTAGGTTTCTTGGTTGGAACGCACACGAGTCAGCACCGCAACACTCGGCCAGGTCCCGTGGCTTGCGTAATACGTTTCACGTTCCGTCTGGATCGTGTCAGCAAGCCCTTCTGCTTCGTCTCGCTCAAGCAGGTAGGACGCTAGCCGCACTTCGGCGGTCTCGGCGTGCGCGTGCGCCCGAAGTGGCGAGACGTGGAGGCTGCCTCGGCTCGGCAACGTGATCTCACGCTCGCGACGGGCGATGGGCCCTGCAGCTGCCCCACTCGCATCGGCTGTCGTTTCCAGGACAGCTTCAGCCTCGTGATCACTGCCATGGTCTCCGCCGCGTAACGGTTCGGAGATGCGGTTGGCGGCATCGAGGATGCTGCGGCCGTTGCGCCATGCGATGGTCAGTTCCATCTGCGGCGCGGGTGTGTGCGTGCCGTCTTCTTCGGTAGTGCCGAAGCGGTGTTTGAAGGATTCAAGCTGGCCGGCTGATGCGCCTCGGAAGGAGTAGATGGCCTGGTTGGGGTCCCCGACCGCGGTGATGCAGTGTTTACTGTGACCGCGATTGCTGTGCCCGAAAAGCCGATGGAAGAGCTCCATTTGCGCGTGGGAGGTGTCTTGGAATTCGTCCAGGAGCACTACGGGGAAGCGTTCCCTGTAGGCTGCACTGATCTCCGGGAACCCGGCAAGGGTTACGGCGTGTTTGATGAGGTCGCCGAAATCGAGCAGGGACCGTTCCCGTTTGAGTGTTTGGTAGCGGCCGGCTAGGTCCGCGATGACGGCTTTGCTACGAAGCTTGCCGATCAGTGGGCTTGGGTTTTTCGTCCGGGCTGTGGCTCCTGGTGGAAGTTCCGCGATACGGTCGGCGTGTTCGTGGAGCCAGTCGACTGTTTCAGCTGGTTCAACGAGGTGTTCGGCGGCCTGGCCGGAATAGTTCAGAGCTGCTTCAATGAGTGTCGCTTTAGCGTAGGCGACGCCATCGAGGTTGCCGTCGTAGCTGTTGGCGATCCGGGTCATCAGCATCCACTGGTGTGCTTCGTCGATGAGTGTGGCGTCGGGTTCGATCCCGATGCGCATCCCGTGGTCGCGTACGAGTGCTTGCGCGAATGAGTGGTAGGTCGAGATCTCGGGGCCTAACCCGCTCTGGAGGCCTTCGATTTCTTCGCCTGTGCGGCGACGGAGGTCTTCAAGGCGTCCTCTCACGCGTTCGGCGAGCTCGCCTGCGGCTTTGCGTGTAAAGGTGAGGCCGAGGATCCCTTCGGGTTGTACTTTTTGATTTGCGACAAGCCAGAGCACGCGGTCTGTCATGGTGGCGGTTTTCCCGGAACCGGCTCCGGCGACGACGAGCAACGGCTCCATCCCGGCCGAGATGACTGCGGCTTGTTCGCTGGTTGGTTCGTGTGCTCCGAGGGTTTCGGCAAGTTGGCTTGGCGTGTAGTTTTCGGCGCTCATGGGTGTGTTACCTGCCTTCCTGAAGAGCACAGTGGGCATGTTCCGGGGTTTGCGCAGGGGAATCCACCGGGCAGGTGCCGGGCCAAGAAGTCTGCGGCAGACATGATCGCTGCGGCTTCGCGCACGCGCTGTTCAGCGTCCTGGACTTGCTTTGTTTCCACGATGCTTTCCTGTTCACGCAGCGCAGGGCCTTTAGATGCTCCTCCCAAGCCGACGATGCGCCCTCCCACTGGTCTGTTGCGATGTTCCTCGGGGATCTGGGTGAGCTCCTTGAGTGCCCCGTGGATGACCGCTAACTGGTAGGTGCGTAACTGATCGTGGGTTTTGACTGCCTCTTGGGTGGGAAGGTTCTTACCTGTTTTGAGGTCGGTAATGGTGGGGCGGCCGTTGTCGTCTAGGTCGATGCGGTCGATTGAGCCACTGATGGAGATCGGGTGTTGATCGCCTTCAGCTGGCGGCAACGCTACCTTGAATCCGTGTTCCTCTTTCGCTGATTCCCTCGGTGGTGAGCCAACGTAGGCTGCGAATTTCTCGAGGATTTCCCGCGCGTATTCGTATTCGCGTTTGCTCTCCCAGTCGGAGTCGAAAGAGAGCTCTTCCCAGCTGCTGCTGAGTTCTCTCAGCATCGAATCCATGTTGGCTTCTGGGAAGCGTTCCGCGATCCGGTGGATCAGCGTTCCGAGGGATCTCGCGAAGTCGGTAGGTTTCACTCCTCCGGCGGCCCGCATGAACCAGGTTTGCGGGCGTTCGATCGCGTCTTCTACCTTCGAACCGGAGACTTTGATCTCGTTTCCGGGTGCGATCACCGGATCATGTGAGCTCAGTGGTGCCAAACCCCACCACTCTTCCGGTGCCGCACCCCGTACTGGCGCTGTGCTGTCCGCTGGCTCTTTACCCCGTTCTCCTGTTGTGCTGAGGTATCCCAGGACGGTCGCGGCGTCCTCGATCAAATCCGCGTTCTCCCCTGCTTCTGCGGTGCGGCGCAGCACCGCAACAAGGGACGCAAGTGTGGCTGGCCGCGGCACTTGGATGGGTGTGAGTTTGCTGGCGTGTGGCCCGCGCATCGTATCGAGGAACGTGGATGGTGTGATGTCCTCGTCCATGACGGCGGTGACGTAGAGCTGTTCTCTGGCTCGGGAAACCGCTGAGGCGAGCTGGCGTAGCTCGTCTGCACGTACGGCTTTGAGCTTGTCTGCCACGGTGGTGCTGTGCAGTGTTTCCGGCCCGTGTTCGAGCACTGCCGCAAGGTCTTGCGAACGCAAGAGTTGCCCGCGTAGCCCGGTGGATGGCCAAACGCCTTCTTGCAGCCCTGCGATGATCACGGTGTTGTATTCGGTTCCGGCGGCTGCCGCTGGGGTGAGGACTTTGACTCGCCCGCTTGAGGAGCCTCGTTGGGCAAGTGAGTCCGTGGGGACGTCATGGTCTTCGAGGCTTTCAATGAAACGGATCACGGACCCTTTCGGGTTTTGTTCCGCGAAACGTTCGGCGGCTTGGAACAGTGCCATCACTGCGTCGAGGTCACGGTGTGCTCGGCTGGAGCGCAGGCCGTTGTCTTTCAGTGCCGTGCTGCGCCAGGCTTCACCCATTCGGGCGTTCTCCCACAGTGACCACAGCACGGTTGCCGGTGTTGTGGGTCCGGTGAGGTGTTCTCGTGTTGCCGTGATCATTCCTTTGAGTCGTAACGCGGCGTGGCCGGCGGCACCCCAGCTTTGATAGTCCTCTTGCGTGTAGTCGGCGTCCAGGAGGTTTCCGAGGAGTTCGTCGCTCGTGGGCGGTTTGATGCCTGGGCCGTCCTCCTGGTTGTAGAGGTGGGCGTTCCTGAGGCGGTCGTAGCCGAGTAGGTCTTGGCGAATACGGCGGATGTCGATGCTCGTGACGTCTCCGTAGCGGCCCAGCAGGAGGCGTTCCCCGGCCGCGGCGCGCGCCGCGTTGGTCTTGTTGGCTTCGTGGGTTCCGTTCCGTGGCCCGAGTTCCGTTGGCCGCAGCGCGATGCGCGCCATGTCAAGTAACGGCGCTACCGCGGCTTCTTCTTTCAACGGCCGTGATGCTGGCGGCAGTTCGGTCGCGATTCCGTTGAGTTCCAGGGCGCGCGCGAGCCGGGATACGTGTTCTTGGTTGCGCGCGATAACCGCGATTTCTTCGTATGGAACGGACCTGCGAATATGTGAGTCGATGACGTGCCGGGCCACAAGCCGGTGTTCATCAGCCACGCTGGAAACCAGTGAAACCTCAGCGCTGGCGTCGAACTGTGCTTCATAGGGTCGCCGTAGCGCATCCGCTCCGATGGCGGGTAGCCGGTTTACGATGGCGCGGTACATGCTGTGAATGCCTGGGCTCATCCGGGCGGTGCTCATCTGGGTGGAGGTTTCCAGCACGGTCACCGCGTTCTCGCCGGTGCGTTGTTTCGCTGTTGAGATGAGGTCATCGACTAGGTCTGCCCGTGCGCCGCGGAAACCTTGAACTACGGTATCGGGGCATGCGAGTGCGATGACATCGCGGGCTCCGGCGCGGCTTGGCGTGTTCATCAGTAGGCTGATGAGCCGGTTTTGTGACGGGGTCGCTTCTTGAGCATCGTCAATGATGACGAGCTCAAGTTCCGCGAGGAACCGTGCTGCGAACTCCGTGTTGGCTTCCAGCGCTACGATCGCCTGCATCATGAGCTCAGCGGGGGCGAAGGCTTCCGGGTGTTGGAGGCTTGCTACGTCACGGAACTCTTGAAGGAACTGGGCTGTCGCTTCCCATTCTGGGATCCCTAGCCGCCTGCCTGCCGCCTGGATTTCTTCGGGGCTTGCGCTGAATTCGTCGGAGCGGTCCATGAATTCACGTAGCTCGCTACGGAAACCGCGAGTGCGTGGGGCATCGCCGAGGGAATCCGGCCAAGCTGGCCCGCCACCTTTTTCTTGGTGACCGGCCAGAAGCTCCTCGATAAGAGTGTCTTGCTCAGCACCGCTGAGAAGGCGGGGCGCGGTTGGCACCCCGGCGAGCGCACCGGATTCCCACGCTTGGGATAGAACGTCATATGCGAAACCTGCGAACGTGCGCACGACGGGGGAAGAGAACGTGATGTTGCTGCGCAGTGCCAGCTGGTCACGCAGACGGTTCGCGGCGGCACGGTCAGGAACCAAGATGATGCCCGCGGTTGTGTCCATCCCGGCACGTATCCGGTGGACCATGAGGCTCAAAGCGAGCTCGGTTTTACCTGTTCCTGGTTCACCGAGAATCACACGGGGACCGCAGCCGGGGTTCTTCACGTACTCCGGCAACTCGTACCATTCCGGCACCTCAGGCGAAGCTTCTTTCAGCATCGTGGTTCCTCCGTTGCTTCACTCGCGGCGGTTACGTTGCCGGCGGTTCCGCGCGCGTCTGTTTCGTCCAAACCCATTTCGCCCGCATCCGTTTCGCCCGCGTCGATCGCTTCAAGCTGCGCAATCCGGTCTCTCAACGTGTTCCATTCGTGGCTGTCCGGATGCCAGAACGCCGCCTCACGTACTCCACGCTCGCCATAGGGTGTGCCTTCATCTTCCCAGTGCCGCCGAGCACGCCCCAGCAGTTCAGGGATCAGCCCACCATCGGTACGCACATGCCGCCACCACGGGATGCCTTCCGGGGCACGGCGCATTGCCGCAGCTGCCCTCCGAGCGTTGGAAAGCCCCAGCCACGCCGCAACGGTTCCGTATGCCACCACCCTGCCGGCGGGACACGCTTCCAGGACCCGAAACACGGCCTCGTCCACCACCTCGGGATCGCGCCTGCCCTCCCCGGACAGAAGCGCCCCACCCCGAGCAGCACTATCTGGCCGTGCCCGGCCGCCAGGAACGTTACTCATCGCGGCCTCCTCTCAATGCCCAGCTTTGATTCCATTCACACTGCATCACAGGGGTCTGACAGTTTGAAACTCCCGCGCCGCACAGCCTAAGAGAAAACCACAGCACGCAAACCACCCGCTCTCGCCGCGCAACAGCCCAGGTAGGTTAGATGCATGACCTCATCTTCTGCTCACAGTGCACCGCATCCTTGGCATGAGCTTCCGCGTGCCGCGTTCGATCTGGAGACGACGTCTCCGAACCCACACGAGGCCCGCATCGTTTCAGCGAACATCAGCATCATCAACGGCAAGGCTGAAGTGATGCAGTCGCACAACTGGCTTGTGAACCCTGGGGTTCCCATCCCGCCAGAAACCACGAAGATCCACGGGATTTCTGACGCCGATGTTCAAGCCGACGGCCGCGATCCGGTTGAGGCTGTACGCGAGATGTCTGAGCTGTTATCGCAACTCTTCCAGACCATGCCGGTCATCGCGTTCAACGCCCCATATGACTTCACCGTGTTGCGTTCGGAAGCTCAGCGTCACGGGGTTGAAACCATTGATGCGAGCCCGGTCATCGACCCGCTCGTTTTGGACCGTAAATTGGACCGGTTCCGCCGCGGTAAACGCACGCTGAGCGTAATGAGCGAGTTCTATAACGTCCCGTTGAATAAAGCCCACACCGCCGATGCGGATGCCCTAGCCGCTGTTGGTGTGGCCGATGAGATTGCCCGCCGCTACCCTGCCGAAGTTCAGATCGTCCCGTTGCTACTGCATTCGCAGCAGGTTCAGTGGCATCAGGAGTGGGCCGCGAACTTCCAGGACTTCTTGCGCCGCAAGAACCCTTCGGCCCGCGTAGATGGGAGCTGGCCGCTGACCTACGGCGGAGCCGCCTCGGCGCCTGCGTCCAGGAGTGCTTGAGCGGCGCGTTCCCCGAGCTGTTCAGCTTGAGCCAACGTTTCGACGCGGCCTGCGGCTCGTTGCCGCAGTGTGCGGCTTCCGTTGGTCACTACCGCGTTGACTGCAGCTCGCACGGGTCCCGCCCCGGCCGCGGTTGCGCTCACGCGAGCTCCGTTCGTGCCCGCAGTTGCGGTTGCCAGGCATGCGAGCGGTGCGTGGATGTGTCCGTCCAGGTAGTTCGCGACGGCGGCTTCGCATGCCAGCGCAACATCCTGGGTTGTCAGTTGACTGTCTTTCTCGCGTTGGCGTGCCGCATCAAGGCTCCAGCCTTCCGGTGCCGCCTGGAGCGGGGCGGGCATCAACACGCCTACGTCGATCGCTTCAGCGACCCGCCTCTCGGCTCCGGCATCGACTGCGGCCTGCAGGCCCATGACAGCCCACTGCGTTCCCTGCTCGGCACCCACGCGCATCAGCGCTTCACATTCGCTTTCACCGGCCTCCGGCGCACACAAGACCACGCGGGCATCCGGCCGGGCGATCATCAGCTGGGCTTGCCGCAACCGCGTTGTCGTGAGGATACGGACACCGGTGGCAAGGCCGTCGATGCTCGTCGTTGCTGAACTCGTGAACTCGGCTTCCTCACCCAGCCAGACGAGCGCCTCGCGCGCATCGAGTCCCGAGTTTGCTTGGCTAGAAGCCGTAGGGTCTGGACTAGCTAGATTCTCCATGCGGCCATGATCCCACGTACACGTTAATCTCACCCGCACGTGCGCAACATGAGGTTCCGCGAAACCACGTGCGCCCACCGCAGGCCGATCCCTCCCCCGCAGGCCGAGCCCTCCGCCGCCTCGCCCCCACCGCCCCATCGGCCCCACCACTGCCTCATCGCCCCCACCACCGCCCCATCGCTCCATTGGTTCCTCCGGTAGATTCGGTACATTGGGTTGCGAACCGTTCGCATCGGTCTGAGGCGGAAGGACACATCGACATGACTCAAGCAGCCAGGCGAATGCCTCGTGATGAACGCCGCGCACAACTGATGGGCGTTGCGCAAAGAACTTTCTCTCAGCACGGTTACTTCGCGGCGTCGATGGATCTGATCGCTGAGAACGCTGGGGTTTCTAAACCGGTTTTGTATCAGCATTTCTCCAGCAAGCTGGATTTGTATGTGGCGTTGCTTGAACATGAGCTCGATAGTTTGGTTCTCGCCGTCCGGGAAGCGTTGAACGCGTCTGATGATCCGTTCACTACGGTTCGTTCTACGGTGGAGGCGTATTTCGATTTCGTGGCGCGGGAAGGTTCCGCGCACGAGCTAGTTTTTGAGTCTGATCTATCGCATGAGGCCACAATTGCTCGTCGTTTGCGTCAGTTCCGCGACACGATCGGGCTCGAGATTGGCCAGAAGCTCGCTACATTCACGTCTTTGGATCAGTTTGAGGCCACATATTTAGGGCTTGCTGTCACGGCGGCTGCGGAGCGTGCCGCTGGTTTGTGGCAGCAGACCTCGGATGAGATGACCCGGGAGCGCGCAAGCGAGCTGGTGTGGCGCTTAGCTTGGCGCGGAATTGATGGCTACCTCGAACACTCAACCACGCAGATGCCGTAACGTAGGGAATAAGCACGATGCCTCCTACCACACGCGTGGTGGACATCGATGATAATGACGGTCGCTTTCGCGGCTGTGAGTCAGAGGCGAAAGGTTCTTCACATGGAAATTCGTATCGGCGTGAAACACGTGGCCCGCGAGGTTGGTATTGAAACTGATGCCAGCTATGACGATGTGGTTGCTCAGATTGAAGAGGCCGTCAAGAACGGTTCGCTGTTGCAGTTGAGCGGTGTCAAGGGCCGTAAGATCGCTGTGCCTGGCGATTCGATCGCTTATGTTGATTTCGATGGCCGCCGTCCTGGCCCGGTCGGTTTCGCCCATCAGGCGTAATAGAGAGTATTGAATGACTGAAACCACTCAGCAGACTTTCGCTGATTTTGATGTGGATGCTCGCATTGTTGAGGCTTTAGCTTCCAAGGGGATTGAGCATCCGTTCCCTATTCAGGCGATGACGTTGCCGGTTGCTTTGGGCGGCCACGACATCATTGGCCAGGCTCAGACCGGTACGGGTAAGACCCTCGGTTTTGGTATCCCTGCTCTGCAGCGTGTTGTTGCTCCGGGTGAGTATGGTTATGAGGATTTGCCGCATCCGGGTGCTCCGCAGGCTTTGATTGTGGCGCCGACCCGTGAGTTGGCGGTTCAGGTTGCGGATGATTTGACGTTGGCAGCGTCGAAACGTTCGGTGCGGATCGCCACGATTTATGGTGGGCGTGCGTATGAGCCGCAGATTGAGCAGTTGGCTAAGGGTGTCGATGTGGTGGTCGGTACGCCTGGGCGTTTGATTGATTTGAACCGGCAGCGTCACTTGAATTTGTCTGCTGTGCGAATTGTTGTTTTGGATGAGGCTGACGAGATGCTGGATCTGGGGTTCCTCCCAGATGTTGAGCGTCTGATTGCTGCTGTGCCTGAGGTTCGGCAGACGATGTTGTTCTCTGCGACGATGCCTGGGCCTGTTATTTCGATGGCGCGCCGCTACATGTCGAAGCCGACGCATATCCGGGCGTCCGTGCCCGATGAGTCTGCGAATATCACGAAGAAGGACATCCGGCAGCTGGTGTACCGCGCGCATCAGTTGGATAAGGATGAGGTTGTTGCGCGAGTGCTGCAGGCTGAGGGCCGTGGCCGCACGATTATTTTCACGCGAACCAAGCGCCAGGCTGACCGGATGGCTGAGGAACTCAAGGACCGTGGGTTCGCGGCGGGTGCTTTGCACGGCGATCTAGGGCAGGGTGCGCGCGAGCAGGCGTTGCGTGCGTTCCGCAACAATAAGGTCGATGTGCTTGTTGCTACGGATGTTGCCGCTCGCGGTATTGACGTTGAGGACGTCACACACGTGATCAACCTGTACTGCCCGGATGATGAGAAGACGTATCTGCACCGTGTGGGCCGTACGGGCCGCGCCGGCCACAAAGGTACGGCAGTCACGTTTGTGGACTGGGAGGATGTTCCCCGCTGGGGCCTGATCAACAAGGCGTTGGGCCTTGATTTTGAGGAGCCTCGCGAAACCTATTCTTCTTCGGAGCACCTGTTTGAGGATTTGAACATCCCGAAGGGCACAAAAGGCCGCTTGCCTCGGGATAAGCGTGTTCTGGCTGGCTTGGATGCCGAGCACGTTGAGGATTTGGGTGGCCCGGATTCCCGCAAGTCCCGCGGTGGCCGCTCTGGCTCGGGGCGCTCCGGTTCCCGTCGCTCGGCTCGTTCCGGCCGTGGCCGTGGCGAACGTGGCCGTAGCGAGCGCGGCGAGCGTTCTGGTCGTGGTGAGGGTGGCCGTAGCGGCCGTTCCGGTGGCCGTCAGCGCCGTCGTACCCGTTCGGGCGAAGGCGCCGAGTCAACGCGACAGAACTCAGCGCAAGGTTCGGCGCAAGGTAAGAACTCAGCACAGCCTAAGAACCCAACACAGCGCTCAGACGCAGGCGCGCAGGGTGATTCTGGATCGCAGCGTTCGCGTGGCGGGAGCCGTTCGCGGCGCCGCTCCGGTGGCCGTCAGCGCCGCCGCACGCGTTCGGGCGAAGGTGCCGAGTAGCGCCTGAACCTGCGGCGTGAGCTCAGCGCACCCATTCTGCAGGTAGCCCCGCGGTGTATGCGCTCCGATTGGCGGGTGCGGCCTGGTTAAGGATTTTTTGTAGCTGTTCCGGATCGGTAAGGTTTTCACCGAGCCGGTTCGGTTTTCCGGTGCCGTGATAGTCGGAGGACCCGGTGACAATGAGGTTGCGTTCGCGGGCTACCTTGTGGAGCCATTCCCGCCCGGCTTGGTTGTTGTCCCGGTGATGAATCTCAACCCCAGCAAGCCCGGCGTCAACGCATTCTTCGAGGTCGGAGGCACGGATCACCCGACCACGCGCAGGGGCAGCGGGATGAGCCATCACGGGCACTCCCCCGGCGGCGCGGATCATCTCTACCGCGCGGACCGGGCTCGGGGCGGGTTGAGCAACGTAGTAGCGGCTCTTGCTTGAGAGCAGGTCACTGAATGCTGAGCTGCGGTCCGGGATGATGTTGGCGGCAACGAGCGCATCGGCAATGTGGGGGCGGCCAATCGTGGCGCCATCACTCGTTTGTGCGAGCACGTCCTCCCACGTGATCGGGAAATCCTCAGCGAGCTTCTCAACGATCATGCGCGCCCTTGCCATACGCGAATTCCGTTGTTCCTCCATCGCGGCAACCAGTGCCGCGTCTTCCGGGTCCGGCATGTAGGCGAGCATGTGCACCGTGACGCCGGTATCCGGGACACGGCAGCTGACCTCGATGCCGCCGAGCCAGCCGATCCCCACCTCAAGGGCGGCCGAGCGGGCGGCATCCCAGCCCTCAACCGCATCGTGATCAGTCAGGGAGATCACGTCAAGGCCGGCCGCGTGGCCTTGTTTGATGACGTCGGCAGGCGATTCGGTTCCGTCTGAAACCCACGAATGAGTGTGAATGTCGATGCGCATGATCCTCAGCTTACGGCAGAGCCCGCATGTTTCAGGATGAAACTGTCAGTGGCGAGTGACACGATAGAGGTGTGAGTAACGAGATCTCTGAATCGCAGTCCCCTGCCCAGCCACCCGCCGCAGCTGCTGCCGGTGCGGGCTCTGAGCAGCCTATTGAGGAAAGGGTTAACAACCGTTCCATGCGACCTAATTCTGAAGCTTTCCGTGAGTTCATGGCATCGAGCTGGGCAGAGTCGGATCACAGTGTGACCCGCGCGGCCTCAGCCGATTACGCCGCTCAACGTCGCGCCGCTTTGTCCGCGATGTTCCCGGGCGAGCGTCTGGTTTTGCCAGCCGGCCCGCTCAAGGTGCGTTCGAATGACACCGATTACCGTTTCCGCCCACATTCCGGTTTCGCTCATATGACCGGTCTGGGCACAGACCAAGAACCGGACGCTGTCCTGGTCATGGAGCCTGTTGAAGAAGGCGCCGGCGATGACGGCTCCCAGCACGTTTCCACACTGTATTTCCGCCCGATGGCTGGCCGGGACTCCAAGGAGTTCTATTCCAACGCGCGCACCGGCGAGTTTTGGATCGGTGCCCGCCACACGCTCGAAACGATGGCGACCCAGACCGGTTTGCCAACCGAGCACATGGACCTGAAACTTGAGGATGCGATCACCGAGAACGCTGGACACCCAGCCTTCGGCGGTTTGAGTGTGCGTGTGGTCCGTGACGTGGACCCCACCGTGGATGCGCTCGTGGACACCTCCCGCATCAACACTGGCATCACCGACCTTGAAGCTGAGGATAAGAAGGACGCCAAGCTCACCGAGGCGCTCTCTGAGCTGCGTTTGATCAAGGACGAGTGGGAAATCGAGCAGATGCGTGAGGCTGTTGCCGCGACGGCTTCCGGTTTCGAAAACATCATCGCCAACCTTGCCCGCGCCGTGGATCATAAGCGTGGCGAACGCGTTGTGGAGACCTCGTTCTTTGCTCGGGCTCGTGAGGAAGGTAATGACCTCGGCTATGACACGATCGCGGCCTCAGGCAACAACGCGACCACACTGCACTGGATCCGCAACGACGGCCAGGTGAACTCTGGTGAGCTTCTACTGGTCGATGCTGGTGTTGAGGTTGATTCGCTCTACACCGCCGATGTGACCCGCACTGTTCCGGTGGATGGCACGTTCACCCCGGTCCAACGCAAGATCTATGAGGCGGTCCTGGATGCCGCTGATCAGGCGTTCGCGATCGTCAAGCCCGGCATCACGTTCCGGATGATCCACGATAAAGCCGCCGCTGTCCTGGCTGAACACCTCGATGCGTGGGGCCTGTTGCCGGTGAGCGCTGAGGAAGCGACCAAGCCGAGCGGCCAGCAGCATCGCCGTTGGATGCCGCACGGTGTGAGCCACCACCTCGGCCTCGACGTCCACGACTGCGCGCAGGCCCGCCAGGAGCTGTACCAGGACGGCATCGTGGCCGAAGGGATGGTCTTCACGATCGAGCCGGGCCTCTACTTCAAGGCTGAGGACCTCGCTGTACCTGAGGAATACCGCGGCATCGGCGTACGCATCGAGGACGACATCCTCGTCACCGCCGACGGCGCGGAATCCCTCACCAAAGACATCCCACGTACCGTGGACGAGGTCGAAGCCTGGCTCAAACGCAGCTAAGCCAGCGTAGCTAAGCCCGCCGTCCATGTCGCGCCCCGTGAACTCGCTCTGTGAAGTCGCCTCGTGAGGTCGCTCCGTGATGATGGCGCGGCAGAGCTACTTCTGTTGCTCTTCCTCAGGCTTCTCTGAGGCTTCGGAATCCGTCGACGCTGGCTCATTCGAGTCAGCGTCGACTGGTTTCTGCGCGGCGAGGTCTTCGCGGCGGACCCCGAACCGTGGACGCCCGTCTTCGAGGTCGGCGTAGAACGGATCGCTCGGAGCCGTCGATGCCGCAGACTGTTCAGCGCTTTGCTCACCGCTAGCGGAGCTCCCCTGCTGGCCTGAAGCACCGAAACCCTGGCCATCCGTATTCTGGCCAAAAGAGCCCTGACCCGCAGAGCCTTGCCACGATGGACCCTGGCCCGCTCCGTAGCCTCCCGCAGCGCCCTGACCATTGCTTCCCTGCCCAAAGCCACCCTGGCTGTAGTTCGGGCCGTCGTTGATCGGTAGGGACGCCGGGCGGTCTTGAAGCTTCCGCAGTAGTGCCTGGGCTTGCCCTGCGACTTGTGGATTCACGATCACGTCCCAGCTCGCCGGGAGCACCTGCCGGGTGGATGCGAAGTCGCGTTTGCCGCGGCGTAGAGCGTACTGGATGATGCCGAAGAGCATCCACATCACCGCACCGATCAGCACGGCCGCGAACATCAGCGTCGCCACGTTGGCGCCCTGAGGCGAGAACAGCATCATGATCAGCCCAAAGAACAGGCCCATCATCGCGCCCTGCATCGCGCCTTGCAACGCGACTTTCGGGTAGGTCAGCTTGCCGGAGACCCGTTCAACAAGTTTGAGGTCGTTACCGATGATGGAGACGTTGTTGACCGGGAAGTCGTTATCCGCGAGGAAGTCAACCACCTTCTGGGCGTCCTGGTAGTCGCTGAAACGTCCCAAGACCGGCCCGCGCGGGATACTCATGAACATGTTGCCGAAGCTCTGCGGTGTAGCTGTCATGATCACCAATTTACCGCTCCTTGTGTGTGCGTGGCCTTAGTTATCCTGGGAAGTATGCCAACAGCTGACTTTTCTGACCGAGGCAACCATTCTGACCGGGGCCATCTTTCTGACCGGGTTCGGGAAGCGCTCGCGTCAGTGCAGGATCCCGAGTTGCGCCGCCCGCTGGTTGATCTGGGAATGTTGCGTGACGTCACGGTCACCGATGACGGCCGGGTGAGCGTTACGGTCAAGCTCACGGTTGCTGGCTGCCCTATGAAGGCGCGGATCACCGATGACGTCGAGGCAGCTGCGCGCGGTGTTGCTGGGGTGTCCGATGTTGATGTGGTCTTGGATGTCATGTCGCCTCAAGAGCGCGCCGAGTTGGTGGGCTCGCTCAAACGCACGGGCTCACCGTTGACGAGGCCGGATACGTTGACCCGCATTATCGCTGTGGCTTCGGGTAAGGGTGGTGTTGGTAAGTCCGCGGTCACGGTGAACCTTGCAGCCGCGTTGGCGGCTGAAGGCTATAAGGTCGGCGTGATCGACGCGGATGTTTTGGGTTTCTCGGTCCCCGGTTTGATGGGGGTCACGGACAAGCCGACCCGGGTTGATGACCTCATTTTGCCGCCGGTGGCTCACGGTGTGAAGGTCATGTCGATCGGCATGTTCTTAGACAGCAACCGGCCTGTCATGTGGCGTGGCCCGATGCTGCACCGGGCTTTGGAGCAGTTCGTGAACGAGGTGCATTTTGGTGACCTCGATTTCTTGCTCCTGGATTTGCCTCCTGGCACCGGCGATGTCGCGATTTCTGTGGGCCAGTTGTTGCCGCATGCCGGTGTTCTGGTGGTGACTACGCCTCAAGTTGCGGCCGCTGAGGTCGCTGAGCGTGCCGGGGCGATGGCGCATGAGGTGGGCCAGAAGGTGCTTGGCGTGGTGGAGAACATGTCCTTCATGCGGATGCCGGACGGCAGTGTCTCCCGCATCTTCGGCTCCGGTGGTGGTGAGATTGTGGCTGAGCATCTGAGCGAGCAGGTGGGCTACCCGGTTGCTGTACGCGCGCAGGTCCCGCTCGAGGAGCGTTTGCGGATCGGGTCCGATGAGGGTGTCCCGGTGGTCTTGAGCCCTGAGGCTTCTGAAGCGGCCGATGCGCTCCGGGCGCTGGCGCAGGAGCTCGCCTCGGCCCCGCGCGGGCTTGCCGGTAGATCGCTCGGCGTCACACCTCGGTAGCCACGCCCCGATAGCCAGGCCAGTGTAGCTACACCGGGGTAGCCACGGCGCCGCACCGCTAGCCACGCCACGGCGTGAGACCGCTAGCAGGACAGCCTAGGTTGCTTCGTCATCGAACGGTGCCGGCTGGTCCGCCGGCAGCCGATCCTGGCCTGCAACGTTCGGTAGGGCTTGAGGCTTCCATTGTGCCGAGGCTGGTTCTGTGTTGGTGCTCGTCGTTGCGTTAGCGGGAGCGTCGTCTTCGAAGAGGGCGTCGCGGATGATTTTGCGTGGATCGTATTGCCGCGGGTCGAGTTTGCGCCAGTCAACGTCCTTGACTTCATCGCCCATTTCCTCTTGGAAACGTTCCTTGGCGGTGCTCGCGTAATTGCGGACGCCCTTGATGAAGTCAGCGAGTTTTCGGGTGTACTCGGGCAGCTTGTCTGGCCCGAGGATCACAACGGCAAGAATCCCCAGAACCAGGAACTCTGCACCATTAATTCCAAAAAACTCCACGCCCGAAGCTTACCTGTTCACGCGATGCTTACGAATCTGACACGTATTCTAAGCGACCCTTACCGCGGCTCCATGAGCCTAGCGAATCCACGGGTGAGCCGCTCCAGCCCGCCAGCTCTGGAGGCTTCGAGGTCTCGGATCTTGTCCGTGGCTTGCGTGCGCACTTGGTGCACGAGGATCTTCTCGTGGATCGAAGGCAGGTCAGCCGCGATGACGAAACGGGCACTGTCGGTGCTCAGTTCGGCTTGCCACAGCGGCCCTCGGCCATCACGCAACCTGTGGATCGCTTGGTTGCTTGCGTCTGCGTCTTCTGATTGTGTACGGCTTTGGATTGCCGAGCCGTGGGCGTCGCGGGATTCAACGATCACCACAGTACCCGCGGGTGAGGAGTAGGTCTGCTGCAACTCGTATGTGTTGCCGATGTGGCGGCCCGATGCACTCTCCCACGTGAAACCGATAGTGCGCAGGTCGGTGCACAGCCAGCCGGCGTGACGTAAGTTCGTCACCTGTTCGGCGCCTAGAGCCTCGCCACGCGACGTGAAATGCGCCGCTGACGACGTCACCGGTTGCGGCTCCCGGACTCCCCCAGCAGCCCACGCCGCGACCAAGATTCCCAGCAACGCTGAGAACGTTACAAGCGCCCCCATGAGCGGAACCCAACGCCTAGCCGATCCAAGACCCCTCACCGTGTCCGTGTGCGCATCTCGGGAAGTGGCGTTGAAGGCGGCTTCGTGGCTAGATTCGCTCGTCACCTCTGTGCCACCTCCGCTCTAAATTGGATCCGGATCCTCCCTCATTTTGCCTTGTTCACCTGAGCGAAACCTGATAAAGAACTCAAGAGGAACTGCCCCCTCTTGGGTGTTGTTGCACGCCACTCCCCTTTGAGGTTGAGGCCCCGCTGACCGCTTGGACATAAGATGTCTTAGACGCCCTTGCAGTTCCGCGCCTGTTTCCTTCACTGCCCCGTTTCAATCCTCGGAGGGATTCCGTGTCAGTTTCTAAGCACAGCAGCTGGTCTTATACCGAGGCTCTTCCCCTCGAGGACGCTGCGCTGACCGCCGCGCGGGCCCGGGGCTTGGAACTCGGCGTGGAGTCAGTGACCCCGGCCGTGGCTCAACTGATCACAGTACTCTCCGCGAGCGCTGCAGTGGAGGCCGCGGTTGAGGTCGGAACGGGCGTGGGGATCAGTTCGCTCGCGATTCTGCGTGGAATGGCTCCTAGCGGAGTGCTCACCACGATCGATAAGGATTACGACCACCTCGAAGCCGCCCGCTACGCCTTTAAGGAAGAGAACATCCCCAGCCGCCGCGTGCGCACCATTAATGGCCGCAGCCAGGAGGTCCTCCCTCGGCTCGCGGATTCCTCGTATCAGCTGGTACTGCTCGATGGTGACCCTAACCGGGTCGCGAAAGAAGCTGTGGAGGCGCTACGGCTGCTTGAACCGGGTGGGCTTTTGATCATCAACGATGCGCTGGATTCAGACCGCGTGTTGGCACCTGCCGTACGCAAGCCTTCAACGATCGCGGCCCGTAAGGCTCAACGGTGGCTACGCGATCACGAGGACGTGTTCTCTGTGACCATTCCGTCTGGTTCCGGGGTCCTGCTAGCCGTCAAGCAACGTTAGCACCGCGTTAACTGCTAAGGCCGCGTTGGCCACTAGCCTTGCGTTGGCTGCTAGCACCGCGTTGCCCGTTCGCCTCCGCACCCGCTGGATCTGACGGCTAGCCTACCCGCATGTCACCTGGCGGAGGCTGAATGTTTAAGCACTGGATGCGCCCACCGGTGTGGTGGACGCATCCAGCATTGCAAACCTAGTGACGTGAAGGCTTAGCCTGTTACTCCAACGAGCGCATCACGCATCGCCACGGCTTCATCGTCGTTGATCTCAAGGACCAAGCGGCCGCCGCCTTCGATCGGAACCCGCATAATCAAGCTCCGACCCTCTTTGACAACTTCCAACGGGCCGTCACCCGTACGCGGTTTCATCGCAGCCATTTTCGTGCGCTCCTCAGGTTCCATTGGGGTATCGCTCACCCCGTCGAAGTACGAGCCCCTAAAGGGTTACCTTGATTATCCCAGATAACCTGTGTCACAACCAATTGAAGGATAATCAGACCACACCCTAGATGCCTCTTGGTAACTTTTAGCCTCTAGTGCGCTGAGCTGCTTCGGCCAGATTTAGAAGCCTGGGAACGCAGGCGAGCGTTCTCAACCTCGAGCTCATCGATCCGTGCCGCGAGCTCATCGAGCACCTTATCGGTCACATCACAGCGGTATCCACGGAAGCCGATCGGCAAACGCAAAGCCTCAACGTCTGCACCCTGCGGGCTTTCGGGAAGCACAACAGGCGGGAGCACCGGGTCAGGTTCAGGCAGGCCAAACATCGGAGGCGTGTCATCCAACGGTTCGGTTTTCTGGGACGGCCGCGGATACACGGCTATAGCGATCGCCGCCGCAGCCGCCACCGCGATGAACACCACAAAGAGCGGCATCAGATCAACCTCACAGAACGCAGCGTGCGCTGCCTCGACTTACACTCAAAACATTTGTCTGCCGCGCCCGCTCGCGTCGGGCCCGCTATCTCTAGGATATGCGGTTGCTACGATGCGGCGTTGTCGTTGCTGCCACCCGCATCGCCATGTGGCTTTCCGGCTGGGCCGCGGGCGTGCGCAGTCACGAACTCAACGGCTTCTGCAACATCGTCGGTGATCAGCGGGCGCTGAATATCTGATTCACTGATGGTTCCTCGTCCCAGAAGCACCTGTTGCATCCATTCAAGTAGCGGGCTCCAGAAATCCTTACCAACCAACGCGATCGGGTATCCGCTAATCTTCTGGGTCTGACACAAGGTCATGATCTCAAAGAGCTCATCAAGCGTTCCTACCCCACCCGGCATCACGATGCAGCCGTCCGTGTACTTCACGAACGTGACCTTGCGGCTAAAGAAATAATGGAAAGGAACCGGGGTGTCCACCCACTCGTTGAAGCCCGTCTCAAAGGGCAGGTTGATACCCAGCCCCACCGAACGCCCACCGGCTTCCGCTGCTCCACGGTTAGCGCCCTCCATGGTTCCCGGGCCGCCACCGGTCACCACCGCGAAACCTGCCTCGACCAGCTGCCGTCCGACCTCGCGGGCGGCCGCATACTCCGGGGTGCCTTCGCCGAGCCGAGCTGAACCGAACACGGCGATCGCCCCGCCCAGCTCATTCAGCGAATCATAGGCGGTCACAAATTCGGACTGCATCCGCAGAACTCGCCACGCTTCGCGGCCGCGATCGATCGGCGAAGAACGCTTGAGCATATCTCGGTCAAAGTGGTCGGCTTGCCTGCGGCCGGGCAACGGAACATCGCGATGGGAATGAGACCCACGATGAGATTGAGACCCACGGTGTGGCTGTTGATGCGGCGAACGGTCAGAGCTGTCCATGTCTCAACACTATCCAGTACGCACGCAACTGGCACGCTGACACAAAAAATTCAACTTCCATCTGAGTTGATATAGGTCACACAAAAACTGCTATTTTATTTTCATGACATCAACAGTTGAGACGGACACCACACCCGTTGTCTCCCTCAAAGGGGTCAATAAGCACTATGGCCCACTGCACGTTCTGCGTGACATCAACCTCGACGTTCACCGTGGCGAAGTGGTTGTTGTTCTTGGCCCCTCGGGTTCCGGTAAGTCCACCATGTGCCGGACTATCAACCGCCTCGAAACCATCGACAACGGTGAGATCCTCATCAACGGCAAGAAGCTGCCAGAGGAAGGCAAGGCACTCGCCAAGCTACGTGCGGACGTCGGAATGGTCTTCCAGTCCTTCAACCTCTTCGCCAACAAAACCATTCAGGACAACGTGACCCTTGGTCCCATCAAGGTTCGTGGCGTCAAGCCGGCAGAGGCTAAGAAGCAGGCCCTCGAACTACTCAACCGAGTGGGCGTGGGCAACCAGGCCAACAAGATGCCCTCCCAGCTCTCAGGTGGCCAGCAGCAGCGCGTCGCTATCGCACGCGCACTCGCTATGAAACCTGAGGTCATGCTCTTCGACGAACCAACCTCTGCTCTCGATCCGGAGATGATCACCGAAGTCCTCGACATCATGGTTCAGCTCGCTAAATCCGGTATGACCATGATCGTGGTGACGCACGAGATGGGGTTTGCCCGCAAAGCCGCTGACCGCATCGTGTTCATGGCAGATGGCGAGATCGTTGAAGAAGCAACACCGGAAGAGTTCTTTACCAACCCGCAAACCGACCGGGCTAAAGACTTCCTCTCTAAGCTCATCACCCATTAACCACCCCACCCTGGGGCCCAGAAAGGAACCATTATGGCTCTCATGTTCAAACGCCGTAGCACCAAGCGTGCCAGCGCCGTTTTCGCAACCCTGGCTGCAGCATCGCTGGCCCTCACCGCGTGCGGTGGCGGCGACAGCCAGGCTGAGCACGTGGACGTCGACGCTAAGAAGGACGTCAAGATCGAAGGCTCCAAGACCTTCGACAAGATCTCCAAGGACGGCAAGGTCGTCATCGGTGTGAAGGAAGACCAGCCAGGTCTTGGCTACCTCGATGCGGCAACCGGCGAGCGCTCCGGCTTCGACATCGAAATCGCGCGCTGGATGGCAGCTGAACTCGGCATTGAGGCCGACAAGATCGAATACAAGGTGGTTGACTCCGCAAACCGCGAGCAGGCGCTCTCCAACGGCGACGTTGACCTCTACGTCGGCACCTACTCGATCACCGATAAGCGTAAGCAGCAGGTCGGCTTCGTTGGCCCGTACTTCGAGACCGGCCAGGGTCTCTTGGTGAAGAAGGACGATGACAGCATCAAGTCTGAGAAGGATTTGAAGGGTAAGAAGGTCTGCTCGGCAACCGGCTCGACCCCGCTGCAGAACATCGAAGAGAACTTCAAGGACACCAAGGCCGTGGGTATGGACAAGTACTCCGCATGTGTCTCTGCCCTCATGGACGGCAACGTTGACGCTGTCACGACCGACCAGGCGATCCTTTTGGGTTACGCATCCAACGATCCTGACAACCTCAAGGTTGTTGGCGAACCTTTCACTGAGGAGCTCTACGGCGTCGGTATCCCTAAGGGTGACACCGCGCTGTGCACGGCCCTCTCCGATGCAATGACCTCCGAGGACGGCAAGAAGCACTGGACCGAGGTCTATGACGCAACGCTTGGCAAGTCCGGCACCAAGGTTGAACAGCCGACCCCAGCCAAGTGCGACTAGCCCCGGTTAGTCCTGTGTGACTAATGAGGAAGGCGGCTCGGGCGCTGAAAACTCGAGCCGCCTTTCCTATGGACACCGCTACGCCGTGGGCTCACACGGACTCTCCCCCACCTTGCAGACCTTTCCCACCTTGCAGACCCCTCCTACCTTGCAGACAAGGAGCGCTTAGATGGATGCGCTAGCCGAGTTCTGGCGAGTACTCACCGAAAATAGCGACATATATATCCGCGGCTTCCAGATGACCCTCTGGCTATTTGTGGTCTCCGGCGCCGGTTCCCTCATCCTCGGCACCATTGTTGGTGCGATGCGGGTCTCCCCTGTGCCTGTGATGCGGGCGGTGGGTACGTTCTATGTCAACGCGGTCCGTAACACGCCGTTGACGTTGATCCTCATGTTCTTCGCGCTTGGTTACCCCAAGCTCGCATCCAGCGATAGCTCGATTCTGCCTAAGCTGGATTTCGTTCAGCTCGCTATCGTCGGCTTGACGCTCTACACCGCAACCTATGTTGCTGAAGCGTTGCGTTCCGGCATCAACACTGTGCCGTTGGGGCAAGCGGAAGCCGCCCGCGCCGTCGGGCTCACGTTCGGCCAATCCATGACCCAAATCATTTTGCCGCAAGCGTTCCGGGCAACCGTTCCGCCGATGTTCTCGGTGTTCATCGCGTTGCTGAAGAACACGACTGTTGCAGCGGCTTTCGGTGTGGTTGAGGCCGGTACGATCCGCCAGTACCTCTCCGAACGCTCCGAACCGCAGCTGCAGGGCCTCATCTGGGTTGCCATCATCTTCGTGGCGCTCGTGATGATTCTCTCCGTAGTGCAGCGGTACTTCGAACGTAAGTGGAAGGTGGCATAACCATGGCGGCTTCAGTTCTCTACGATCAGCCTGGCCCGCGCGCCAAAGTCCGCAACCGCATTCTCGCGGTAGCCACCATCGTTGTGGTTGCAGCGATCGTATGGTTCATCATCAGCCAGTTCGCGGCGGCTGGGCAGTTCGCGCCCCAAAAGTGGGCGTTCCTGCAGTCACCACGCATCATGCAGGGCTTTATCCAAGGTGCTGTGAATACGTTGACCGCGTTCGGACTTGCGGCGGTCCTTTCGCTCGCGCTCGGGTTCATCCTTGCGGTCGGGCGGCTCTCGGATCACGCATGGGTGCGCGCGATCTTCTCATTCCTCGTTGAGACGTTCCGCGCCATCCCGCTACTGATCCTCATGATGCTGCTGTACTACGGCCTACCGACATTGGACATCAAGATGACGCCGTTCACCGCCGTCGTGATCGCGTTGACCGCCTACAACGGCTCGGTTCTGGCAGAGGCGATCCGCGCGGGCGTTGTTTCTCTACCGAAGGGTCAGGCGGAAGCCGCATACGCGATCGGTATGCGTAAATACCAGGTCATGACGCTCATCTTGCTACCGCAGGCCGTGAAGTCGATGCTGCCGGTCATCATCTCCCAGCTCGTGGTGGCGCTCAAGGACACGGCACTTGGTTTCGTGATCACGTACCAGGAGCTGCTGTATCAGGTGAAGCTCGTGGGCAACCAGATCTCGTTCGGCTACCCGTTGATCCCTGCCGCGATGGTCGGCGCCGTGATGTACATCGGTTTGTGCCTCATCCTCTCCGGTGTTGCCCGCTACGCCGAATACCGCATCAACAAGCAGCCAGGCACCAAGAAGGCTCGCGCGAAAATGGAGAACGTTCAAGTCACATAGCTGAATGCAGACGTTATGCCTGCGCTCTTATGTGAGCTGTGTGACATACTTTGTCCGTGACTAGTGACAATCAGGGATTCTCTACCGTTCAGCGCCACTTGCTTGTGGTGACGTTAATCCCCATGTTCATGACGCTTCTGAGCGTATCGATTGTCAACGTCATTCTCCCTTCCATCAAGCACACCTTCGAAGCTGATGATTCCCAGCTTCAATGGGTCGTCTCCGGTTACGCGCTAGCTTTCGGTGTGTTGCTGGTTGCGGCTGGCCGGACCGGCGATGTGTATGGCCGCGGCCGTCTGTTCGTGGCGGGCCTGGCCGTGTTCGGGCTGGGTTCGCTCTTGGCGGGGCTGGCCCCGAACACTACGGTGCTCAACATTGCCCGCGCACTAACCGGGCTGGGCTCCGGTGCACTGGGTCCGCAGATTATCGGGCTGATCCAACAGTTCTTTAGCGGAAGCAAACGCGGGCGCGCGTTCGGCCTCTTCGGCGCAGTCGTGGGTGTCTCCGTGGCGATCGGCCCGGTACTGGGCGGTGTGCTGATTGCTGTGTTTGGCGCGGAATGGGGTTGGCGCGCCTCGATCCTCATCAACGTCCCGATCGCGGCGTTCGCGATCCTGATGTCCAAGAAATGGTTCCCGGCAGGCGCTTGGGAGCCTGTTCCCGCAGCTGATCAACCGGCAGGCATCCAGCGTGAGGGCGTGGAGGTTTCAGGTGGCCGCGCGAAAGCTGACATCGACCCGGTGGGTATCACCCTGTTCGGTTTGTCGGTATTGCTGGTCATGTTGCCGTTTATGGAGGCCCGCGCTTCCGCGTGGTTCTGGGCCGCGCTGCCTGTAGGGCTCGTGTTGCTTGTGGGATGGGTTTTCTGGGAACGCGCCTATGAACGCCGCGGCCGCTCCCCCATGGTGGACCTCAACCTCTTCAAAACGCGTTCTTTCGCCAACGGCACCGCGCTAATCTCCGTACATTTCACCGGCATGCCGGCCATCTGGTTGTTGGTTGCGGTCTATATGCAGAACGGCCACGGCGAATCCGCGCTCGCGGCCGGCTCAATCGGCTTGCCAGCTGCGATCATCTCCGCGGTGACGTCCGCGATCGCTGGCCGGCACATCGTGCGTTTAGGCCGCATCCTGGTGCTGACCGCGCAGTTCGTGGTGCTCGCAGGCCTGCTCGGGAGCATCCTGGTGATCTGGATGATCGAAACCTGGGACATTTCAGTGTGGTGGCTCATGCTGCCGCTCGCGTTCACCGGCGGCGCCCAAGGTGCCGTGATCAGCCCGAACCAGACCCTCACACTGGCCGATGTGCCAGTCCAGTACGCGGGTTCCGCCGGCGGGGTCATGCAGACCGGCCAGCGCGTCGGCACCGCGATCGGGCTCGCGCTGGTCACGGGTATCGTTTTCGCGAGTGTGGCAGCAACCGGCAACTGGGACCACGCCACAATGATCGGTTTCGCAACCGTGTTCGTGATCGGTTCACTGGCTACCGCGCTCAGCATGTTGGATCTCTACCAGTCCCGGAAAGAACGCCGGAACCGCTACGGGGCATGACTAGCTCTCCACAAAACGAGAGAGGCGCCACCACGAAAATCGTGGTGGCGCCCTCTCGTTTATACGGTCTGGAGCGTTAGGCTCGCGCTCACATCAGGGGCCGACTACGCGTTCGGGTAGTCGCGCTGTGTGTAGCCGGTGTAGAGCTGACGCGGACGGCCAATCTTACGTTCTGGGTCCTGCATCATTTCACGCCACTGAGCAATCCAGCCCGGCAAGCGGCCGATCGCGAACAGGACGGTGAACATCTTCTCTGGGAAACCCATCGCCTTGTAGATCAGGCCCGTGTAGAAGTCCACGTTCGGGTAGAGCTTACGCTCGATGAAGTAATCATCGTTGAGCGCCTTCTCTTCCAGGTTCATCGCGATGTCGAGCAGCTCGTTGGAGCCGTGCTTCTTGAGGATGCGGTGTGCGGTCTCCTTGACGATCTTCGCGCGAGGATCATACGACTTGTAGACGCGGTGACCGAAGCCCATGAGGCGGATGCCGGCTTCCTTGTTCTTGACCTTCTCCATGAACTCGGACGGTTCGAGGCCTTCGGTCTGGATCTGCTTGAGCATGTGCAGAACCGCCTCGTTCGCGCCACCGTGGGCCGGGCCGAACAGAGCGTTGATGCCAGCGGATACGGAAGCGAACAGGTTCGCGTCAGCGGAACCAACCATGCGGACCGTGGAGGTCGAGCAGTTCTGTTCGTGGTCAGCGTGCAGAATCAGCAACTGGTCGAGTGCACGCACCGTCTCCGGGTCCAGCTCGTATGGCTCAGCTGGGTTAGCGAAGCACAAGCGGATGAAGTTCTCCACAAGGCTCAGCGAGTTATCCGGGTAGAGCAACGCTCGGCCGGTCGACTTCTTCAAAGCGTATGCGGCGATGACCGGAACCTTTGCCATGAGGCGGATCGTGGACAGCTCGATCTGTTCCTCATCGAAGGGGTCCAGAGAATCCTGGTACCACGTAGACAGCGCGGAAACAGCCGAGGACAGCAGCGGCATCGGGTGGGCGTCGCGTGGGAAGCCGTCGAAGAAGCTACGCATCTCCTCGTGCAGGAGGGTGCGGCGGCGAATGCTCTGATCCCATTCTTTATACTGCTCGGCGTTCGGGAGTTCGCCGTTGATCAGCAGGTAGGAGGTCTCCAGGAAGTTCGACTTCTCAGCGAGCTGCTCGATCGGGTAGCCGCGGTAACGCAGGATCCCCTGCTCACCGTCGATAAAGGTGATGGCCGACTTCGTCGAGGCCGTGTTCATGTACCCCGGGTCATACGTGACTGCGCCGGTTTCTTTACGCAGCGGAGCGATTGCCAGGCCTTCGTTGCCTTCTGCCGCTTCCACAACGCCGAGGTCAAGCTGCTTCCCGGCATAGCTCAACTGTGCATTCGCATCAGTCATGTGGAGTGCCTCCTGAGTGAGATAGTTGACGTGCCGCGTGTAGCGCCGGTCACTTCCGGGCACACGGGTGGCTCCCTTATACCGTATCCTGTCCGCGCCACGGCTGCGAGCTGAGCGCGCTAATTTTGCCACAGGCTAAGCGCTCTTTTGCCGCACGCTAAGCACTCCAGCGCAATTCTGCAGGTACCCGTGTTAGTTCTGGAGGTGCCCAGGTTGGTTCAGACTGCCCGCCCGCATCGAGGTTACTTTAGCCGCTCTACCGCGGCTTGGATCCGTTCATCTGGTGCGGTGAGCGCGATGCGCACGTGCTGGGTTCCGTGCGGTCCATAGAACGCGCCGGGGCCGGCGATGATCCCGCGCTCGGCGAGCCAGCCTATGGTGTCCCAACAGTCCTCACCACGTGTGGCCCATAAGTACAGGCCGGCTTCTGAATGCTCGATGCTGAACCCGGCCGCCTCGAGCGCGTTCTTCAAGAGCTCACGGCGGGCACGGTAGAGGTTCTTCTGCTGCGTAACGTGCGCATCGTCGGCAAGACCTACCGTCATCGCGTGCTGGACCGGGCCGGGGATCATCATGCCCGCGTGTTTGCGGGTGTTGATGAGATCGGACATGAGTTCCGGGGCACCCGTGACGAACGCAGCGCGATATCCGGCGAGGTTGGACTGCTTGGACATCGAATAGATCCCCAGAAGCCCGGTGAGGTCTCCCCCATTGACGTCCGTGTCCAGGATCGAGGGAACAGAGTCTTCCCATTCGCCCCAGCCGAGTTCGGCATAACATTCATCCGAGGCGATGACCGCGCCGATCTCGCGGGCATCACGCACCCAACGGGCGAGCTCGCCACGGCTGAGCACCGAACCGGTCGGATTGCCCGGGGAATTCAGGTAGATCAGCTTCACGCGGGAACGTGTCGCGTCATCCAGCTCATCTAAAGAATCAGCTGAGACCGCCTCAGCACCAGCAAGCGTGGCTCCCACCGCGTACGTCGGGTACGCAACGCGGGGACACACCACCACATCAGTGTTTCCATGACCAGCGGCAGCATCTGCGCCAGCGGCGGCATCTGTGCCAGCGACGGCTTTCTCGCGACCGTGAGACCCCAACCCCAAGATGAGGGGCAGCCACGCGATGAACTCCTTGGAGCCCACCACCGGCATCACCATATCCGCGGTCACATCCGTGGCGTTGCGGCGGCGGCGCCACCATTGCGCGATCGCCTCCCGTAGCTCGGCCGTGCCTTGCGTTGTTGGGTAGCCCGGCGAATTCGTGGCCTCGGCGAGCGCGTCCCGCAGGATCTGGGGTGTCGGGTCCACCGGGGTGCCGATCGAAACGTCGACCGCACCGTCGGGGTGGGCGTGCGCGCGCTCACGATACGGCGCTAGAAGCTCCCACGGATAGTCAGGAAGATGCAACCCGAACGATGCGGATGGCTGGGCTGTTGACCGCTCAGATGTGCTCATGTGTTCCTTGTCCTGAGCGGTTCAGTCTTGGTTTTGCGGAGGTAGCGCGTCGATGAACGGGTGGTCGAAATCGAAGGCACCCGAACGGGCCGCACCGCCTGGGGAGCCGATCTCGTCGAAGAAGTCGACGTTGGCTTTGTAGTATTCCGCCCATTCTTCGGGTACATCGTCTTCGTAGTAGATGGCTTCCACGGGGCAGACCGGTTCGCACGCGCCGCAGTCAACGCACTCATCCGGGTGGATGTAGAGCATGCGGTTGCCTTCATAGATGCAGTCCACTGGGCATTCGTCAATGCACGCCTTGTCTTTCAAATCCACACAGGGCTGCGCAATGATGTAGGTCACGCTGGTCGCCTTACCTTTCCACGACTGGGATAGCGGTTGAAACTGTTGAGCCTCAGTTTAGTAGCCTGCGCCGTTGATGCCTAAAGTTTCCCCGGCGCTAAGGTGCGCTCAGAGGAAAGGATCAACCCGGCGTAATGCTTGGAAACTTTGCCCGTGGGTGCCGACCAGTGCCGCAGGCTTGCCGTTGACGGCCAGGGTGATGCGGTGGTCGAAAGGGGTTTTATGGCGTTGATCAACCCACGGCAGAACTCCGTAGGGTTCCGACGAGATCCAGGTGATGTTTGGGAATTCGGTCAGTGCTGCGCGGAAGGCTTCCCGGCGGTCTGGGCTGAGGTAGTACAAAACCCAGGTGTGGAAGACCACGATGCGGGCCTCGCGTGGCGCTTGCCGTATCAGATCCGGGATCGCTTCAACGAGGTCACCGGCAATGATTCGGGCGGGTTCGGCCAGCGCTATCTGGGCGGCGGCGTGGAGACGCCGCCTGCGTTCCTGGTGTTCTGGCCAGATGAGGGTTTCCAGCCACGCGAGCTCCTCCTCGCGTGCGAGGTTGAGCGGGTTGAGGTCTGCCCCTGCGCGGTAGGCAACCTCCGGGATGTGGTCTGGAACCCAGTCCGCGTCGATAGCGCACGGCAGGGTTACAGTGGATGGCCCAGCGTCCGGGTGGAGCTCGACTGTCTGCCCCGCAGTGGTCGTGTAGGCGTAGGAGTAGCGGTCCGGGTAGAGGCACAACCCGGCGCTCGCGCCGGCTTCGATCAGGGCGAGCGGCGCCTGCTCGTCAGCGGGCCGGGAACCCGCATCGGAGGCCGCGGCTGTGTTGGCTCCAGAGGTCGCGGTTGCTGGGGCATCCAGCCGGTGGAGCCGCGAGAGTATCGGTAGCATCGCGGCGCATCGGTTCGCCTCATTCGTTTGCGTTGCCCGCTGCAGAACTTCAGGCTTGACTTGTTCCCAGTTCTTCAACAGCCAGGTACGGAACTGTTCGTAGTCCCCTACCGGGGCACCGAGTAGCCGGGCGGATGCGAAGACGAGGTTCGGTTGGGTCTTCAAACCTGGCAGCTGGGCGATCAACTGCAACACAGCAGGATCCTGGGCTACTCCCTGCGCCCATTGGTCATAAGTTGCGGAGATTCCCCGAGCCTCGGCCTCAGCAAAGTGGCGGTAGGTTTCCGCAATTGTGGCATGCATGCCCACCAGGGTAAGTTCCCTAGCCGTCTAGAACCCACCCGGGTGCAATATTTGTTCTTTTGGGAATATCTGCCCGCCGCGCATCGTGCGCCACCAGCCGCACCCTGCCGACGCACCGACACCGTCCTGACTCACCGGCACCGGCGATGCACCGGAACCGCCCCGAAGCATCGGCATGAGGCAAAGCGCGGCTGTGAGATGATCGCTGCATGGCTGATCTGTTTGATGCCCTCGGTGTTGGTGCGCGTGTTGTTGCACGCTATCGCTTGCCGGATGGCGTGCTGACGGATGCGCTGGGTGAGATCGTCTATATCGGGGCGGGCGAGGACTATGTGCCCGATGCCGACCGTCATGACGCGGCAGAGGCACAAACCCCTCACGCTGATGCGCCTGCCCTCGATACTGGCAAACAAGCGTCCGCTCCCGCTGGTGCGGGCAGGGTTGTTGTGGTGCGTACGCGGCGCGGCGATGTGGTGGTGCCGACCTCGCGCATCACTCACGCTAAGCCTGTTCCGCCTCCACCTCAAAGACGCGGGCCTCGCGCGCACGGCGGCTGAGGATTTTCAGCACGGCAAGCGAGGCGAGCACGGTGGCCAAGATCACGCCGATGAAGAGTGTCAGTGCGGCGATGTAGGCGCCGGGTGCGGCTTGGCGTGCGAACTCGTTGATCGGGGCGATCACAACGTTGGTTGTCGAAAGCGAGAGCGCCCCGATGGTCGCAAACGATATTGCCCCGATAGCTCCGGGTACCCAGGTGCGGCCGGCGAAGCTCCCCCACCACAGGCTCGCGGCGAACACTGCGAACGCTGAGAGCACGGAACCCCATGGGAGCACCACGAGCGTTTCGTTCACCAGGCCCGCCCAATAGTGGGTGTGCCACAGTACCGCGGAGATACCGGACATCAACCCCAACAGCACCGTCATGACCACAGTCACGATGGTTGACGGTCCCTTCACGGTTGGGCCCTTCACGGCTGGGGTTGACGCTCGGTCCGTGTGGTTAGTTCTTTGCACGTCTGCGGGCCTCGCGCATACGGTCGGCGGAGTTGAGGGTCACTTTGCGGATGCGGATCGCTTCCGGGGTTACCTCGACACATTCGTCTTCGGCAGCGAATTCGAGGGACTCTTCCAGCGTGAGCATGCGTGGCGGGGTGAGGCCTTCGAAGGAGTCAGCGGAAGCAGCGCGCATGTTGGTCTGCTTCTTCTCTTTAGTGATGTTGACTTCCATGTCTTCGTTGCGGGAGTTCTCCCCCACAACCATGCCTTCGTATACTTCCTGGGTTGGTTGGACGAAGAACGTCATGCGTTCTTGAAGGTTGATCATCGCATACGGGGTGGCGACCCCTGCGCGGTCGGAGATGATCGAGCCGGTGTTGCGGTATTCGATGTCCCCTGCCCACGGTTCGTAGCCTGCGGAGATGGTGTTAGCGATGCCGGCGCCGTGGGTCAGTGTCAGGAAGGTGCTACGGAAGCCGATGAGCCCGCGGGCTGGCACGGTGAAAACCATGCGGACCCAGCCGGAGCCGTGGTTGGTCATTTCCTGCATGCGTCCCTTACGGGCGGCAAGCAACTGTGTTACGCCGCCGAGGTAGTCCTCCGGGGTGTCGATCGTGATTTCTTCCATCGGTTCGTGGACCTTGCCGTCGATCTCGCGGGTCACAACCTGGGGCTTGCCGACCGTGAGTTCGAAGCCTTCGCGGCGCATCTGCTCCACGAGGATCGAAAGCGCGAGCTCGCCGCGGCCTTGGACCTCCCACGCATCCGGACGTTCGGTGGGTAGGACCTTGAGCGAGACGTTACCGATCAGTTCACGGTCGAGGCGGTCTTTAACTTGGCGGGCGGTGACTTTAGCGCCTTTGACGCGGCCGGCCATCGGCGAGGTGTTGATACCGATGGTCATCGAGATCGCTGGGTCGTCAATGTGGATGGCAGGTAGCGGGCGAGGGTCGTTGAGGTCAGTGAGGGTGTCACCGATCATGATGTTCTCGATGCCGGCAACAGCCACGATTTCGCCAGGGCCGGCTTCTTGCGCCGGGACGCGCTCGAGCCCGCGGGTTTCAAGCAGCTCGGTGATCTTCACGGAGCGCTGTTCACCGTGGTGGATCCAGGCGACGTTCTGGCCCTTCTTGAGGGTTCCGCCGTGGATGCGCAGAAGCGCGAGGCGACCCAAGAATGGGGAGGCGTCGAGGTTGGTCACGTGCGCCTGCAGAATGCCGTCGTCGTCATAGGACGGTGCTGGGACGTGTTTCATGATGGTCTCAAACAGCGGTTCGAGGTCTTCGCTGTTTGGAAGGTCGCCGTCGGCTGGCTGTTCGAGCGATGCGCGGCCTGCCTTGCCGGATGCGTACACGACCGGCAGTTCGAGGATCGAGTCGATGTCGATGTCCGGGATTTCTTCAGCGATGTCCGAGGCCAGGCCGAGTAGCAGGTCCATGGTTTCGGAGACGACGCCGTCGATGCGGGCGTCGGGGCGGTCTGTCTTGTTGACGACCAGGATCACTGGTTTGCGAGCTTCAAGCGTCTTGCGGAGAACAAAGCGGGTCTGTGGAAGCGGGCCTTCAGAGGAGTCCACGAGCAGAACCACGCCGTCGACCATTGAGAGGCCGCGCTCCACTTCCCCACCAAAATCCGCGTGGCCTGGGGTATCGATCACGTTGATCGTGACGTCCTGACCATCCGAGGCCGGGCCGTTATAGAACACCGTGGTGTTCTTAGCCAGGATGGTGATCCCCTTTTCACGTTCGAGTTCACCAGAGTCCATCACGCGGTCTTCTTGTTCGCCGTGTGAAGCGAACGCTCCAGTGGTGCGGAGCATGGCATCAACCAGGGTGGTTTTGCCGTGATCAACGTGTGCAACGATCGCAACGTTGCGGAGGTCCTCGCGTGAGGCACGTGCCATAAGGGGTTCCTTGTCAGCTTGTTCGGTAGGCCGCCTTCCGGCAACCAGCGTCTATTGTCAACGTGCTTGCAAGTCTACTCTGGTGTTGCACATCAGGTGCGGGATACATGGCACGATTATTCTTATGATCACTTCTCCGATGACGTTGACCCGTAGCGTGTCTGGCTGGATTCTTGGCATTGTGGTGCTTGCTTTCGGCGCTTTTGCCGCGATCGATGCGTTTGCGCGCGGGTTTTTCTATACGGGTGTTGCGACGTCTTTCGGCACGATGGCGTTGGTCATGTTGATTGCGTGGACGTTGATTTTGCCGAGGCTTGTGGTGGAGCCGGAGGCGGTTGTGGTCCATAACGCGACGTGCGTGGTGAGGATCCCGTGGGCTAAGTTGCGGGAGGCGCAAGATGTGTATTTTGTTGAGCTCACGGATACCGATGGTGTGGTGACTCGCGTGTGGTCTGCCCCTGTCCAGGGCATGGGTCAGCGGCGGAAGGCTTTGCGCGCCAAGGCCTCTGATGCTGATTTGTTGCGGCACGGCGTTGATCCGAAGCAGATTAAGGATCGCGAGGCTAGGCTGCGTGACGGCAAGGGTATTTCGGCGCAGGTGATGCGTTATAAAGATGCGCAGCTGAAAGCCGTCGATGCAGGTGATCTTGATGCCGATGCGGTCAACGCCGAAGTCACGAAAACCTGGCTTTCACTTCAGTGGATCATGCTCGGGGTGGTTGCGCTAGCCACCATCGTGATGTTGATCATCGCTTAAGCTGGCTTAGACCAATGGCGCGGCCCCGCGGAGGGGCCGCGCCATGGTTTAACCGCCTTTTATTTGGCTACTATGCTCCGGCGGGTACTCGTTTAGCCGAGCTTCAGGCGTGCACGGCGGCGTGCCGCCTGCACGTCGGGGTCTGGGACCGGCGCTGCCGCGAGTAGTTCGCGTGTGTATTCCTCGCGAGGGTAGTGCAACACGAGGTCGGCAGGACCTTGTTCAACCACCTTGCCTGCACGCATCACCACGACATCGTCAGCGAGGTGATCCACAACCGCGAGGTCGTGGGATACGAACAGGCACGCGAAGCCGTACTCCTTCTGTAGCTCGGTCAGCATCTCCAGGACCACGGCCTGAACCGATACGTCGAGCGCGGATGTCGGCTCGTCAGCGATCAGCAAGGCTGGGTCCAAAGCGAGAGCACGGGCAATACCGACACGCTGCTTCTGCCCGCCTGAGAGCTCGTGCGGGTACCGGTTGATGACGTCGGCCGGCAGCTTCACGGCATCCAGCAGCGTTTTGGCTCGCTCGATGCGTGACTTCTTGTCCCCTACCTTGTGCACAACCATCGGCTCGGTGATGCAGTCACCGATCGGGAACCGTGGGTCCAGCGAGGCGGCAGGGTCCTGGAAGATCACGCCCATCTTCCGGCGCATCTCCTTAGCTTCGCGTCCGCGTAGCTTGGTGAGGTCCTTGCCACCGATGTGTAGCTCGCCTTCCGCTATCGGCAGCAGGCCGAGCACAGCCTTAGCAAGCGTAGATTTACCGGAACCGGACTCCCCCACCAGGGCCGTGGTGCGGCCCTTTGCGACGTTGAAGTTAGCGCCTTCAACGGCGCGGAACTTACCGCGGCGAACTTTATACTCAACAGCGACGTCGTGGACCGAGACCACAACCTCATCGTTGGCACGTTCCTGTTCGATACGTGCGGTGAGTTCCGCGATCTCATCCCCCAGGTGGGAGCTGTCTATGTTGACGTCTTCGAGGCGCGGAACCGCTGCCAGCAGACGCTGAGTGTACGGGTGGCTCGGGTTCGTGAGAATCTCACGTGCCTCACCCTGTTCCACCAGCTCGCCCATGAACATCACCGCGACACGGTCTGCGAGGTCCGCAACAACACCCATGTTGTGGGTGATCAGCAGAATCGCAACATTGAGGGTGTCTTTGAGCTCACGCAGAAGGTCCAGGACTTCAGCCTGAACTGTCACGTCGAGTGCGGTGGTCGGCTCGTCCGCGATAATGACCTCAGGGTCACACGCCAGAGCCATAGCGATCACGATGCGCTGACGCTGACCACCAGAGAACTGGTGCGGGTACTGTTTGATGCGCTTAGCCGCATCCGGGATACCTACGCGGTCGAGGAGCTCGACAGCTTTCTCAGTGGCTGCTTGACCGTATGCGACGTTGTGAACTTCCATCGCCTCGGTCAGCTGTTTTTCGACCGTGAGCACCGGGTTGAGCGCGGTCATCGGCTCCTGGAAGACCATCGCGACTTTCGTTGCGCGCATGCGGCGCATCTTCTCGGCTGGCAACCCGATCACCTGGGTTCCTGCAACGTGCGCCTTACCCTGGATCTCTGCAGTGTCAGCGAGCAAGCCCATAGCCGAAAGGCTCGTTACGGATTTACCGGAACCGGACTCGCCTACGAGCGCCAGGACTTCGCCGCGGCGTACATCGAGGGTGACACCCTTGACTGCCTTGACATGCGATTCGCTGGTGATGAAGTCGACCTTGAGGTTGTCAAATGACAACACAACTTCACCGTCACGACTCTTTCGGGCAGCACCAGGCGCAACTGCATGCGCCGTGTTCTCGGTCGTGGCCGCGCTGTCAGTTACGGCCGTCGCGTCAGCGTTCACTGGCGTTCCGGAGACGGCAGTGCTGTCCACGGGCTTGTTTGGGTCCGCGTGCTTGCTCACTTTTTGTCTCCTTCTGGGGTGTCTGGTTTGACGTCGTCCAGTGTAGGTGTCCCTTGGTCAGGCTCTTGTGCAATCGGCACTTCAGAGACCTCTTCGACCGTTTCCTTCTCAGTCTTGGTGGTACCTCCGGTTGCGGTCTCAGTCTCCCATGCGCCACGGCGGTGTGCGCTGCCCGGGAAGATGAAGGACCACAACGAACGCTTGCGGCGCCCTGCACCCTGGCGTGGATCGAATGCGTCACGCAGACCATCACCGATGAAGTTGATAGTCAAAGCGATCGTGAGGATCATCAGGCCCGGCCACCAGAACAGCCACGGACGGGTCGTGAACGAGTTCTGGTAGGTCGAGATCAACAGGCCCAGCGAGGACTGTGGTGGACGTACGCCGTAGCCGAGGTAGGACAGCGAGGTTTCCAACAGCACTGCCGCAGCGATAGCTAGGGTCGCGTTCACGAGGATCGTGCCGACAGTGTTCGGGATGAGGTGCTTCATCACGATGCGGTTGGTCGAGGCACCCATCGCACGCGCCGCGTCGATGAACTCGCGTTCACGCAGCGAGAGCACCTGGGAACGCACCAGACGCGAAAGACCAGCCCACGAAACACAGCCGAGCAGCAGACCGAGGAACCATGGCGAGTTCACCGCCGAGCCTGCGATGCGACCGACAATCGCCGCGATGAGCAGCAGAGGGACAACAAAGAAGATGTCCGCGATACGCATGATAAGGCCGTCGATGAATCCGCGGAAGTAGCCGGAAATCGCACCGAGCAGGGTTCCCAGCGCGGTCGAGACAACACCAACGAGGACCGCGATGATGAGCGAAACCTGAGTTCCGCGCATCACGAGCGCGAAGTAGTCAACGCCGAGGGCGTCCTGACCGAACCAGTGGGTTGCCGATGGTGCCCCGCCGTCGATGATGTCGCCTTGTTCGATGTAGTCGAAGCGCCACCAGCCCGGGATCGTGATCCCGAATGCAGAAATACCGATTGAGGTGACGGAGACGATGATGATGAACGCGAGAACGACCGCGGAAATCATCGCTGGTTTGTGGCGCAGAAAGCGCCGTAGAACCAGCTGCCCTTGGGATAGGGACTTGGTTTCTTTGCTCGCCAGGCGGGCGTCTTCGATCGCGGAGATCGAGACGCGCTCATCCGTTGAGGCTTCGATGGTTTTATTGCTCTTGTTTTCTGGGGTGTTCTGAGTCATGTCCTATCCCCTTTCCGTGCGAGTCCGGTGGTGACGGTGTGCGTGGGCATCCGCTGGGCGGTGTGCTATACGCGGGGGCGTCATACTCGGATCCTCGGGTCGATGAGGGCGTAGATCACGTCAGCCAGCAGGTTGAACAGGACGGCGATACCACCTGTGACAACTACGAAAGCCATGACGGGGTTAGGGTCAACGTTGTTCAGGCCGGTCTGGAAGAGCTCACCCATGCCCTTCCAACCGAAGACTTGTTCGGTGATGATCGCGCCACCGATCAGTGCCGCGAAGTCCATCACGACAATCGTCACGATCGGGATGAGCGCGTTTCGGAATGCGTGGCGCAGGATCACGGTACGCTCCGGCAAGCCTTTAGCGCGTGCGGTGCGGATGTAGTCCTGCGAGTTGATTTCCATCATGGTTGCGCGGGTATAGCGCGAGTAGGAGGCGACGGAAACTACGGTCAGCAGGATGGTTGGTAGCAGGATCTGCGAACCACGGTCGAGGGTCTGCAGCCAGAAACCGCCGTCGAAGTTCGGTGTTTGGGAGCCGATCGTGGAGATCGGACGTGGCTTGGCTTCCAGGAACTCTGGCCACGCGTTGAAGATGTGCCAGATCATGGTCAGCGCTACACCCACGCCGACGGTTGCCAGCGATGCGCTGATGGCTTGAACACGCAGGCGCCCACCGAGGAAGAAACCGAGCAGCCACGGGACAGCGATGGCAAGTACGAACCCGATCGCGAGGATCAGCGCGGTTGGCTCGAGGAAGATGTTGTAGCCGGCATAGAAGACGACCATGACGAGCACTGCACAAATAAGTGCTGGCAACAGGACGTGGCGGTGGCCTTCCTTGTTCTTGATGCCAACGGCCGAGGAGGTTGCGAAGACAGCAACCCCGATCACGATGAGTGCAATGACCCATGGCGGCAGGGACGGGTAGCGCCAGAAGTCTTGCGCAGTGAAGGCGACCATCGCAACACCGACGATCACGGCGGTTGCGAGGAAGCTGAACAGGCGGCGTTTCCAGGCGCCACCCATGAAGAGCTGGATCACGAAACCGGCTAATAGCGCTGTGAGGACCACTTGCATGGTTGAAAAGCTTGGGTCCGCTATCCAGTTGTTGTAGTTGATAGCCGCGTATTCCTTGAGCAACACAGCAGCCCAGAACACTGGCAGGGAGAAGAACACGAAAGCAAGGAAGGTGACGATGTAGTCGAGGTCGGAGTACTGCCGCACAGCGGTCAGAACACCGATGCCGACGCCGATCACGATCGCGAGGATCACAGAGAGGGTTACCAAGCGCAGGGTCGAATCAGCTGCTGCCGCGAGGCGGGCTCCAACGTCGTTGCCGTTGACATCAACGCCGAGGTCACACTGACCGATGAGGCAGGCCGATGTACCCTTGAGCCAGTCGAGGTATCGCAGACCCCATGGGGTGTCGAGTTGAAGGTTTCTGATGCGGGCTTCCATGGCCACGCGAACCTTAGGGTCGGATGCGAGTTCGCGCATCCCTGCTAGCGGGTCACCTGAGAATTGGATCAGTGCATAGACCACGAAGGTGGCTAGTAACAGGATCAGGACTGAGATACCCAGACGCCGGAGGATAAATGTCAGCACGGTCGAAGACCTTTCGGTTTCGTGCGAAGTGGACGGTAAGCGTTTTTCGGTAAGCGGGCCCGGAGTCTTCCGACTCCGGGCC
>NZ_KV789000.1:48733-77571 GCF_001807395.1 Arthrobacter sp. HMSC06H05 | reverse complement strand
TACGCGATCAATATATGTAAGGTACGCCGAGGGGGAGACAGTGGAAGATATGGCTGTTAGAATTGTGTATAGCTCATCTGCCATGTGTAGACGGAGTATCTGAGGCCGTCCGTTTCTCGGGCGGCCTTTGCTTTTGCCAGTATTCACGGCACTCTTTCTCCAGTTTCTTCCTCCGATGTTTCTGCGTCACCGGGTAGGCAGTTACAAGTAGGACGTAACTAGGTTTTTGGTCGAAGACAACGACGTAGGAGTAATCAGGCAAGGAAATTAGATAACGGTTCGTCCTTGGTATGGACCGAGAGCTAATCCACCAGTGCACCTTTTCTAACGAGGGGTATGCCGAACAAAACTCCTCGACTATTGGTCGAATCCAATGCAGCCTCTGGCAACGTGTAGTGTCCACTTTCCGGTTCTCTTCAGGAGTCTGCTGAGGTCCTTCGGAGATAATGTGCCAAAACCACTTCGGTAAGTCATTCACCAAAGGGTGATGGCGAAAACTTAGACGAAGGTTGCCTTTGGGCCAACGAAGATCGGATCCTACAAGATCGTCAGTGAGTTGCTTCAACAAGGACGCTAGATAAGTTCCCTGATCGAGCTCAGGCGGGCAAGGAGCTCCGGGGGACAGTTCTATCATCATTGGACCTCTTGAGGCGTCCACTGGAAAATATTGACTTTCTTCTCCGAGGGGAGCGTCTTCTCGGTGAGAGTCTTTTGAGATCTTGAACGAATTCGTTCGACTAACTGCAATTTCGCGGAACTCGAGGTCAAACCTCGGTTGGCATAGTTAACTGCGCCGATTAACAGGTCTGCGAGTTGCAGAAGGCCCACATGGTGGGACTCCAAAATCTGAACCCGCCGAACCTTCTTTTTGTTGAAGTCATAGTTCGAATTAGCAATAACGTTATGGAGCTCCCGAACCTTTTCGCCGCTTCGGGTGTCCTTCTTGTCCAAATAGATGTTGACCGTCCCAAGCCCACCGGGGATTAGCGGCTTAAAAAGGAGGAACAACATCTTGTAGTACCAAGTGTCGTGGTCCTGGCTGAACCTCCCATGAGCTAGGCCCTTTTTGTCAGCGACGATCGCGCGGAAGGACAGGTCATCATCATCGAAAAAGTAGTCAATGAGATCCAAATAATAGTCAATTTTCGATGGCGATACCTTGGTCCACTTCGTTTCGAATTCATGGGATAACCCATGCTTCTTCCGTATCTCATGGAGTCGTGAAAGCACTTCAGGAGTTTTTGCCTGAGGGCAAGAAACTGCACCAAGAACTAGGTACGGCATCTGATCATTTTCAAGATGCGTGCTCTCGTCGCAGTAAATGTTGACGTCCATGGTTGCTCCTGAAACATGAGAATGACGATCAGCTTTGTAGCCAGCGTTCCCTGGCTATACTTTCGCTCTCAATCTTCTCCATCTTAGGTCAGCAACCCCGAGGCCCCGGCCAACACCGAGGCGCCGGCAAACACCGAGGCGCCGGCAAACACCGAGGTGCCGGCCAACACCGAGCCGCCGCTAACGCGGCCTACGCGTCGACGTCGGCTTCCGCCTCAGCCTTTGCTTTCGCCTCGGCTTCGGCTTTCGCTTGGGCGGCTTGCGCTTTCTTCTTCTCGCGCACCTTCCGCTTCGCCTTCTTCCGTGCCAACCGCAGCTTCTGCCGCTCGATCGCCCGAGCGCGCCGCTCAGCGGCCTCCGCCTTGATCTCGGCGTGCTCTTCCTTCATTCCCTCAATCGCAGAGGACTTACCGCCGCCCGGCAGGCCCGGCGCAAGGGTGGCCCAGTCACGCACAACCTCAACGCGGGTCACCAGGAAGCACGCGAGCACCAGCATCAGGAACCCGGCGATCAGCCACCCCATCAGGATGCTCGCCGCCACGGACGTACTGAGGATCACGCCGCCACCAATCAGGGAACGGAACGCCTCAACCGTGTACGTCATCGGCAAGTGCGGGTGAATATCGCGCAGAATCCCCGGCATCGTCTGCCACGGATACGTGCCGCCGGCGGAGGCGATCTGCAACACAACCAGGATCAACGAAAGGAACCGCCCCGGTGCCCCCAGCAGGCTCACAAGGCCCTGGTTCACCGCGAGGAACGCGAGCGAACCCAACGTCACCAGCCCCCACAACAGGAACGGGTGCGCCACCTCAAGACCGAAAATGAACTGCACGATGATGGTGATGATCGCCGCTTGAACGATCGCCATGATCGCCGCCCGGCTATAGGAGGCGAAGGCCATCTGAATGAACGAATACCACTTGCCGCGGTACTTACGCACCAAACGCTCAGGGATCGGCGCGAGCAGCATGAAGAACGCGATACCGCCAATCCACAACGCAAGCGACATGAAGTAAGGGCTCAAACCCGTACCGTTATTCGCCATCTGGTTGATGCGCTCCAGCTCGCCGGTCACGGGTGCTGAGTTCACCTCGGACAGCTTCTTCTTCTCATCCTTAGTGAACGCCGGAACCTTATCCGCACCGTCCTTCAAAGCATCGGTGAGCTCGCCGGAGCCATCCACAAGATCACCCAAGCCGCTGTTGAGCCGGTTGGATCCATCGTGGGCTTTCTGCGCGCCATCATCGAGCTTGCCGGCGCCCGCTTGCAACTGGTTCGTGCCATCCCACAGCTTGTTAGCGCCATTCGATAGCTGCCCGGCACCCGCATTCAGTTTGCCGATACCAGCCACCAACTCAGGTGCCTGCTGAGCCAACTGATGCGTGCCTTCCTTGAGCTGCTGAGCACCCTTGGCGAGCTCAGGGGACTTAGCCGCCAACTGGCCCAAACCATCCGAGAGCTTAGTCGCCCCCGTATTCAACTGGCTCGTTGCGGTGTTCAGCTCATTCGCGCCGCTCTTGATAGCGGCGTTACCGGCACGCAACTTCTGCAACAGGTCCCCCGGAACCAGCGGCTTCGAGCCACCAGACAAGCCCGCGCTCTGAGCGGCTTGCCGCACCGAATTGATACCCGCGCGAATATCAGCGGTGTCCTTTTGCGCTGTCGCAAGACGCTGTGCGAACTGAGGGTTCTCCTTCAGAAACTGCTGGAACTCCGGGGAGCCATTCAGATCCGTGAGGAAACCTTCAATCCGCTGTGCGGCCGGGTCCAGGTTGATCGTGACGTCCGGGGTCAGCGCCTCGAAATCTTTCTGAGCCTTCTCCAAGGCACCCAGCAGCTGATCATTCGCGCCAGTCAGGGTCTGCGCACCCTGATTCAGTTGAGTGATCTTGCTGTTGAGCTCACCCGTGCCTGAGCTCAACTGCTTCGAGCCCGCCGACAACTTCTGAATCGCATCGTTAGCATCACCGGCACCCTTGGCAAGCTTGCCGGCACCTGTATCCAGTGCCTTCGCCGCACCAGGCAGTGATGCCGTCTTGGAGCTCAACTCACCCAAGCCACCGGCGAGCTCGCTCGCGCCGCTCGAGAGCCTGCCCGCACCAGAGTTCAGCTCGCCCGAGGCACCACGCAAACTACGCGTACCATCGGCCAGCTGCAACAGCCCCGAGCTCAACTCGCCTGAGGCATCGTGCGCTGTGGAGGCACCATCGGTGACCTTACCGGAACCATCCGCGGCCTCATTGAGAGAACCGTTGATGTCCGTGAGGCTCACATACACGTTCTCCAGGTATTCCTTAGCGAACTGGGAACGCAGCTCCGTGGTCAGCTTGTTCTCAACCGAGGAAGCGATCTGACCCATGATGTAGTTAGTCGAATCGTTGGTCTGGATCGTGATGTGCGCCGAGGCTGCATCCTCAATCGAGGCTTCCTTCTGAGAAGCCTTCGCCGCATGCGCCAGATGATCCGTGAACCCCTCCGGGATGGTCAACACCGCGAGCGCCCGACCATGATCCAACGCGTTCTTCGCCTCCGCCGCGGTGGCGGTGTCCCAGTTCAGGTTCTTGTCCGAATCACTCTCCATCAGCTTCTTAGTGAGCTCATCACCCACATTGATGGTCTTGCCCTTGACCTCCGCGGCGGAATCCTCATTCACGATCAACGCCGGAATATGGTTGAGGTTGCCCGTCGGATCCAGGTTGGAGAGGATCAGCATGGTCGCGTAAATCAACGGGATACAGCCCACCGCAACCAAAGACACCGCGAGCCGGCCGTACTTCTTCAGGAAACCCTTGAAGCCGCCCGGCTGCGGTGATTCTTCCGACGGATGCTGTTGCTGTGACGGTGTGTTTGAAGCCATAAGTGTGAGCTCTTAAATCTAGGAAGTCTGAATGCTGGTAGCGTGCCCGGGCCGGTGTTGAGGCCATAGCACTCGTTGTGCGAGGTTTTGCAGGGTTGTGGCTAGCCGTTCCACGGTCTCGTCGCGGGTTCCGGTGAGCCAGCCGATCGCCGCGCCAGCGACCCCGTCGGAGACGAACTGCAGCTGTTGCGCCAAGCTTGGCTCGTTGGAATCAGTGTAGTGTTCCTCAAGCGGGGCGGGAGTCGCGAACGGGTTGTTCCCCGCGTCCAGCCCCTCCTCGTACGCGAACGCATTCCACAGTTGCCGCGCCAACGCGTGAGTGATCGCCTGCACCACCCGATAACTACTTGGCCCCTGGGTGACGTTGAGGAAGAAATCCCTATCTTCTTGCAGATGGTTCAGCAGGTTGCGGATCGCGTCCGCACTACGCCTAGTGCTTCCGTCTCTGTTGCTACCGGCGACGGGCCCGTCCTGCTCCCAAGCAGTGAACAGCAGCTGCTCGAGGTTGTGGACGGCGGCCGCCACGGTGAGCCCGGTCAGGTCACCGAAATGCTGATACAGCGTGGGCCGCGACGTGTGTGCTTCACGTGCAACCATGGACGCAGTGATCTTATCGATGGGTTGCTCCCGCAACAGCTCGGTCATCGCGGTGATCAGGGTGTCACGCGAACGCATGATGCGCGGGTCAACACCATCCGATGCCTTAGCGTCGATCGCGTCAGTCTGTTCGCTCTGCGCGGCCTGTGGCGCTGTCTGTTGCGCGGTCTGTTCACTGTGCACGGCTTGTGCACACTGCACGGCGTTGATCGTCACGAGCCCCTCCACCAATCTCGTTGTCAATAACCTTATGTAGAGAATCGTTCGTACAGAACCACTTGTACTCAACCACGGTATATCTTACATCTGTAAAAGAGCCTACATGTGTGGGTTTGTCCAAAGCAACGGGTGTGAGACGCATCGCACTGTGCACAAGTTCAGCCGGGCCGTGCAGAAGTTCAGCCGAGCCAGTGCAGAAGTTCACTCGGGTCCGTGCGGTGCCGCATCGTTATCCAGCAGAGTGCAGTGCCGCGTGGGTAGCCAGCCTTGCTGGTGCAATAGTCTTGATCTCATCATTAGCTTTCGCGGTTGCTGCGTTCGCGGCATCCGCTGATCAGCCCCAAGGAGAATGCCATGGCCGGTGGGCTTGCCGCTTTGCTTGACGATATTGCCGCGATAGCGCGCGCCGCTGCCGCATCGTTGGATGATGTTGCCGCCGCAACCGGCAAGGCAACCGCGAAGGCCGCCGGCGTCGTCGTGGACGATGCCGCCGTGACTCCGCGCTATGTCCAGGGGATCACGCCGCAGCGCGAACTGCCGGTGGTGTGGAAGATCGCGCGCGGCTCCATCATCAATAAGCTTGTGATCATCCTGCCGCTCATCATGCTGATGAGCGAGTTCACGCCCTGGCTGTTGACCCCGCTACTCATGGTGGGTGGGCTCTTCCTGTGTTTTGAGGGCGCGGAGAAAATATGGGAAGTCATCCGGGGGCATTCGGAGGCGGAAAAACCGCCGGCGTCCTTCCAGGGTGCCGCGGAGGAGAAGCAGATCGTGCGGGGGGCGGTGCGCACTGACCTGATCTTGTCCGCTGAGATCATGGTGATCTCGCTGTCCGCGGTGGATGGAATGGGTTTCTGGATGCGCCTCATCTCGCTGATCGTGGTGGCGCTGGTCATCACGGTGGGCGTGTATGGCGTGGTCGCGTTGATCGTGAAAATGGACGATGTTGGCCTTGCTCTGGCCCGGAAGCCCGCGACCGAGAAGCTTGGGACCGGCATCGTCAAAGCGATGCCGGTGGTCATGAAGGTGCTTTCGGTTGTGGGTGTGGTCGCGATGCTGTGGGTCGGTGGGCACATCTTGTTAGTCGGGATGCATGACCTCGGTTTCCACCCCATCTATGAGTGGGTGCACCACGCTGAAACCGCGGTCGCCGCAGCAACCGGTGGTGCGGGCGCTATGCTCGGTTGGCTCACCAATACTTTCTTCTCCGCAGTGCTCGGTTTGGTTCTAGGGTCCGTTGTGGTCGCGGTAGTCGCCGGCGTTCATGCCGCGATGCCTGGTAAAGGTGGGAAGGCTGCGGCGGCTGGCGAGGCGGGTGCGCCTAGCGGGGGAGGCGCAACTGGTGAAAATGACACAGGTGTCATGGGCTGATGTGCAGTCCCTAAGTGATGCGTAACGATGCAATAACGTTTCCTTCAAGCAGTGGATAAAGGTTGCTCGTTCGCATAGATTGGTTCACAGGTGGCGCACAGATGTTCGGCTGTGAGGCTGCCGCTGACCTAGGCGGATGCGCCTTGGAGATAAACAGCCCCGAAGCGGCGAATGACCCGCCGCGCCGGGGCTGTTTCGCATTTAGATAGTTGATGCATTGGGCCAGCTGACGCATAAGGCCGTGAGCCCCGCGTTGCTTACTGCTTGCCCCGCGCTTTTCCGCGGGCTTGCTCGCGGTTGCGTTCGCGTTGGAACCACCACCACAGCAGCAACAAGGCGACGGTGATGATGAGGATGATGTCGATCCACACATCGGACAGCGCGGCGGCCTTGGTTTGAAGCCACATTTGCGTCTCCAGCGGGACCAGCTGAGGGGCGGTCACCAGCCCGTTCGTTGTCCAGAACAAGACACCCACCGCGATCATCAAAACACCCGTGATCACAGCAATCACATGGAACTCACGCCCGGCAACCGTGAACGTCCGGCCCCGCAACACGCCACGGCCACGCGCACCCATCCGCTGCCACAACAGTGCGATCACAAACAGTGGAACCACCATGCCCGCGCCATACACGGCCATCATGAACCCGGACATCCATGCACTACCCGAGGTCGCGGCAAGTGTGAGAACCGAACCCAGAATAGGGCCTGCACACGCCCCAGCCAGCCCCGAGGTCAACCCCAGCAACAGGCTCTTGATGAGCCCCGTGGCCATCGACGTCCGCTCATGCATCGCATCAGACCCCGGGATCCAACGCGCAACATCGAACCCCAGCCCGAAAATCTGCAGCACACCCAAAACAATCAGCACGATGGCCGCCACAATGATCATCGGCGTGCGGTACGCATTAAATAGCTGCGCCAGCGCACCCACACCAAGCCCCAGCGGGACCAGCACCGCGACCATGCCCACAAAAAACACGAGCGAATGCACCACAAGCCGCACCCCAGAACCCGCGACAGTCCCGAAATACGCCGGCAGCAACAACGCTGAACACGGGCTCAACAACGCCAAAGTCCCGCCAATGAACGCGGCAACTACGCCAATATCCATGCGTCCCCTATGCCCTCATACTCAGCACACCTAGCAACAAGCAAACCTTCACGGCCGCCAAATCTTCGCAACCGGTCGGGCTACTCGGATTCCTGCTTCAACTGTTCTTCGATGAACGCCTCAAACTGCTCCGTCGGCTGCGCGCCACTCACCGGCTGGGTGCCGACAATGAACATCGGAGTCGAGGTCACACCCAGCTGTGCGGCACGTTGCTGATGCTGTGCCACCAGCTCCGCGATCTCCTTCGACCCCAAATCAGCCTTGAACTTCTTAACGTCAAGCCCCAGCTCCTCAGCGATCTCCACCATCTTCGCTTCCGGGAAGCTCTTCATCGGCTTCCCACCCGGGTACAGGGCCTTCTGGAACTCAAGGAACTTACCCTGCTCGCCCGCAGCAGCCGCGGCACGCGCCGCCTTAACCGACTCCTCACCGAACACGTTTGCCTCACGGAACTCAATCCGCAGCTTGCCTGGCTCAACGTACTTCTCAATCAGAACCGGCAACGTCTTAGTGGTCCACAACGCACAGAAACCGCACTGGAAATCGGAATACATGATCATCTGCACCGGCGCGTCCGGCTCACCCACCGCCAACGTGTCCTCAGGGTTGCGTTCCGGCAGTGACTTGATCAGCTCCAGTTGAGCTTCCTCCTCGCTACTGCGCCCGCCCTGCTGCTTGCGCTGCTCATCGACCGCCGCGTCTTCCGCCGCATAATCCGGCGCGCCGCTACCGCTGTTGGAATTCGCGCCGCCGGAACCGCCGCGCAGGACCACCACCAACACCACAGCGATAATTGCCGCCACAATCACGATGCCGGGGAACAGATACTTACGCCACGCCGGCGCACTGTTAGTGGCAGCGGCAGGGGTGCTTCCGGCGGCATTCTCGGTAGGTTCCTGAGCGGCTTCCTGATTGGATTCCGATGGGGTAGGGGGCTGGTGCGACACGCGGGCTCCTTATGGGCTCCGTAAATGAGGTAGAGGCGTGGCCTATTTTCCCACGTATGCAGAAAGGTGCAACTATTAGCCGGTAAAGCCTGAGTCGATTAAGCACGCACGATAAAGCCTCCGCATGACCAAGTTGATGCCCTAGCGTCACTGTAATCACGCGAGTGTCATAATCCATCTGCCATAATGCCTCTATGGCAAAAACAGCAACAACTGATACTGAAGCGCACGTACGCCCAGGTCAGGCATCACTCGTCAAATGGGTTTTCTGGCCCACTGCTGTGATCGTGGTCGGCTTGTCGGTCATCACCATGATCAAGCCAAAGCTCATGGAAGTAGCGTTCCAATCCATCACATCGTGGATTACATCCAACTTCGGTTGGTGGTACGTGCTCCTAGCTTTCGTTTTCGTGGTGTTCTGCGTGGCGTTGGGGTTGTCCAAGAAGGGCGACATCAAACTAGGTAGGCCGGGCGATGAACCTGAGTTCTCGCTCATGTCCTGGTTCGCACTCCTCTTCGCAGCAGGCATGGGTATCGGCCTCGTCTTCTTCGGCGTCACCGAACCGATGTCCCACTTCGTTGAACCACGCCCAGGCGAAGACGTCTCCGGCGTCATCAGCGACTCCACCGAACACGGCGGGGAAGTAGCAACCACCACAGCGAATCGCGCACAATCCGCGATGGCAACCACGTTCCTTCACTGGGGCTTCCAGCCGTGGGCTATCTACGTCATCGTGGGTCTCTCGCTCGCGCTAGCGATCCACCGCCGCGGCCGCCCACTGTCCGTACGTTGGGGTCTGGAGCCGCTCTTCGGCGAAAAGCGCGTCAAGGGTGCGTTCGGTAACGTCATCGACGTCATCGCACTCGTCGGTACCGTCTTCGGTGTCTCCACTTCCCTCGGTTTGGGTGTCAACCAGATCACCGCAGGTATGGCCCACATGGGGTGGGTCGACGAATCCAACCCGTGGATCAAATACGTCCTGATCGCCGTGGTCACCGCCTGCGTCCTCTGGTCCGTACTCACCGGTGTTTCCAAGGGCATGAAGTGGCTGTCGAATACCAACCTCGTGCTCGCCGGCGGGCTGCTTCTGTTCTTGCTGATTGTCGGGCCAACCCAGTTCCTGCTCAAGGAATTCGTCCAGTCCATCGGCTACTACCTGCAGAACTACCTCGGCCTCTCCATGAACACCTCCGCCTTCCAGGGCGACTCCGGTGAAGCATGGCAGGCCGGCTGGTCCACGTTCTACTGGGGCTGGTGGATCGCCTGGTCGCCATTCGTGGGTGTCTTCATCGCACGCATCTCCCGCGGCCGCACCGTCCGCGAGTTCATCCTCGGCGTCATGGGTGTCCCTGCGACCATTACGTTCCTGTGGTTCGCGATCCTGGGCGGTAATGCGATCTACCGCGAAATTCACAAGACCCCAGGCTACGAATCGATCATCGGCCCAGACGGGGCCGTCGATTCGAACGCGGCACTGTTCCAGATGCTCGCGCAAATCCCAGGCTCCGCAATGTTGATTGTGGGCGCAATGTTGCTCTCCGCGATCTTCTTCATCACATCCTCGGACTCCGGTTCGCTCGTGATGTCGATGCTCGCAACCGGCGGCGACACCGAACCGCGTTCCTGGATCCGTGCGTTCTTCGCAGTCGCAACCTCCGTGCTCGCAGCAGCCCTGCTGATGGCGGGCGGACTCGAAGCGCTCCAGGCCGCCTCGATCTCCGTGGCGCTACCGTTCTCGTTCGTCATGGTGCTACTAGCGATCGCTACCTGGAAATACCTCGGCGATAACGTGCGGCGCAACGAGAAACTGCGGCGTGAAGCGTTCATCGAAGAAATCGGTGAGGCATACGGCCTCGAAACCGAAGAAACCGGATCCGTCACCAAGAAATCAGATACGTGGTGGCGCGGCCTACGGAAATAGCTACAACACAGCACTAGCTTCATAACAGTTCCGATGAAGCTGTATCTACAGTTCACATCAACAGCCCGCGTGGGGAAGGCCTGGCCTTCCCCACGCAGGCTTTAAACGGCCACGTAAAAAACACAGCCAACAGCAGGCTATGAACCGCTTTCCGGTAGGCTATTGTGCACTTGAATGCCCCGCGCATCGTAATGTTCCGCTCAGCACAATGCTTGCTCTGCATTGAGCGCAAGCATCCCGTGAACGCGCGCTCGCGCCAATAGGCACAACACCGGCGCCCGCGCCCGCCGCGTCACGGACCACACTGAAAGGCCACAGCCATCAGACGCCCCGCACTGCTCCAGCGAGTCAAAGACGCCCGAGCCCAGCAACACAAGCAAGCTCAGCAGCACAACCGAGCCCGGCACACCCGGGTGCACGCCCGCACCCAGACCGGCCGCCGTATCGGCGTGCTCGCGCGCATCACTGCCGTCATCGCTGCAGCAACGCTCACGCTCACCGCGTGCGGCGCCGGCGGCAGCAAGAGCGAGGGCGGGAATAAGGACGCGGTCACCGTCGGCCTCACAGCCGCACCAGCGAACCTCGACTTCACCACCACATCGGGCGCTGCCATCCCGCAAGCGCTCATGACCAACGTGTATGAAGGGCTCGTGACCGTCAACCAAGAAGGCGAACTGGAACCACTGCTCGCCGAATCCTGGGACATCTCCAAAGACCGCACCGAATACACGTTCCACTTGCGCGAAGGCGTGAGGTTCTCCAACGGCACGGAATTCAACGCCGAAACCGCCAAGTTCTCGATCGAACGCGTCAAAAGCAAAGCGTGGAAGAACGGCCTCAAAGCCGGCATGGACGTCGTTAAAAAAGTTGAGGCCATCGACAAGAAAACCCTCAAAGTAACCCTCAAGCAGCCGTCCCAAGCATGGCTGTGGGACATGGCCACCCTCATCGGTGCGCAATTCGCGCCCGACGCGGTCGACAAACTCGCAACCGAACCCGTGGGCACCGGCCCGTTCACCGTCACCAAATGGGACAACGGCCGCACCCTGACCCTCGAAGCACGCGATGACTATTGGGGTGAGAAACCGGCATCCAAGAAAATCACGCTCCGCTATTTCGCAGACGCAACCACGGCAGCCAACGCACTCAAAACCGGCTCCGTGGACGCGATCCCGGCCTTCCAAGCCCCGGAACTCATTCCAAGCTACGAAAAGAACCCCAAATTCACGGTTCAACGCGGCACCACAACCGGCAAAGTCATGCTCGCGATGAACAACAAGAAACCGCCCTTCAACAAGCTGGCCGCACGCAAAGCGATCATGTACGGCATCGACCGTAAAGCCGTCATCGAATCCGCGTGGGGCGGCTACGGCGACCTGCTCGGCGCACCCGTGGTCCCAACCGACCCGTACTTCGAAGACCTCAGCGGCGAATACCCCTACGATCCAGATAAAGCCGCCAAACTCGTCGAGGAAGCCGGCATCAAGGGTGAAACTGTGACCATCGCAACGCCATCGCTGCCGTATGCGACCGCTTCCGCGCAGGTCATCGTCTCTGACCTGAAAAAGATCGGCCTCAACGCCAAAATCGAACAACAAGAGTTCCCGGCCGTGTGGCTCGATAAGACCTACACCAAAGGCAACTACACGCTCTCAGTGATCGCCCACGTCGAACCTAAAGACCTGTTGAACCTGGTTCGCGGGGACTACTACTTCGGCTACGACGATTCCCGTATCGCGGAGCTACGCGCCTCCGCGGACGCTGGCGACGATAAAGAATACGTGCGCGATATGAAGAAACTCGTGCGCAAAGCCTTCGTCGAAGACGCCGCCGCCAACACGCTCTTCCTCATGGCCGGCATCACCGTCATGGCTGAAGACATCGAAGGCATGCCAAAGAACACGCCGACCACCGCACTCGATCTCACCAAGGTCCGCCACCGCTAATGCGCAAGCCAGACATGTGTGAGGGCGGCCGGTGATTCGTAGCCTCGGCCAGCTAGCGTTGCGGATGATCACAACGCTGCTCGTTGCTTCCATGATCCTCTTCGTCTTGTTGAGGGTCATGCCAGGCGACCCCGCGCAGGTCGCGCTCGGGATGCAGGCCTCACCGGAGGCCGTCGCGGCGCTGCGCGCCGAGTACGGGCTCGACCGGCCGCTGGCTGTCCAATACCTCGACTGGATCGGCTCCTTCCTCACCGGCAACGCCGGGGAATCCGCGATCACCGGCCAAAACATGACCCCCATCATCGCCGACCGTTTCGCCGTCACAATGTGGCTCGTGGTCCCTTCGGTGGCACTCAGCCTGCTCGTGGCCGTGTTGCTCGGCGTGTGGTCGGCCCGCCGCGCCGGAAAGTTCGATGCGGTTCTCATCTCACTCATGACCCAGGGCTTCATGGCGGTGCCCGCGTTCCTCGCGGGCCTGCTGCTCGTGATGCTGTTCTCGGTCAGTCTCGGCTGGCTGCCGGCCTCCGGCTGGGTCGCCCCTAACGAAGGCTTCGGCACGTTCCTTTCCCACCTCGTGCTGCCGGTCATTGCGCTCTCACTCGTGCAAACCGCGGTCCTGACCCGCTACGTGCGCACCTCGATGGCCACCGTGTTGCGCAAAGACTACATCCGCTCCGCCCGCGCCCGTGGGCTGAGTAAATCCGCGGCCATTCGCCGCCACGGCCTACGCAACGCAGCCATCCCGGTGCTGACGGTAGCGGGACTGCAACTTGCAGCGGCCGTTGTTGGCGCCGTCGTGATCGAGCGGGTCTTCGACATCCCCGGCCTCGGTGCGCAACTGATCACCAGCGTTGAACACCGCGATATGGTGACCATCCAAGCCATCGTGATGCTGCTGGTGACCGTGACCGTGGTGATCAACGCACTCGTCGATGCGCTCTTAGTGGCCGTGGATCCGCGGCTTCGCGTCAAGGCGGTGGCATGATGCGCAGACTCCCCGTGACACTGTGGGCCGGTAGCGTCCTGATTGCGATGGTCGTGTTGCTTGCGCTGTGGTCCTGGCTCATCGGTGCCCCATACGACCCGGTCGCCGCAGACGCGAGCGCGCGGCTGCAAGGCTCCAGCCCCGAACACCTCATGGGTACTGACCGTTTTGGACGCGACGTGTTCTCGATCATCCTGGGCGGGGCGCAAGTCGCTTTGTCTGTGGGTGTGGTCGCGGCGTTGATCGCGTTGCTGGTCGGAACCCCGCTCGGGATGTGGGCGGCGATCCGCCGCGGCTGGGTCCAGGGGGCGGTGACTCGCTCATCCGATGTGATCCAGGCGTTCCCGTCGCTACTGTTGGCGATCGTGTTCTCGGCTGTTTTCGGGGCCTCCCCGATGGTGGCCGCAGTGGCGATCGGCATTGGCGCGATTCCGGGATTCGTGAGGATGGTGCGCGCCGTCACCGCGCGTATTCTGCGAGAGGAATACATTACTGCTGCGCGTTCGGCGGGCAGGAACTGGTTCAGCATCGCGTGGCGGCACGTGCTCCCCAACCTTGCAGGACTACTGCTGGTTGAGATCGCGGTGACCTTCTCCATCGCGATCCTCGCTGAATCCGCACTCAGCTACCTCGGGCTCGGCACGCCTGCCCCCGAACCGTCCTGGGGCCGCATGCTGTACGAACACCAAGTGTTCATCGAAGTAGCGCCCATGACACTCGTGTGGCCGGGGCTCGCGATCGCGATCAGCGTGCTCGGCCTCAACCTGTTCTCCGAAGGTCTACGCGACGCGCTACATAGCCGCCGCTCCTGATTTTGTTAACCGCATGTTTCCCGTATTTCCTCATGTGTGTGCCTATTTATAGAAAACTAGGCAATGAAAACTCCGTGGTCTAAACTTCAACTAGAAATAGCCTGAGAGCCTAGTCACACCAAAAGGAACTGACGACGTGACGCCACGCGAGAACACGCCACCAGAAGACAACGCATCCGTCAATAACGCGAACCAGCCGCAGGGCGGACACCTCCCACCGCCGCCGACGCCTGAAAACAGTGCCGACCAAACGCAGGCACTGCCGCAGAACGGTTTCGATCAGACGCAGGCACTGCCGCAGAACAATATCGACCGGACGCAGGCGCTGCCGATGCAGGGCGATGGGACCACCGTGTTCCCTTCGACCCCGTACGAAGACAACGTCGAAGCGCACAGTCAGCAACCCTACGGTCAGCAGAACCAGTACCAGCAGGGGTATGGCCAGCAGAACCAGTACCAGCAGGGTTATGGGCAGAGCGGCTATGGCCAACAGGGCCAGTATCAGCAGGCCTATGGCCAAGGCGGATATGGCCAGGATGGCTATGGCCAGCCAGGCCAGTACGCACAGCAGGGCCAGTACGTCCAGCAGGGCTACTACGGTGCCGCCGGCTACGGACAGAACGGTCCAGGGCAGGGTGGCCCGAGCTACGGCGGGCCGGGTTATGGCGGCCCAGGCTATTACGGCGGGTCAGGTGATGAGAGGGATAACGGCAAGAAGAAGAGCCTCACGTGGCTGTGGTGGCTCATTGGTCTTCTTGTTGTGCTGGTTGCCGCGGGGCTCGTGTACATGTTCGTGTGGGGCCCGTGGGGCGCTAGAAGCAACAGCGGCGGCAACAAGCCGGCCCCAGGTGTTTCTGAAACCGTGACGATCACGGATGACCCGAACAACCCGAACCCGAATAATCCAGGTTCAGGGGGCGGTGACAACCCTGCTCCAGGTGGTGGCGGAGACAACCCTGGTCACGGCGGGGATGATTTCTTCACGGAAGATCCGTTCGGTAACTCGGGTGGCAACTCCGGTGGAGACACTGGCGGCAACTCGGGCGGAGATTCGAATCCGTTCGGCGGCAACACTAGCGCTCCGTCGAGCGACCCGTTCGGCTCTTCTGATGGTCCGGGCAGCGCTCTGCCGGAGATGCCATCCATGCCGGAGATGCCGTCCATCCCAACAGACTTCGACTTCGACCTCGACAACTAGCCCTTCAACCCCTTTGCCACGGCACGGCTCACACCTGGAAGGTAGCGCCATGACCTCAGGAAACTCGATGCCTCCGGGCCCACAACAGCCCGGCCAGGCAGACGGTCAACAGCCCTACGGCCAGCCGGAGCAGTATGGTCAACCAGGTTATGGTCAGCAGGGTCAATATGGCGCGCCACAGCAAGGTGGCCCACAATTCGGTGCGCCACAGCAGGGCGGCCCACATCAAGGTGGGCCGCAATATCCGGGCCTGGGCGGGCCGGGGTATTACGGCAACCCTGGCGATGAGAACAGCGGCGGTCCTAAGAAGAACCGTGCGTGGCTGTGGTGGCTCATCGGTGTCCTGGTGGTCGCGTTGATCGCGGGTCTTGTCTACATGTTTGTGTGGGGTCCGTGGAGCAAACGCGAAAGCAATACCCTCGACGTTGACCGTCCAACCGCACCAACTGAGGCGATGTCAACCATTCCTGCACCGCTATCTGTGCCAGGTGGATCTACCGGCCCTAACTCGACTGACGACCCATTCGGACCAAAATCAACGTCCCCAAGTGACATCAACCTGCCTTCCTTTGACCCAAGCCACACCCCGTCGATCGGCGCTCCACCACCTAACGCGGGCTCTATAGACCCAAACACCGGAGCTACCCTCCAGTCCTTCAAGGACATTCCTCCCTTCTGCGAGTGGCAGTTCGGAAAGTCCTCATGGCGGGCAACTGACGACGGTATGACCTACCAAGGGTCGAACAGCGGCGAGGGGTTCACTGACGTCACCTGCGGCCTGTCTCTGATCACCCTGAACAGCAGCAACCAGTCACCAGACGTTGAGAAGCTCATGGACGCCATGATCTATGGAAAACAGGGCAAGGGGAGCATCGAAAGCAACGAGCTTGGCAACTTCTTGCCAAACAACAAGCCGTTGCGCATCGACTACGAGATCAACCAAAACAACGTCAAGATCGAGGTATCGGCGAAATAACCCGCCATCACCACTCACTTCGCTCACACTCAACGGAGGCCGCGGCATCGACATCGGTCCGCGGCCTCCGCTCACCAGATCCCTGCAGCTAAGTCCCGTACAGTTAGACTCACCATTATGTCAGCCGCATTACCTCAAGACCCCATCGCCGCAGCCCAAGCCAACTGGGAGAAAGCCGGGTGGGGCGAGGTCGCAGAACCCGTCGCGACCGTCACCAGCATCGTTCGCGCCAACCAGATCCTCACCGGCCGCGCCGAAGCGTTGCTTCGGCCGTTCGATCTCACGTTCGCCCGCTACGAGATGCTCATGGTGCTCCGGTTCGCGCGCCGACCCATGGCGATGTCGAAAGCCTCCCGCGTTCTGCAGGTTCACCCCACATCGGTCACCGCGGCCTCGGAACGGCTTGAACGCGACGGCCTCATCACTAAAACCCCGAGCCAGGATGACGCCCGCACCGTCTTGCTGGCCATCACCGAAGCCGGCCGGGAACTCAGCGAGGAAACCACCCAGATCCTCAACCGTGAACTCTTCGCACAAACCGGTTTCACCCAACGCGAGATCGCTACGCTGAACCGCATCTTGCGCAAGTTCCGGCAGAAGAACGGCGACTTCGCGGAACCTCTCGGCTAAAGTCACACCCCGGGCCTTAGCGTGTGAGTGCGTTAGATTGGTGTCATGTCCAGTACCCCGCCCAGTAGCCGCTCCGATAGGTCGCAGAAAAAGATCGGTCGCAGCCCAGTGACCCCGCCAGCGCATCAGAGCGCGATCGCTCGGCGAGTGTTCCCGACCGGTAAAGAGCCTGATCCTCGTTTCACGCTCGCGAACGAGCGGACGTTCCTCGCATGGATCCGCACGTCCTTGGCTTTCGTAGCCGGCGGTGTCGCGCTGGAAGCCTTTGAGGTCGGCAACTGGGACCCGGTGCTACGTAAATCTGTTGCGATCGCCGTGATCGCGATGGGCCTGCTGATCGGTCTAGGGGCCGCATTCCGTTGGTTGCGTGTTGAACGCGCGATGCGTCACGACCATCCGCTGCCTGTCCCGTTGATCATCCCAATCCTTGCGTTGATCGCGGCCGCTGGCTCAGGTGCCGCCGTCGGGTTGGTGCTGACGAACTGATGCCTGAACGCCGAAGCAACGGGCGTCGGGAGACCCGGGTCCGTCTCAGCACTGGGTGGCACACCGTCAAGGAAACGGGCGTGACCATCAGCCGTGCGGTGCGCAAACGCATCCCGATCAAGGCTCCAGAGCCGCTTCCAGAGCCAGTCGATGTGGGGCTTCAGCCGGAGCGGACATCGTTGGCGTGGTCCCGTACGGGGCTCGCCGCGGTCGTCGCCGGGTTCATGGGTGTGCGCTGGTACGGGCACATGGGCCCGCTATTGCTGCTGGGGACCGCGCTGACGTTTGTTGGCGCCATGTGGGTTTCCACAACCCAACGCGGCCGCCTGCGCCGCATGGCGGAATCTTTCGAAGAGCGTCAACCGCCACCGCTGGGGCCGGTGGTGTGGATGACGGTCATGGTTGTAGCGATCGCGGTCATCGCGATCATCGTGGTGTTGCGGGTATAGAGGGGGCAGTGCGTGCCGCCGACGCGCGCGTAGCGCGGGTATGCATGCCGCCATGCGCGTAGCGGCCGGTTCAGCTCGCGTAGCGGTTGCGCACAAAGACGCGTAGCTGCTCGGCGAGGGAGGCGAGCTTTTCGTGCCCATAGTGGTCCGCTCGCCACGCCGCGTGCAGGGTCACGGTGAGCTCATGACCCCTGTTGGTTATGCGCAACGGAACGAGGTCGAAGCTCGGGTCTTCGGTCACCACAGCGACCCCCTCCGTCGCGACGAGCGCTTGGGCTACGCGGCCTGAGTTGGTTTCGATGATGTCAGGTTGTGAGAGTCCAGCGGTTTCGCATGCGCCATCGAATACGCGACGGGCTTTGAATGCCCGCGATGGAATGTGGATGGTGTGCTGGGCGAGCTCCTCGAGCGTAACACTGCGGCGCTCAGCCCAAGGATGCTGCGCGGAAACATATGCCCACACCGGCATCTTTTGGAGCTGGACGTGGGGGATATGAGCTGATGGAGCGGAAGGCATCACTGCTAGATCGGACGTAGCGATCGTGTCCTGCAAGCTCGCATCCAAGGACGCCTCCACAATGTTTGGTTGCCATTCGGACTGATCCAGCGTAGCCACGAACGGAATCACGACATCGATGAGCGTGGTACCGGGTGCCGCGATCGTCACTTCACGCATGCTGCCGTGGGCGAGTAGTTCCGCAAAGTCCAGGGTGTGCTGGAACTTGGTCAGGAGCTTCTTGGCGGCAGGGAGGAAATCGCGGCCAGCTTTGGTAGGCGTGAGTCCGGATGGAACGCGATCAAACAGCACAAGCCCGACGTCGCGGCTGAGCTTCTGAAGCTGTCGCGTCACTGCCGGCTGTGTGATGCCGAGGTCTCGAGCCGCGGAGGAGACGGAACCGGCTTCAGAGACCGCTACGAAGGCTTTCAGATGCTCGATGTCCATAATTCCCAGTCTATGCGCATTCGTTATAGGGGTTATGCCGATAACTGATTAGACAGTCATAATGATTTCGGAACAGAATGTGATGTACGCAACTTTCTGCGATCCGTTTTCACCGGGAGGTTCACACCACAATGCACGCGGACAGCACCAACGCCAGCACGCCGAGCGCTCCACTCGAGCAAAGCCGCCACCTCGCAACTGACCTCCCGGGCCCTAAGGCCCAGGCGCTAGCTGAACGACAGCGCGCATCGGTATCCGCCGGTGTCGGCGGGACCATGGCAACCTACGCTGTCCGCGCCGACCGCGGTATCATCGAAGACGTCGACGGCAACCGCCTCATCGACCTCGGCTCCGGCATCGCTGTGACCACCGTGGGTGCATCTAACCCTAAGGTCGTGGCCGCGGTCCAGGAAGCGGTCGCGAACTTCACCCACACGTGCTTCATGGTGACCCCATACGAGGCGTATGTTGAGGTTGCTGAAAAGCTCAACCAGCTCGCCCCGATCTCTGGCCCAACCCGCACCGTATTGCTGAACTCGGGTGCAGAAGCCGTTGAGAACGCCGTCAAGATCGCCCGCTCCGCTACGGGCAAGACCGCCGTCGTCGCATTCGATCACGCCTACCACGGCCGCACCACGCTCACAATGGCGTTGACCGCGAAAGCCAACCCCTACAAGAAGGCGTTCGGTCCGTTCGCGCCAGAGATCTACCGCGTGGCTGGCTCCTACCCGCTGCGCGACGGCCTGAGCGGCGAGGAAGCCGCCGTCCGGGCGATCAAACAGATCGAAGTCCAGGTAGGCGCCCAGGACCTCGCCGCGATCATCATGGAACCAATCCAAGGCGAAGGCGGGTTCATCACCCCAGCACCAGGGTTCCTCCCAGCGATCGTCGAATGGTGCAAAGCCAATGACGTCCTGTTCATCGCAGACGAAGTCCAGACCGGCTTCGCCCGCACCGGCTCGATGTTCGCTTGCGAACACGAAGGCATCGAACCGGACCTCATCACGACTGCGAAGGGCATCGCAGGCGGCATGCCGCTCTCCGCGGTGACCGGCCGCGCCGAGATCATGGACGCCGTCCACACCGGCGGGCTCGGTGGAACCTACGGCGGCAACCCAGTCGCATGCGCGGCGGCACTCGCCTCGATCAGGGTCATGGAAGAAGAAAAGCTCGCCGAACGCGCGCAAGAAATCGACCACATCATCACCGATAAGTTCAGTGCCGCACAGGAAAAGGACAATCGCATCGCGGAGGTGCGTGGCCGCGGTGCGATGAAGGCCATCGAATTCGTGGACCCAGCCACCGGCGAACCGGATGCCGCACTCACCGGCGCCATCGCCAACGCCGCCCGCGCACAGGGTGTTGTAACCCTGACCTGCGGAACCTACGGCAACGTCATCCGCCTGCTGCCGCCGCTAACCATCAGCGACGAACTGCTCACCGAAGGCATCGACATCATCCTCGAAGCCCTCGCGCAGAACTAACGGCGCAGTGTTGAGCTAACGACGCAGCCACCAAGCTAGCGCCGCGGGCATCACTACAGAACTCAAACGAAACATCCTCTATCGAGAATCCATACCTATAGGAAGCGATAACAATGACGAACGCTCAGAACCCAACCATCGACCGCGATGTGGTGGTCATCGGTGCAGGGCCAGCAGGACTCATGGCCGCATACACCCTTAAGAAGGCCGGCAAGTCGGTCGCCGTGCTGGAGGCACGCGAACGCGTGGGTGGGCGCACCTGGAACGGTAAGGTCGCCGGAACGGACGGTAAGGAACACTTCATCGAGATCGGTGGGCAGTGGATCTCCCCAGACCAGACGCGGCTGACTGAGCTGGTTGAGGAGCTCGGTCTGAACACGTTCCCGCGCTACCGCGAAGGCACCTCGATCTATGTGGACCCGGAGGGTAACCGCCACGAATACACGGGCGACCGCCTGCCGGTCAAGGAGTCCACGAATAAGGAGATGGATAAGCTCATCGACCTTATGAACTCGGTCGCTGAGGAAGTCGGGGCAACTGAGCCGTGGGCAGCCGAACGCGCAGCCGAGCTGGATTCGATCTCCTTCAAGGACTTCCTCGCTCAACACACCGACGATCAAGAGGCGATCGACAACGTCTCGATCTACGTGGCGTCCGGCATGCTGACTAAGCCAGCCCACACGTTCTCCGCGTTGCAGGCCGCTCTCATGGCCGCATCGGCGGGTTCTTTCTCCAACCTCGTGGATGAGGACTTCATCCTGGATAAGCGCGTTGAAGGCGGTATGCAGTCGGTATCGCTCACGCTCGCTGAGCACCTGGGGGAGGACGTGTTCCTCGGCAGCCCGGTGCGTGAACTCGAATGGGCCACCCCGGACCCATCGACCGCCGATGAGCTCAACAAGATTGCCGCCGATGTGCGCAACGGCGTTGAAAACGGTGTGCTCGGCCCGGTGACCGCTGTCTCCGATAAGGTCACCGTCAACGCGAAAGCCGCAGTACTCGCGGTGCCGCCGAACCTGTACAACCGCATCCAGTTCGTTCCGCCGTTGCCACGCGAACAGCAGGTAGCCCACCAGCATATTTCGATGGGCTTGGTCATCAAGGTTCACGCGGTCTATGAGACCCCGTTCTGGCGTGAAGAAGGCCTCTCCGGTACCGGCTTCGGCGGCGGCCGCCTGGTTCAGGAGGTCTACGACAACACCAACTACGGCAAGAACTTCGCCGGCGGAATCGGCGGGGAAGAAGACACGAACGGAACCCTCGTCGGCTTCGTCTCCGACGTCTATGCCGAAGAGATGTGGGCACTGCCTGCAGAGGAACGCAAGCAGCGCATCCTGTCTGCGATGGCTGACTACCTTGGCCCGAAGACCATGGAACCGATCGCGTTCTACCTCTCCGATATGGCGGCAGAGGAATGGACCCGCGGCGCATACGCAACCAGCTATGACCTCGGCGGCCTGAGCCGTTGGGGCCACCTCCAGAACCAGCCGACCGGGCCGATCTTCTACGCGTGCTCCGACATCGCGGCGGAGGGTTATCAGCACGTCGACGGTGCCGTGCGTATGGGTGAAGCCGCTGCACGTGCCATCCTGGAAGCACGTTAACGTTCACACCCACCCCGAAACAGGGGTGCTGAAGGTGAGGAGGACACCGTGCCAGTTCCATCCCGTCGAATCCTTGTAGGTTACGTCGCGACCGCGGCGGGCCGTGACGCCCTGAATCTGGGCATCGCGCTCGCCGCGGGACGCGATGCGGAGCTTCACGTGACCATGGTCGCCCCGGAAGCGGAGCCGTACGCTGCCGCTGTGTCTCAGGGTGCCGGTTATGAGCGTGTTTTGCGCCGTCAGCTGCAGAGCTGGCTCGATGAGGCGCTCGCTTCGGTCCCGGAAGGTGTTCGCGCGGTGGGGCACGTGGTGTCCTCCTCATCGGACGCTGAAGGCTTGTTGTCTCAGGCGCGCGCGGTGGATGCGGAGGCGATCGTGATCGGTGCCCGTGCCGGCGGTGTGCTGGGGCGGTATCGGATCGGTTCGGTTGCCCAGGCGTTGCTGCACAGTTCGCATGTACCGGTGGTCCTGGCGCCTCGCGGCTATTCAGGGCATGGCCCGCTAAGCCGTATCACCGCGCTGTTCGGCGACCGGCCGGGCGGTATGCAGGTGATCGCTGAAACGCTTGCGGCCGCTGAAGCGACCGAGACCCGGGTGCGGTTGGTGACGTTCGCGCAAGCCTCTGAGACGGGTAAGTCCTCGGCGGCCCACACGGGTGTTCCGGGTGCCGAGACGATGAAGGCTTTCGTTTTGGAGCAGCTGGATCGGCTAGGTAGTGGCGAGCACGGTGAGCGTGCTCGCGCAATGATTAGCTCCGGCCAGGCGACCACCGAGGTGGTGGCTGGCAAGGAGATCGAGAAATCGGTGCGGCGCCTTGATTGGGAACCGGACGAGGTTGTGGTTGTGGGATCTTCACGTTTGGCCCCCGCTGGGCGTGCGTTCTTGGGCTCCCACGCGGCACGTGTTCTGCGTGTAATCTCTGTTCCCATGGTGGTGGTTCCTGCACCGCGGTGATTCGGTCGCGGCCACGGTCACGTGAGCCCGCGGTTTTGATGGAAGGGGATGGTTTCGCTTGGCCACCTCAACGGAAAAACTTTCGAGGAGTGAAAGCTTCTCTGGCAAGGGGCTTGCGGCCGGTAAGGTCGGTGTGCTCGGTGCTGTGGTGATCGGTGTTTCGTGCATCGCGCCGGCCTATACCCTCACGTCTGGCTTGGGGCCTACGATCTCCGAGGTGGGCACGCACGTTCCCGCGATCTTGCTGCTGGGTTTCATCCCGATGCTGTTGGTCGCTTTCGGGTACAAGGAGCTCAACAACAAGGTCCCTGACTCGGGGACGTCCTTCACATGGGCAACCAAGGCGTTCAACCCGTGGATCGGGTGGATGGGCGGCTGGGGTCTGATCGCTGCGACCGTGATCGTGTTGTCTAACCTCGCGGCAGTTGCGGTGGACTTCTTCTATCTGATGCTTGCGCAACTGTTCAGCAACCCTGAGATCGCGGAGCTGACACGTAACCTGTGGGTCAACATACCCACAACGATCGTGCTGATCTCGTTGGCCGCGTGGATCTCCTATGTGGGCGTCGAGGCGACCAAGACCGTCCAATACGTTCTGGTTTTGGTCCAGATCATCGTGCTGGGTGGCTTCGTTTTCATGGCGTTCCGCGGAGTTAACGAAGGCACTGCGTTCGATGCGACCCCGGTGAGCCTGGACTGGTTCAACCCGCTTTCGGCGGGGGACTTCTCGGTGATCGCGGCTGGTGTTTCGCTGTCGATCTTCATGTTCTGGGGCTGGGATACAACCCTGACCATGAACGAGGAGACGAAAGACCCGAAGACCACCTCGGCTCGCGCATCCCTCATCGTGATGCTTGTGATCATGACGGTCTACATCGGTGTTGCACTCGCTGTGGTTGCGTGGGCAGGCACGGGGGACGAGGGCTTGGGTGCCGGTAACCCTGATAATCAGGAATCGATATTCGCAGCGCTTGCTGGCCCGGTGATGGGCCCGTTCGCGCTCGCGATGGCGGTGGGCATCATGGCTTCGTCTTTCGCATCCCTGCAGTCGACGATGGTCTCGCCATCCCGTACCCTACTTGCGATGGGCTACTACGGGGCGTTGCCGCCGAGCTTCGCGAAGATCTCGCCGAAATACCGGACGCCGTCCGTTGCCACGGTTTTCTCCGCGGCCGCCGCCGGAACCTTCTACATCGTAACCCGCCTGCTGAGCGAAAACGCGCTGTGGGACACGATCACCGCGCTTGGGCTCATGGTGTGTTTCTACTACGGGATCACCGCGCTCGCCGCCGTCTGGTATTTGCGCCGCGAGCTCTTCGAGAGCACCAAGACCATCTTCACCCGGCTCATCTTCCCGTTACTGGGCGGGATCATGCTGCTGATCATGTTCTTCAAGACCGCCTACGATTCGCTTGACCCAGGCTACGGTTCCGGCTCCTCGCTGGGTGGCATCGGGATGGTATTCATCCTCGGAATGGGCGTCCTTGTGATCGGGGTCACTATTATGGTGATTACAGCGATCAAGAACCCAGCGTTCTTCCGCGGTGAAACTCTGCCTAGGGTGGACTCCACGACCGACACCTACATGGGGGATGTGGTCGGCGAGGCCCTCGAACGAGGCGAGGCACGCACCGCTGGGGACACTGGCGAGAAGATCGTTGCCGAAACTAACACCGCCGAAAAGGATGAGGACCGCCCGTGACCAACCAGTCCGTCGCATATGTGATGCCACCGGAGTGGGAACGCCACGAACGTACGTGGATGTCTTTCCCAACCCCGAATGACACATTCGGCGCGCGTGGCTCAGAATCGCTTGAGCGTGCACGGGACGCGTGGGCGCAGGTCGCGCTCGCGGTGGCTCGCTACGAGCCGGTTGTCATGGTCATGGACCCGGAAGATGAGGCCGAAGCGCGTGCCCGCTTGGGTGAGAACGTCGAGTATTTCGCGGCCCCGCTGGATGATGCGTGGATGCGGGATTCCGGCCCCACGTTCGTGCGCAACGCAGACGGCGAGCTCGCGGCAGTCAACTGGGTTTTCAACGGTTGGGGTGCCCAAGAATGGGCGGCGTGGGAGCACGATGCGTTGCTCGCTTCCCGCGTTGCCGCGCATGCCGGTGTGCCGCGTGTGGATTCGCAACTGGTCAACGAGGGCGGCGGGATCCACATCGACGGCAAGGGCACGGTCCTGCTGACCGAATCCGTGCAGATGGATCCGGGCCGCAACCCCGGTGTGGACCGCGAGGCAATCGAGCGCGAGATCCACAGCAAACTCGGCACGACCCATGCCGTGTGGGTGCCGTATGGCCTGACCCGCGATAACGGACAGTTCGGAACCCGCGGCCACATCGACATCGTCGCGTGCTTCACCCCGGCCGGCGACGTCCTGCTGCACATGCAGAACAACCCCGAACACCCGGACTACGAGGTTTCCCGCACCATCAGGAGCGTGCTCGAGTCCGCAACCAATGCCGCCGGCGAGCCGCTACGGATCATCGAGGTCCCGGCCCCGCAGGTGCTCACCGATGAGGAAGGCTGGGTCGATTACTCCTACATCAACCACTACGTCGGCAACGACTGCGTGATCCTGTGCGGATTCAACGACCCGAACGACCAAGCGGCCGTGGAAATCATGCAGCAAGCCTATCCGGGCCGCACGGTTGAGCTCGTCGATGCCCGCGAGATCTTCGCGTGCGGCGGCGGAATCCACTGCATCACCCAACAACAGCCGGCGGTTGAGGCATGATCAAGGTTTTTGATGCCGGCGACGCTGCTGAGGACATCATTGTTGAGGCGAGCATCGCCGAGCTGCGCACTGCGCTGGAAGAAGGCCGGGTGACCGCGGTTGAGTTGGTGCGCGCGTATCTGGACCGCATCGACGCCTACGATGGCGAGCTCAACTCGGTGATCGTGCACAACCCGGACGCGTTAGCTGAGGCCGAGGCCTCGGATGCCCGCAGGCGCGCCGGTGTGCCCGCCTCGCCGCTGGACGGGATCCCGTATACCGCGAAAGAGTCCTATATGGTGCGCGGACTCACGGTTTCCGCGGGCTCGCCCGCGTTCAAGGACCTCGTGGCGCAGGAGGATGCGTTCACGATCGAACGGTTGCGTTCGGCCGGCGCGATCTGCTTGGGCCTGACTACGATGCCGCCCATGGCTAACGGCGGCATGCAACGCGGCCTGCACGGCCGCGCCGAATCCCCGTATAACCGCGCCTACCTCACAAGCGCATTCGCGTCCGGTTCCTCGAACGGTTCCGGCACAGCGACCGCCGCGAGCTTCGCGGCCTTCGGGCTGGGGGAGGAGACATGGTCTTCGGGCCGCGCCCCGGCATCCTGCAACGCCTTGTGCGCCTATACGCCCTCCCGCGGAGTGATTTCGATGCGCGGGAATTGGCCGCTGGTGCCCACGATGGACGTGTGCGTACCCCACACGCGGTCGATGGCGGACATGCTCGAGGTCCTCAACGTGATCGTCGCCGACGACCACACGCACGCAGGCGATTTCTGGCGCGAACAACCCTGGGTTGAGATCCCGAAAGCCTCCGAAGTGCGGCCCGCCGACTATCGCGAGCTGGCTCAACAGCGCCCGCTGGCTGGCATGCGCATCGGCGTCCCGGGCATGTACATCAACCAAGACGAACACGCAGGAACCGGCGGGGACCGCACGGCGGACGCTGGCGTGGGCGGGCCGATGGGGCAGAAAATCCACACCCACCCCGACGTCATTGCGCTATGGGAGAAAGCCCGTATCGCTCTTGAGCAGGCGGGCGCTAGCGTGGAGATTGTGGACTTCCCCGTAGTCAGCAATTACGAAGGTGACCGCCCCGAAGCTCACACGATTTCAAGCCGCGGGCTGGTCAGCTCCGAGTACCTCACTGACGAGGTCGGATACCTCGCAGCGTGGTCCTGGGAGCGCTTCCTGCGCGCCAACGCTGAGGCCACTGAAGCCGGCAATGACAACACCGCCCCGCGCCCGGCAACGCTGGCTGACGTTGACGGGGCAGAGATTTTCCCGCACCCGGACGGCGCCCTCGAAGACCGCTATGTGGGCTTCGATGACGACATCGCTACCTACCCGGACATGATCCGGGAACGCGGCTTCTGTGAACTAGCAGAGATCCCTGGCATCGGGGAGGGGGTCGCGGGAATGAACCGGATCCGCGAGATCGACTTCGACGAATGGATGAACCGGCACAGCCTGGATGCTATCGCCTTCCCAGCGATGGCCGACGTGGGCCCAGCCGATGCCGACACGAACCCGGAATCAGCGGATCAAGCGTGGGCGAACGGGGTGTGGGTCGCTAACGGCAACCTCGTCCCACGCCACTTCGGCATCCCGACCGTGACCGTACCGATGGGAGCGATGCGCACCGGGATGCCGGTGGGCATCACATTCGCGGGCCTACCGTATTCAGACAACACGCTGCTGGCGCTCGCCGCGCAGTTCGAGTCCAGCTATCCGGCCCGCACCACACCAGACCTGACCGTAACAAGCAAGGATTCAGCCGCCAATATCGGCAGCAAGTGAAAACAAAGGAGCAGGAATAATGTCCCAGTCCTACGTTGGAATCAACCCGGCAACCGGCCAGGTTAACAACGAATACCCACACACCACTGACGCCGAAATCAGCGAGGCCCTCGACAAAGCCGTGAAGGGCTACAAGGAATGGCGTGCCAAGAGCGTCAAGGAGCGCGGTGAAATCCTCGCCAAGGTTGCTGACCTGTTCGTGGAGCGCCGCCGTGAACTCGGCGAGATCGCCACCAAGGAGATGGGTAAGCCATTCGGTGAAGCCCGCGGCGAGGCGGCGTTCTCCGGTGAGATCATCCGCTACTACGCGGAGAACGCCGAAGAGTTCCTCGCTGACGAGGTCATCAAGGACGACGAAGACGGCAAGGCCGTGATCCAGAAGCGCCCGCTCGGTCCGCTCGTGGGTGTTATGCCGTGGAACTACCCGTACTACCAGGTTGCACGCTTCGCCGGCCCTAACCTCATGCTCGGTAACGTCGTGCTGCTCAAGCACGCCGAATCCACCCCGGATTCGGCGCTTGCTATCCAGAAGATCATGGACGATGCGGGCGTTCCGGAAGGCGTCTACCAGAACATCTTCGCTTCCCACGAGCAGATCGCCTCGCTCATCGAGAACCCAGAAGTCGCAGGTGTCTCGCTGACCGGTTCGGAACGTGCAGGCCGCGAGGTCGGCGCAACCGCCGGTAAGGCTCTCAAGAAGTCCGTCCTTGAGCTCGGCGGTAATGACCCGTACGTGATCCTCTCGAGCGAGGACCCACGCCAGGCCGCACGCGACGCGATCGCGATCCGCTTCGAGAACACCGGCCAGGCATGCAACTCGAATAAGCGGCTGATCGTGATGGAGGACATCTACGATGAGTTCCTCGACGAGCTCGTCAAGGAGACCGAGAAGCTTCAGGCGCACGACCCGATGGAGAAGGGCGAGAACGTCTTCGGTCCGCTCTCTTCCGAGAAGGCCGCAGAGCGTCTTGTGGATCAGCTCGAGCGCGCCGTCTCCGAAGGCGCGAACCTGCGTGTTGGCGGAACCCGTCTGGACCGTCCAGGCTTCTACGTTCAGCCAGCCGTGCTGACTGACATCCCGAAGGGCACCACCGGCTACAGCGAAGAACTCTTCGGCCCAGTCTTGAGCGTCTACAAGGTCACTTCCGACGAAGAAGCGCTCGAACTCGCCAACGACACCGCATACGGGCTGGGCTCCGCAGTGTTCGCAGTCGAGGAAGGCCGTGCAGAACGCTTCGCCGAAGGCATCGAAGCCGGCATGGTGGGCGTCAACGGCACAACCTTCGAAGACGTCGACATGCCATTCGGTGGCGTCAAGGGCTCCGGCTTCGGCCGCGAACTCGGCGCGCTCGGCATCGACGAGTTCGTCAATAAGCGCCTCGTATGCTTCAACAAGTAACGCGCCAACGCTGACAGTGTTGGGTTAAACACCGTTTGCATAAATGCCTGTGGCGGGCGGTTCGTGTGAACCGCCCGCCA
>NZ_KV789000.1:0-48713 GCF_001807395.1 Arthrobacter sp. HMSC06H05 | reverse complement strand
CGGGCGGTTCGTGTGAACCGCCCGCCACTGGCGTGTAAAGGTTGTTGCTTATTCGGCGCTGTCTATTCGGCGCTGACTATTCTGCGCTGTCTACAAAGATCGTGGAGAAGTCCCGGTCCCCGCGGCTCGTCTCCTGAGCCGCATCTAGCGAACCCAGTGCGGCACGCACGGCAGGCATGTTCGCATCGAATGCATCCGCATCAACTCGGCCCTGCTCGTACAGCTCACCGAAACGCTCCGAGCCAGCCACGGCATCGAGCATCAACCGAGCGTCCTTAGCGATGGCGTCCACCGTGAAATCGCCGGGCGAACTCTCCCGCTCGCCTTCAACGAATGGGCGCTTCATGTTCGCGATGAAAGCCAAGCCAGTCGAATCCAGCATGTCGAGGGTTGCGGAACCGTCCAGGCCAGCGGCCGCACCCAGCGTCAGGGCCTCACGCAGGCCTTGCGCTGAAACCGCCAACGCGAGGTTAGCCAGCAATTTACCAGCGGTAGCCTTCTCGGCAGTATCGACCGGACGCAAACGCGCCGGATCAGCCCACACAGCCACCACATCGGCGGCCCGGGTGCGCAGGCCCTCATCCGGGGAGCCCACATACACGCCGAGCTTGCCGGCACGCGCCGGACCCAGCGTGCCCACCACCGGGGTTGCGACATAGCTCGGGACCGCGGCAGCGAACTCACGTGCATCAGCCAGCCCCACCGTCGTGGCATCAAGCCACGGGACACCATCCGGGATCAAGCCCGCGCCCGTGATGACCTCACGCACCACATCCGGGCCAAACAAGCATGAAACCACGATGTCCGCGCCAGCCACCGCATCAGCGGCAGACTCAGCGAGCACGGCACCCTCATCAACCAGCGGCTGGGCACGCTCGGCGGAGCGGTTCCACACCGTCACATCGTGATCAGCGAGCAACTTACGGGCAAGCTCGGTGCCCATCCGGCCAGTACCAAGAAAAGCAATCTTCATGCTTTCAGTCTCTCGCACTGCGGCGCTCACGCCAACAGTGATGCCAGCGCCCAACAGTCCCGGGACGCAGGTCTCCCCGGGTCTTGAGAAAGAAGACCCGGGGAGACCATGAACTCATGAGAGCTAGCGACTAGTGTCAGCAGCCGCATCCTGCATCGTTGGAGTCGCTGCCGTCGCTGGTGCAGCACATTTGCTGCTTCTCAGGTGGCGGGACATCCAGGACTGGGGAGCGGTCGAAGAAGCCTTCAGGCCGTAGCTTGAACCCGACGGTGTCTACCGGCATGATCGGCCAGTCTTCAGGCCGTGGGAAGTGGGTCAGGCCGAAGGTGTGCCATACGACGTTGCGTTGGGTATCGATATCGCGGTCGGCTTCGATCCACTGTTTGATGCCGTGCTTGCCCGGGTTCTGGTTCGGGTAGTCGCCGGTCGGGTACTTCTCTTCTTTCGCGTAGCGGGTCACCCAGAGCGCGTGGCACATCACGGTTGCGCGGCGGCCGATCGAGGAATCGTCGTGGTCGGCCAGCAAGACTGGGGTTCCTGCCGGGTGCAGTTTATAGGCCACGGGGTGGCCGAGCCGGTTGGTGGATTCTGGGTTGGAGATGACCCAGGCGCGGCCCACGGAGCCGTCCGGATCGCGTACCGCCTCGGATTCTTTAGCAAGCACGGTGCGTTTGCGGCTGAAGGCGTTACCGCGCGGGTTCTCTTCGGAGACCGGTACGCGGACGGCGTCTTCTTCTTCGATGCGGGACGGGCCGCCGTCCAGGGCGAAGTCGAGGCGCGCAGCGAACTGGTGCTGGTGGAACGGTGCACCCAGGCCTGGGGCGATTTCGCTGTTGTAGCGCGGGTCGCCCGTGAAGCCCGAGGTGAAGACGATGCCGGTGGCTTTCGCTTCGAACTCGATGTTGCCATCCAGGTAGAGGTACCAGTAGAAGCCGTAGTCGTAGTTACCTACCGTGGTGAAGATCGAGAACACCATGCGGCGGTTGCGGCGCGTGTAGGCGGTGCCTGCCCAGTCGTCGGTGTGCTTTGCTAGCAGCGAGTAGTCTTCCTCGTGCATGCAGATGCCGTTGGTGATGGTCACTGGCTTGCCGTCGTTATCAGCGATGGTGGGGGACAGGTAGGTGATGTCGCCCAGGCAGTCGCAACCGAGTTCGAGCGAGTTGGCGCACTGGCCGATGAGGTATTCGCCGGTGTCGAAGTAGTTCTGCCACGAACGGACCGGGCTCGGGTCGCCGTAGGGGACCACCATTTCGGCGATGGATGCGCGGTTGAGGATGCGGCGGCGGCCCTTGACCGGGTCGTCGAAGCACACGTTGTGCAGCACGAGGCCGTCGCGCATGTCGAATCCAACGTCCAGGCTCCAGCGTTCCCATTCGACGTGGTTGCCGTTGGTCACGGTGAAAGATGGACCTTCAGGCTGGGTGATGACGATCGGTTTCTGTGTTTCACGCAGCGGGTGCCCGGTGTCTTCCGGGGTCATGTAGTTACCGTGCTCTTCAGGGATCGGGTGGTCGAAGAAGTCGAGTACCTGCATGACTTCCTTGTTGCCCACATCGACGTATCCGAGCAGACCCTCGATTGGGCGTGCCCAGGCGGAGTCGGCTTCGTGTTCCTGTACGAAAGCAAGACCGCGAAGAACGCGTTTGCCGGATTCCTCCGGGTATTCGAACACGCCAGCGGACAGTGGGGCGACTCGCACGTTCTCGACTTTGAGGCCGCGCTTTTCGATCGCCGCGATCCACTCGGGGTGCTGGGAGAGCAGCGCCTCGACGATCGGGAACTCTTCCGCCAGGACCGGGAGCTCGCCGTATTCCTGGGTGTCGATTTCGTGGTGGCATTCAACGGTCCCGTTGGTCACGGACACGGTTGCGTCATAGGACTTCTGCTCTTGTGCGTCATACAGGTAGATGCGGACCAAACGGTTGACGGGGGCGTCTTCTGGCAGATCAAAATCAGGGTCAACCAGGCCGATGTAGGCCAGGCGGGTTGCTTCGCTGAACTTGCCTGCCTCGCGCAGGATGTTCACTGCGGTTTCCACTTCCGCTGGGGTCAGCAGAGTGTGATGCCCAGGGGTTGCGTTGGTGGGGGTGATGGTCTGCGACATGCTTTCTCCAATTCGACACGCGTGCGCCGGTGCGCCGGATGGCATGGTGGCGGGTCGCGCTTTCGTGCGGACCCGGGTTTTTCTATACTCGTAGAGAATAAATGTGATTCGGGTTACATGCAAGTGATCTGGAGCATGTGAATCGGTTCGGTTTTACGGCCGCGTAACTATATGTTTTTGCTTAAACGCGCATCGGGCGGTTGGAAGGATGTCATGCCTAAAGTTGTTGATCATCAAGCCCGCAGGGAGCACATCGTCGATGCCGCGTGGGCGCTCATTGGGCGCGAAGGTTTCGATGCCGCCACGATGCGCGATATCGCCGCCGAGGCCGGCTTCGCCAATGGCGCGATCAAGCCCTATTTCGGGACCAAGCGCGAACTTTTGGAGGCCGTGTATGAATCCGCGGTGGACAGGACCAACGCCCGCGCGCGCCGGGCGTGCACACAACGTACGGGCCGCGCGGCGATCGAGGCGTTCGCTAGGGAAGTGCTTCCGCTGACTCCGGAGTCCCGAGAGGAAGCCGCCGGCGTGGTGGCCTTCTGGGGTGCCGCGGCAGACAGCCCCGAGCTCAAAGCCATTCACGAGCGCGCGATGCGGCGCTGGCGTGAACGCGTAGCCGAATGGTTCATGCAGGCTCAAGTGGCCGGCGAGTTCAGGTCCGCGCTGCGCCCGCATAAGGCCGCCGATGCGCTCGTGACCTTTCTTCTGGGTGCCCAAGTCATGCTCACGATGGAACCGCAGAGCACTCGACCCGAATCTTTGACCGCACAGCTGCACGTGCTCCTTGACGGTTTCTCTCGTGACACAGAAACCCCAACGACGTAGATTGAGCCCTATTATGTGGCCTATGTCACCTATGCAGAAAACTGAGCCAGCCAACCGCGCTGGAACTCATCGCGCGATCACGGGCACGCCGATCACCCGCACGTTCGTCGAGTGGCAGCGGGCGTCGTCGCAGGCCTTCGTGCCGCTGCATGCTCACGCGACCCGCGGTGGCGACTTCAGCGGCAAGCTCACCAGCTTTCAGCACCCCGCCGCATCGGCCATCCGCATCGACGCGTCCGCGCACGCCGTGGAACGCACCCCGGAACTGATCTCCGCGGGCGGGGGAGGGATGCTCAAATTCACCCTCCAAGAGGCGGGGCGGTCCTACCTGATCCAGGGAAGCCGCGAACTTGAACTGACCCCAGGGCGGCTCGCGGTCTATGACACCTCAGAGCCGTACACGATGGTCGTGGACGATGATTCGAGCATGCTCATCGTGATGCTCCCATACGCCCGCCTGTCCGCCCCGGCACGCAACCTGACCGCGGTGGCGCTGGGCGAAAACGGCGGAATGTCCGATGTCGTGGCCCCGCTGCTTGCGGGACTTTCGCGCCGCATCGCACAGCAAGATGCCGCAGGCGGGCGGCAGGACGCGGCAGGGTTGGCGGCGTTGTGCGCTCATTCCGTGGGGCTACTGGATGCGATGTGCCGTGACCAGGCCGAGCGGGACCTCGGCAGCGAAGCGATCGCGGACTCCGCGCTGGCGGCCGTGCGTGCCACGATCGAGGCGAAACTGCGCGACCCATCGTTGACCCCGGCCACACTCGCGCAGGCGCACTTCATGTCCGTGAGGCAGCTCTACACGATCTTCGAGCCGATGGGCGTGCCAGTAGCAACCTGGATCAGGACCCGCCGGCTTGAAGAAGCCCGCAAAGAAATCCAAGACCCCGCGCACGCCTCGGTTCCCGTGTCCCACATCGGGGCGCGCTGGGGCTTCCCGGAAGCCGCGCACTTCTCGCGGGCCTTCAAAACCGAATTCGGGCAAACCCCAACCCAAGCCCGCCAAAAAATGCGGGCGCCGCGCTGAGTACGTGGGCGCCGAGCTAGCCCCGGCGCTGAGCTGACTCTGCAAGGGAATGCAAGGCGTGTGCACGGGAATGCTAGCTGAGCTGGCCCTCACGCGAGCAAGATGGTGAGCTATATCACATGTTGTCCTTAGGCGGCCGCAGTCTCTTCCGTATCGAAGGTTACCGCGGTCCCATCTTTTGAGTGAGGTGCCCTCATGACAGCTGAAACGACGGGGTCCGCTAAAACGCCGCACGTAATAGAGCCAGGTTCGCTGGATACCAGCATCAGCCGACAGCTCAACAGTGACGAACCGAACGGCCAACCACCGGCATCCAAGCGCATCGGGACGGTTTCGCTCGCGCTCATGATCATCGCGGCCTCAGCGCCGTTGACGGTGCTCGCAGGTGGCGTGAGCTCCAACTATGCCGTGACCGGCCTGCTCGGTGTCCCGCTGAGCTTCCTCATACTCGGCGTGGTCCTCGCGCTGTTCGCAGTCGGCTACGCAGCCCTATCAGCGCGCGTACGCACCGCCGGCGCTTTCTACGCATATGTGGCTCGCGGACTCGGCCGCGTCACCGGTGTTTCCGCTGCGTGGGTCGCGCTGCTGGCCTATAACGCGATGCAGGTCGGCATCTACGGAATGTTCGGCTTCGCATCGGCAGACACGTTCAACGCACTGTTCAGCATCGACGTCCCATGGTGGGTCTACGCGCTCGCCGGCTGGGTGATCGTGGGCATCCTCGGCGTCAACTCGGTAGACCTCTCCGCGAAGGTCCTCGGAATCCTCGTGGTCATCGAGTTCATCATCGTGATCATCTACGACATCTTCGCGGTCGTCGACGCACCAGCAGGCCTGTCCGCTGACGGCTTCCAGTTCGGTGACTTCTTCGCACCAGGCGTGGGCGCGGTACTCGCGTTCTCGATGGCGGCGTTCATGGGCTTCGAATCCGGCTCCGTCTATGTCGAAGAGGTCAAGGACCCAGAAAACACGGTCCGCCGCGCAACCTTTGGCGCCGTCATTGCTGTAGCGATCTTCTACGCGATCTCCGCATGGGCAATGATCATGGCGCTCACCCCAGAAAACACCGTCGCAGAAGCCGGGGAACAAGGCCCAGGCGTGGTGTTCTCACTGCTCGGGGCGCACGTGCCGAACTTCCTAGTGATCTTCGCCCAAGTCATGTTCGTGACCTCGCTCATCGCAGCACTCATCTCCTTCCACAACGTCGTAGCCCGCTACCTGCGCACCCTGGCACGCGAAGGCGCGATGCCTAAGTTCCTCGCGATCTCACTCGGCCGCGGCCAAGCCCCAGCGCTAGGTTCCATCTGCCAGTCCTCGATCGCGCTCGCCGTGCTCATCATCTTCGCTGTCGTCGGTTCAGGTTCGGAAGACCCGGTCATGTTCCCGGTCTTGACGCTGTTCACGTGGCTGACCAACCTCGGCTCCTTCGGTCTCATCGCGCTCATGGCTGTCACGAGCTTCGCGGCCATGGCCTACCTCGGAACCAACGCGCGGGATCTCTCGATGTGGACCAGGTTCGTTGCCCCACTGCTTGCTGGCCTGAGCCTGAGCGGGATCGTGGTGCTCATCATCACGAACTTCTCCTTCCTCGTAGGAATCTCTGAAACCAGCCCACTGAACTGGATCCTCCCAGGCCTCGTTGTTCTTGCCGCACTCTTCGGTGGCATCTGGGCGGCATGGCTGCGCTCGGCCCACCCAGAGCGCTACCTCAAGCTTGGTGGCGGCGAGGCCGCGGAATTCGAATGGAGAACATCCACCCAGGAGTGAAAACGGCGCAATCGAAATCACAACGCAGCTGAAACCGCCACAACTGAAACCACAGTGCAACTGAAACCGCAGCGCAGCTGAAACCAGCCCGTCTGAACAGGCTTCGCAGTGCGCGAAACGTTTCAGATCGTTCTTTCCCGCAAGCGCGGGATAGATTTAAAGACATACACGTGAGACTCGCCTCACACCGCTGAGCCTCATACAGACAAGGAGTGTCATGACTACCGAAAACGTCACCTACGCGACCGTCGAAGAACTTCGCGCGGCGTTCGATCTTCCAAGCGAGGGTCGTGAAATCAAGGACCCCGCAACGGGCGAACTTGTTGGCTACGCACCAGAACCAACCGTTGAGGACCTCGACCGCGCTGTGGTCAAGGCCCGTGAAGCGCAGAAGTCCTGGGCCGCTAAGTCCTTTGAGGAGCGCGCCAACGTCATGATGGCTGTTGCCGATGCGCTCGATGAGAACGCCGAGCAGCTGGCGCAGTTGCTCTCCCGTGAGCAGGGCAAGCCGCTCAACGGCCCGAACGCCCGCTTCGAGGTCGGCGCGTGCTCCGCATGGCTGCGTGCGACCGCCGCGATCGAAGTCAAGCCAGAGGTCCTTTTCGATGATGAGTCCGGCAAGGCTGAACTGCACTGGCGCCCGCTCGGCGTGGTCGGTGCGGTTGGCCCGTGGAACTGGCCGATGATGATCACGATGTGGCAGATCGCCCCGAACCTCAAGATGGGCAACGCGACCGTGATCAAGCCATCCGAATACACCCCGCTTTCGGTGCTCGCGATGGTTAGCGTGATGAACCGTGTTCTGCCAGAAGGCCTCGTGCAGGTCATCGCTGGTGGCCGCGACGTAGGTGAGGCGTTCACCGCGCACAAGGACATCGACAAGATCATGTTCACCGGGTCGATCGAAACCGGTAAGGCGATCGCGAAGGCCTCCGCTGAAACCCTCAAGCGCGTAACGCTGGAACTCGGCGGTAATGACGCCGGCATCGTCCTCGATGACGTCGACCCGGCCGCTATCGCTGAAGACCTGTTCTGGGGCGCGTTCATCAACACGGGCCAGACCTGCGCGGCCCTGAAGCGCCTCTACGTTCCGGATTCGATCTATGACGAGGTTGTTGAGGAGCTGCGCAAGGTCGCTGAAGCGATGCCGATGGGCGTGGGCCTGGGCGAAGAGAACGTGCTCGGCCCGCTGCAGAACCAGATGCAGCTCGATGTGGTCAAGCGTTTGGTGCAAGCCGCTAAGGATGGTGGCGCGCGCATCGTGACCGGTGGGGAAGAACGCCCAGCTGACGAGGCTGGTTTCTTCTACCCAGCCACCCTGGTTGCTGATATCGACAACGACAACCCGCTGGTCGCTGAAGAGCAGTTCGGCCCGGCTCTGCCGATCATTCGTTACACGGATGTTGAGGAGGCCATCGAGATGGCCAACGGGCTTGAGGTGGGCCTCGGCTCCTCCGTGTGGTCCTCGAACCGTGAGCGTGCGCTCGAGGTCGCCAACCGCCTCGAGGCAGGCACCACCTGGATCAACAAGCACGGTGCGATCGACCCGCGCATGCCGTTCGGTGGCGCGAAGCAGTCCGGCTACGGCGTCGAGTTCGCTCTGGAAGGCCTCAAGGAGGTCGCCCAGCCGCACGTCATCAACTACTGATCGCGTGGCTCGGCGCACGCTAGTTGGCCGGCGTAGCTAGGCGGCGCCGGCACGGCTAGGTTGCATGCAGGTCGATGCGGTGTAGGCGCCGTTTGCGCCGCACGTGAGCGCATACAAAAGGGGTTTTAGGGAACCTGAAAGGATTCCTTAAAACCCCTTTCTGTGTCTCAACGGTGATTTAGCTGTGCTTAATGGAAGCTATGAAAAGTGATGTAGCGCATATTCGTTCTGGAAATTTGGGTACAATCAACCATCATCAAGAACAGTTCGTCCAAGGAATCCTCGAGATAAGCTTCAATCTTTCGAAAACGGCTGATCCTTGGCGAACCTATGTGACAAAGTTCACATCACACTCTCCTCTTTGACACGACGGGAAGTAAAACTATGAAGCGCACTCGCGTAGCATCCCTTGCGGCAGTAGCCGCGATCGCAGCTCTCGGGCTCTCGGCCTGCTCCGGTGACGGCTCGGGTAGTGGAGGTTCCGGAGGCTCCGGCGGTGAAAAGAAGAAGGTCGACATCGTCCAGTTCGTAAAGCACCCGTCGCTTGACGCAGCGAACAAGGGCTTCCAGAAGGGCCTGAAGGACAACGGCATCGACGCTGAGATCAAGGAATACAACGCACAGGGTGAAGCCGCGAACAACGCCCAGATCGGCTCCCAGGTCGCAACCAGCAAGTCTGACCTGATCCTCGCTATCGCGACCCCGAGCGCACAGGTGCTCTCGCAGGCAGTCAAGAACCGCCCGATCCTCTTCACCGCGGTCACTGACCCAGTTGACTCCAAGCTCGTCGATTCGCTCGAAAAGCCAGGCAAGAACGTCACCGGAACCTCGGACGCCAACCCGGTCAAGGAACAGCTCGAACTGCTGAAGCAGATCGACCCAGACGCCAAGAAGATCGGCATCGTCTACTCCTCGGCAGAACAGAACTCCAAGGTTCAGGTTGACTGGGCTCAAGATGCTGCTAGCGAGCTCGGCTTGACCGTGGAAACCAAGGCGATCTCCGCATCCTCCGAGGTATCTCAGGCCGCAAGCTCGATGAACGTTGACGCGTTCTACGTGCCAACTGACAACATGGTTGTCGCCTCCCTTGAATCCCTCCTGAAGGTCGCAGAGAACAAGAAGATCCCAGCGATCGCCGCCGAAGGCGACTCCGTCAAGCGTGGCGCAACCGCGACCGTGGGTATCAACTACGAAAAGCTCGGCGAACAGACCGGCGCGATGGCCGCGAAGGTCCTCAAAGGCGAAGCCAAGCCGGAAGACATGGCGGTTGAAACCCAGGAGGAATACGACCTCTACGTCAACGAGACCTCCGCAAAGAAGTCCGGCATCGAACTTCCAAAGGAACTCGTAGAGAAGGCAGCCGAAAAATACTGATCCTCGCAAGGATCACACACCCTGACGTGAAGCTCGGCCCGCCCACCTAACTTCACTGAAGACAACAGCGGCGGTGCAGGGAGCAGTACACAGCCCTCTGCACCGCCGAACTGTGAGAACATCACCACGCACGCAGGAGCACACACCATGTTTTTCAGCGACATGCTGGAGCAGATGCCTTCCGCAATGGAGCTCGGACTGATCTATGCCATCGCAGCCCTCGGGGTCTACCTGACCTTTCGCGTCCTCGGTTTCCCTGACCTGACCGTCGACGGTTCCTTCACTACCGGCGGCGCCACCGCGGCAACCGCCATCGTTGCTGGCATGCCGCCGTGGCTCGCGATGGTCATGGCGTTCTGCGCTGGCGCTATCGCGGGCGCTTTGACCGGCATTCTGCACACCAAAGGTAAGATCGACGGCCTTCTCGCGTCCATCATCATGATGATCGCGCTGTACTCGATCAACCTGCACATCATGGACAACTCGGCCGCCAAGCCGCTCCTCGGTGAAGAAACCATCCTGACCCCGCTCGAAGAAAACGGCCTGCTGCGTGACGACTGGGGAGGGTCCGGCCTGATGCTCCTCGGTGTTTTGGGGATCTCGTTCCTGCTCATCTGGTTCCTGCACACCCGCACGGGTCTCGCGTTGCGTGCAACCGGTAACAACAGCCAGATGGCAACCTCGTTCCGCGTCAACACGGACAACCAGAAGATCCTAGGGCTTGCGATCTCCAACGGCCTGGTCGCGGTCTCAGGCTCGATGCTCGCCCAGTACCAGGCGATCGCGGACGCGACGATGGGTATCGGCTTGATCGTGATCGGCCTGGCTTCCGTGATTGTTGGCCAGGCGATCTTCGGTCAGCGTCGCGTATGGCAAGCGGTGCTCGCGTGTGTTGCAGGTGCGATCATCTACCGTCTGGTTCTGCAGATCGCGCTCGGTGCCGGCTTGCCGTCCTCGGACATGAAGCTCGCCTCTGCGGTGCTCGTGGTGGTCGCACTGCTGCTGCCGCGGCTTGAGATTTTCAAGAAGCTCAAGGCACGTAAGATGCGCCGCGAACAAGCCGAGGTCGAATCCGGCCTCCCAGACGATACAGACACCCACGCCGATGCCGCGGGCACCGCACGCGCTGACGCTCAGGCATAAGGAGAGAAGCATGCTTGAAATTCAGAACCTCTCCCGCACGTTCTTCCCGGGAACAGTCAACGAACGAAGAGCCCTGCGCAACATCAACCTGACCCTTAATAACGGTGACTTTGTGACCGTGATCGGGTCTAACGGTGCAGGTAAGTCGACGTTGCTGAACATGATCGGTGGACGGTTGCGTCCGGATACCGGCAAGGTTGTGATCAACGGCAAGGACGTCACCAAGATCAAGGAACATAAGCGTGCCTTGTGGGTTTCTCGGGTGTTCCAGGACCCGATGGCCGGTACCGCCCCGGAACTGACGATCGAAGAGAACCTTTCGGTCGCGGTCTCCCGTGTTCGGAACCGCGGGCTGCAGTTGGCGGTATCCGGTAAGGACCGCGCACAGTTTAGGACCGCGCTGGAAACTCTCGAGCTCGGCCTCGAGAACCGCATGAGGACCCCGGTCGGGCTGCTGTCCGGTGGTCAGCGTCAGGCTCTCAGCCTGCTCATGGCGACCATGACGCATCCGCAGATCCTACTGCTGGATGAGCACACCGCGGCACTGGATCCGCAGCGTGCAGCGCTCGTATCGCGCTTGACAGGCGAAATCGTGGAACGCGATCAGCTCACCACACTCATGGTGACCCACAACATGGAGCAAGCGATCCAGTTGGGCAACAGGCTGATCATGATGCACGACGGCCAGATCATCCTCGAACTCGACGGCGAAGCGAAGAAGAACGCAACCGTCTCCAGCCTGCTCGCAGAGTTCGACAAGATCGGTGGTGAACTCTCCGACCGCGCGCTGCTTGCCTAACAACCGACGAGGTGGCGCAGACGAGGTAACTGGCGCGGATGGTGCTGTGGTACTTCGCGGATGATGCCGTGGTATTTACTGACCGAGCGTGCGGCGCGGTATCTTGAGGAGTATGCCCACACAGTCTGTTAAGCGTGGCCAGCGTGCGGCCATGAACCCCGCCGTGAAAATCGGTGCGCTGGTGCTCGGTGCGATCGTTGTCGTAGCGGTCCTGGTGCTTGTTGCCCGCGGCCTGCGGAGCCTGGATGCGGTTGAAGAGTTCATTCAACGCTACCCAGGAACCTCTAAGCCGCCGGCGTTCAGCGAGCCAGGGTTTCCGTTGTGGGTGCGTATTACGCACTACTTGAACTTCCTGTTCATCCTGCTCTTGATGCGTTCGGGTATGCAGAAACGGGCGATCGGCGCACGCAAGCATCCCGCGTACTGGACCCCGAGCAAGCGCGGCGGACGTAAGATCCCGTTCTTGCTGTGGTGGCACCAGTTCGTGGATGTTCTGTGGGTCGCCAACGGCATCGTCTATGTTGTGTTGCTGTTCTCCACCGGACGCTGGGGCCGGATGGTGCCGACTAGTTGGGACGTGTTCCCGAACGCGATCTCCGCGGGCCTGCAGTACCTTTCGCTGGATTGGCCTCTGACTGAATCGTGGGCGGCCTATAACTCGCTGCAGCTTTTGGCGTACTTCGTGATCGTGTTCATCGCAGCGCCGCTTGCGATCATCTCCGGCCTGAGGCTTTCCAGTTTCTGGCCTAAGGATGCTCCACGCTTGAACAAGATCGTCTCAGCCAAGGTTGCGCGCGGTCTGCACTTCCCGGTCATCCTCGTGTTCATTGCCTTCGTGGTGTTCCACGTGTTCCTCGTGTTCACGACCGGGATGCGGCAGAACCTCAACCACATGTTCGCAGGCACCGCCGATACCTCGTGGGTCGGTTTCTGGGGCTTCGTGATCTCGACCGTGATCGCCATCGGTTTGACGGCGGCCGCGACCACGCCGGTTCTGCGGCCGATCGCCGCAACCCACGGCAAAGTCACGACGCGTTAGTTCGCGGTCGCGTGAACTAACGCGATGATTTCTGCAAGCCGCGCAGGCGTCATACCGGTGAGGGTTTCGCGGATGATGAGCCCGTCGCGTCCGGTGATCGCCGCGGTGTGTGGGATGCCGAGGGTCGCCAGCCCCGCGTTGACGGCGGAGGTTGTTCCGGGTGTTGAGTCTTCGATCGCGATAACCCGCTCTGCAGGTAGCTCTAGCCCCGTGGCTTCACGCAGCAGGCGCAGACCCTGAAGGTAGGGTTCAGGTTCTGGCTTGTGCGGATGCACCGTGTCTCCTGTGACGATCGCTTGGAAGGGGTTGTGTCCCAGCACCTCGATGAAAGCGCTCGAAAGAGGCGTCTCAGACATCGTGACCAGCGCTTGCGGAACACCCGCCTCGCTCAGCGCCTCAAGCAGTTCGCGGGCGCCTGGCCGCCACGGGATCCCGTGTTCGCGCACACCGGCGGCAACCTCGGTGATGAGGTGGTCGATGATCTGTCGAACAGACAAATCAAGCCCAGCATCTCGCATCTTCGCAGCCGCAGTGGGTAGGGAAGCACCGACGAAATCCTCGACGTCCTGCTGCGTCCACGGCGCGCCTGCCCGCTGCATGAGCGAGATCTCAGCGCGGCCCCACAGCGGATCGGAATCGATGAGGGTGCCGTCCATGTCCCACAAGACTGCCGCTGGTACCTGCATACTCACGTTTCACTCTCACTTGTGCTGTAGCCGCCGACGCGGTGGTGTGGTTCCGGTTCGGCCTGCCCCAATTCTAGTGAAGGCAAAGCCTATGGGAAGGCCCGGTTAAAGCTCTGCGGGGGTATGGGATGAATTCCCATACCCCCGCAGTCGCTGGTGGCGAAGCGCTAGTCCACGTTCGTGATCCCTATGCGCTGATGTGCCAGCGTTCTCTTGCCAATGATTCAGTGCAAGTGGTTACTTGCCTGGGATCACCTGTGCGCGAGAACCCTTCTGCTTGTCGTTGCCACCCTTGAGGTTGCCGGTGCGGTTGTTCAGGTGCAGAACCAGGAGATCCTTGGCTGCGTCATTGACCAGAACTGGTGCGGCCGAGCCCTGAACCGAGGTGACGAGCAGGCCGTCGGTGCGGTTCGCGATAGCTGGCTTGGTTGCATCGAACTCGATCCAGTCGGTCTCGTCAACCGCGGCGAGGCGGCCGTCCTCGTCAACGTTGTAACGGGACCACGAGCTGACCTTGTAACGCAGCTTTGAGGCCTCGTCCTTGGTGAGTCCAAGTTCCTTGAGGGCTACCGGGAATACTGCAACGTTCGAATCGAAGGTTGCTGGGTCCTGGTTACCAACGAGGTCGTTGACTGGGCGCAGATCGATGTTCTTACCGGTCTGGGAGTGGACGGTAGTCACGAGGTCCAGATCGAGCTTGTTGATACGAGTGTTGAACATCTCGTAGTCAGCTTTGCCGTCACCGTCGATGTCGAGTTCGATGTTGAACTCGGTAGCGGTGGACATGCGTGCCCAGTTGCCCCAAGTGGAGATACCGATACCCAAGACCGCGTCATCCAAACCGGTGACTGGTGCGGTCGTGGTTGCACCTACGTACTGCAGGTCCATTTCACGGCCGCCTGGAACCTTGTCGAGCTCCTTGCCCTGACGGTCAGAGCTTGCACCGAGTTCAAGGAGCGCTGCCTTCGAGATGAAGGCCTCGTTGCGGGAACCGGAGTCGGCGTCTGCGCCGCGGAAGCGTACAGTGCCGCGGTCGCCGCGTACCTTGGCCAGCTGAGCGGTAGCGTTACCGGCTGGCTTAGGTGCCGAGGTGACAGGCACGCGCAGGGTTGGCTGGGTCGAGGACGTGAACTCTACACGGCCGGTGGTGTCTGCAACGTATGCACGTGGCAGGTCCATCTGCATCGCGTCCATGGTTGGATCCATGGTGCGTGTCATCGCGTTCTTATCGAAGGACACGGTGACCTTGACATGTGCGACGCCCTTGGAAGGAACCGAGACGCGGTCCTTATCGAGGGAGACCTTGACACCCTTCTGTTGGGTTGCGCCCTTGTAGGCGACGTTGTAGGTCTGTGCACGGGTGGTCAGGTTGCGGACCTCGATCGTCTTGGTGACGGAATCGGTGTCCTTGACAACCTCAACTACACCGAAGTTCGCGGAGACGAGGTCCTTGCGGTCCTTGTCGTAAGCGATGACCGGGGTCTTCAAAGCAGCATCAGCCATGACACGGCCGGAACCAACACGGTTAGGGCTGTAGATGTTCTTGCCCTTCTTGATGTCGGCTGCCGCGGTGTTCATCACGATGTTCTTGATCTCGGTTGGGCTGTAGTTGCCGTTAGCCGCCACCAGTGCGGAAACACCTGCGGTGTATGGGGTGGCCATCGAGGTACCGGTCATGGTCAGAGCACCGTTACCCATCGCGACACCTGCGGAAGGAATCGAGGTACCTGGTGCTGCGATGTCTGGCTTCACGATGGAATCCGAGCCGTGCAGACCACGCGAGGAGGACGGAGCCAGGGTATCGAGAGCGTTCGTGTTGATCGCCATCGAAGACGTCTTCTCAGGATCAACGGTGACCTCGAGCTCGCCCTTCTTAGCGGCATCAAGCAGAGCCTCGGAACCGGACTTGTTCAGCTGAACGCCTGGGATCTTCGAGTTACCGGCGATGCCGGAGGTGAAGACTTCGCTCGGGCCATCCAGGATAACGCCCTTGGCGCCTGCGGCGGTTGCGTTGTCAAAGCGTGCCTTGGAGCCGCATTCGAAGGTCTCACCGGTTGGGTCATCCGACCAGTGCAGCCATACCCACTTGCCCTTGAGCGAGTCATCGCCGGTGAGCGCGGAGCAACCGGTGGTCTTAGGGCCGGCTTTAGGGACGACAACCTGACCTGACTCTGCCTTCTTCCATGGGTAGGAGCCGGAGAGCTGGCCTGGGTAGTCCTTAGCGCGGTTCTTAGGCTTGGTCACGGTGACCGCGTCAGCCGCGGCCTGGGAGCCCACCGAGTTAGCGACGGTGAGAGCGGATGAGGCAACGCCTGGCGCGCCACCGATGTCGGTGATGTCGCCGGAGTTACCGGAAGCGATGACGGTCAGGATGCCTTGATCGGTGAGCGCGTTGACCATGTCTGCTTCAGGGTCATCGGCCGGGCTGTTGGTCGAGCCCAGCGACATGTTGACGATCTGTGCACGGTCAGAGAAGTCGCCGTCGCCGTTCGGGTCGAGCACGCGGTCGAGTGCCTCGCCGACAACGTTGGTCGAGCCTTCGCAACCGAACACACGCAGGCCAACGATGCCGGCTTCCGGAGCGGCGCCCGGGCCGATGCGCATAGCGTTGACGAGGTCATCGTTGAGGGACTGGTAGTCGCCGCGGAAGGTCTTGCCGTCCTTATCGACGCCGTAGCCGGCAGCGGTTCCCGCTACGTGGGTTCCGTGGCCGCCGATTTCGCAGTCAAGCGGGTTGGAGTCTGGCTGAGGCCAGGAGAAGAAAGAAGCCGCGTTATAGTCATCGCCAACGAGGTCCCAGCCGCCCTTGTACTTCTTAGGGTCGTAGAGGCCGGACTTCGCGGATGGCATGTCGTTGGAAGCCTTAGCTTCCTTGTAGGCTTCCTTGGTGCCTGGGCCACCGAAAGCTGCGTGGGTGTAGTCCACGCCGGAGTCGATGACAGCGATCGTGACACCCTTACCGGTCTGGTGCTGTGCCGCCCAAGCCTGGACTGCGCCGGTGTCGATGACGGTGCCCTTGTTTTCACGGGTCTTCGGGATGATCGCGGAGATCTTCACGACGTCGTCACGCTTTGCGAGATCACGCAGACGGCTCGCTTCACCCTGGAGGGCTACACCTGGCAGAGCGTTCGTGGTCTTGTAGAGGACCTTGGACTGGGACTGCTGTGCAGCCGAATCAGCCTTGGACTGGATTTCCTTGCGGACCTGGCGGACCTTAGCAACGTTCTTGACAGGGCGCTTCTTGCCGGTACGAACCTGGACTGGCTGGGAGAGTTCGTAAGCACCCTTGCCAGTGAACTGAACGTAGACGGAAGCCTGACCTTCCATGTCGGCCAGTGAGCCCTGGATCTTCAGCTTGGCCAGCTTGTCTAGGTCAAGGTCAGAAGGCTTGAGCTTATTCTTATCTACCTTGTCCTTGCTCTGGCTGAGCGAGTCTGATTTGGCTGCTGGGTTCATAAATGACGATGCGTTAGCGGCTGGGATTGACCCCATAGTTAACGCAGCACCCACAGCCAGCGCGGCGGCACCGCGTGCAACGCGGCGCGTTTTGCTGTTTTTCAAGAGAGCTCCTCAAGAGTGCTTTGAGTATTGTGAATAGATTTGTGTTGATGGGAACAAGGCTGTGAACATCATGTGCGTAATGTCACATCAACACTGATGAGATTTCTCTAAACCGCGAGTAATGTCAAGGCGAATCTATGATTCTATGCAAAGGCTATGAAAAGGCTGTGGTGTAGCCAAGATAGTTTACGTGTCACTTTTATCAAAAACCCCGACTTTCCAGGTTTTTGCCTGTGAAGCCTGAGAAAGCCGGGGTTTATTCGTATACGAAATGTTGCAAGAACTTTTTGCTCACAAACAGCTCCCGCACAGCCTCGTATTAGAGTCAGCGCAGCCCGCCCTGCCACAAGGCATCGAACGGAAGCTGCGAAGACACCCGCTGGTGGATGCCGCGGGTCACGAAGTCCTTGGCCTCGCGTGCCGCGTCAAGTGGGGAGCGGCCCCGAGCCAGCAGTGCGGCGACGGCGGCAGCCAATGAGCAACCGGCCCCGGAGACTGCGTGATCGCCGACCTTAGGGGTCGCGAGAACCTCGAATTCGCCTCCGTTATAGAACACATCCACAGCGTCCGGGCCGTCCATACGGACCCCACCCTTGGCGAGTACCGCGGCACCAGACTTTTCATGGATGACCTGCGCGGCTTTCTTGAGGCCCTCGATATCCGTGACCTCAAAACCGGCCAGGGTTGAAGCCTCGAACAGGTTAGGGGTCACGAACGTAGCCTTCGGAAGGAGCTTGGCAATCAAAGCCTGGTCAGTATCCAAAGCCGCGCCCGGCTCCTGGCCCTTGCAGATCAGCACCGGGTCCAAGACGACGTTGTCCCACTCCTGGCGCTCGAGCGCGCCCGCGACGGTCTCGATGGTCTGCGGGGTGCCCATCATGCCGAGCTTCACGGTACGTAGCTTGCCCTCATACGAGGTCTGCGAGGCCTCAAGCTGGTCGGCAATCACCTGCGGATCGATCGGTACGAAACGGTGGTTCCAATCATCCTTCGGGTCGAAAGAGACGATGCACGTGAGCCCTGCGATACCGAAAACACCGAGCTCCTGGAACGTCTTCAGGTCAGCCTGGGCGCCCGCACCGCCGGTGGCCTCAGAACCTGCGATGGTCAATACGATGGGAGGATTCTCAAAACTCATAGTCATATCGTAAAACCACGCACAGTCACGATCCGGCAAACCAGTCACTGGTCGTGCCAAAATAGGTCGGGAACTTTCATGTTTCGTAGCAACCCGGTGGTGGCAGGACCGGGCCGCGCAACACCATTCCGTTGAAGGAGAGCTATGCCTACCCGGCCCGAAACCAACCCTGCCAATGAAACCAACCCGGCTAGTGACACCAACGCTGCCCAGGACGCCGTCTTCGCCAGCCCCGTAACGGAGGCGACCCGTGAGCGGCGGGCGGTTTTCGCATCGACCGGTTCACGTTTCTATCCCACCATTTTGGCCCTCATGGGCCTCGTGTTCGTGCTCAGCAACATTGGCGCGAGCAAGGGCGTTGAACTGTTCGGGTTGGTGACCGACGGCGGATTCTTCCTCTTCCCGCTGGCCTACATTCTGGGGGACGTGGTCTCCGAGGTCTATGGGTGGAAAGCCTCGCGCCGGGCCATCATCACAACCTTCATCTTCGGTGCGCTCGCGGTGCTGACGTTCCAGGCGATCATCGCTCTGCCTTCTGCGAGCTTCTATGAGGGCCAGGAAGCGCTCGCAGCGACCTTGGGGCCGGTATGGCAGATCGTGCTGGCCTCCCTTCTAGGTTTCATGGCGGGCCAGCTTTCGAACGCGCTCATCATCGTGTGGCTCAAGCGCCGCCACGGCGAGCGCGGTCTGTTGTTGCGCATCCTGGGTTCTTCGGGTGTTGGTGAGGCGCTGGATACGCTGATCTTCTGCTCGATTGCCGCCCCTGTGATCGGGATCGATTCGTTCGGGGTGTTCCTGCAGTACTTTGTGATTGGTTTCTGCTGGAAGCTCGGTGTGGAGGTCGTGTTCTCGCCGGTGACGGTTGTGGTGATCAAGCTGGTGAAGCGGTATGAGCCGAGCTACCCGAAGAATAACGACGTCACGGCCGCCTAGCGCTCTGCCGCTGAGTTAGCGGGGCTGTTGAGTTAGCTGGGCGGCTTAGCTGGCGAGCCCGTCGGGGGAGCCGTGGCCTCCGTAGTAGTTGCTCAAGACGGTGTGCTTGTACGCCTCGTAGGTTCCGTTCTCGATCGCTTCGCGGGCGCGGTCCACGAGCCTCACGGTGAAGGCGAGGTTGTGGATCGAGATGAGCGTGTGGCTGAGCATCTCTTTGGCCTTGTAGAGGTGGTGGATGTAGGCGCGGGTGTAGGTGGTGCAGGTCGCGCATTCACAGCCGGGCTGTAGTGGGCGGAAGTCTTCGCGGAAGCGTCGGTTGGAGAGGTTGTAGCGGCCATAGTCGGTGTAGAACGCCGAGTTGCGGGCTACGCGGGTAGGGGAGACGCAGTCGAAGGTGTCCGCGCCGTTTTCGATGGCCCACAGCACATCGTCTGGTTCGGAGATGCCCAGCAGGTGGCGCGGCTTATTCTCGGGTAGTTCTTCGGCGCACCAGCCCACGATGGTCCCGAGATTTTCCTTCTCGAGTGCTCCGCCGATCCCGAAGCCGTCGAAAGGCATAGCTGCGAGGTCTTGGCAGGCTTGGCGGCGCAGGTCTTCGTATTGGGCGCCCTGGATCACGCCGAAGAGTGCTTGGTATGGGCGGTGGGCGCGTTCATCGGTGAGGCGGAAGTGTTCGATGATGCAACGTTCAGCCCAGCGGCGGGTTCGTTCGAGGGATTCGATCTGGTACCGGCGGGAATTGTGCAGCGTGGTGAGCTCGTCGAAAGCGAACATGATGTCCGCGCCGAGGCCGTGCTGGACCTGCATCGAAATCTCGGGTGTGAAGCGGTGTTTATCGCCGTTGATGTGGGAGGTGAACCACACGCCGTCGTCATCGACGTTAGCCATGCGTTCATGCCCGGGCGCTACCGCATCGTCGGCTCCACCACCCACGGCGGCGCCGTCGGAACCCATGTCGATGACCTTCTTGAAGCCTGAGCCGAGGCTCATGACTTGGAAGCCGCCCGAGTCGGTGAAGGTCGGCCCATCCCAGCCCATGAACTCACCCAAGCCGCCCGCGGCGTCCACGATCTCATGCCCTGGCTGCAGATAGAGGTGGTACGCGTTGGATAGCACGGTTTGCGCGCCAAGCTCTTTGACATCGCGGGGGAGCACTGCCTTGACGGTGGCTTTAGTGCCGACTACCACGAACGCGGGCGTGGCGATGTCGCCGTGCGGGGTGCGGATCACGCCGGTACGGCCGCGCCCATTGGCCATGCGGGTGCCCACGGTGAAACCGAATTCGGACTGCCGCTCATGCCCCGCTGGAAGCTCAGGCTTGACGTAATCAGCCGAGGGCGCGTGGCTGGCTGCAGCGGAGCGCTTGCTAGCACGAACCGAGCGCTGGCTAGAACCAACCGAGCGCTTGCTAGTTCGATCGGAATGTGGCGTGCTGTTGGGCGGCGTGGCGTTCAGCGGCGTGTTGGTGGGTGGAGTGGTGTTCACGGGGTTCTCCTGATGCGGCGCGGATGATCGGTAGCTCGCGTTCGATCAACGCAATGAAGTCGGGGCGTTCGCGCTCAAACGCTAAACGGTATGCGGTGGTGACCATGAGCGACTTCAGCCGGCTCCACCGGAATTCGAGCTCTAGGGGTGCGTTGAGGCTGTCGCGGGCGCGCTGTATTTCGCGGTCGTATAACGATGCGTGCTCAAGCTGGCGGCGGTGAATCTCACGCGCGGTGCCCGGCAGGGTAGCGATGAGTGCTTCCTCGCCGCCCTTGAGTTGCTGCGCGTAGCCGGTGGCGGCATCGTGGTCTGCGGCTTGGCGGGCAAGCCAGCACGCGAGCGCGAGCCCGTAGCGTGTGGGGAGCCAGCGTGTTGCGTTGTCCTCGAAGGATTGTTGGGTGAGCACGTTGAGGATAGGCCACACGAATTCGGTGTCTTCATACACCACAGCCAGCTGGAAAGCGGCCCACACGAGGCTATCGAGGTGGGATCCAGCACGAGTGTTGATGCCGGGTGCCACACGCAGCGCAGCACTGAGCAACTGCGCGTCCTTGCGGTGGGCCTTGGCGGCCTCAACGAGTGCGGCTTCCGCGGAACCTTCCTCGACAGGCACCGCCAACAGCTCATCGATTCCGGGGCCCAGGTTGCGTTCGGTGAAAACCCGGATGGTCGAATTGATCGCCACGGTTGCACGCGAGCCGTCTTCCAGCACCACATCCACGTAGGCGTCAGTCCCGAAGGAGTCCTTCACGACCCTCGCGGACTGGACCGGCTCCGAAGGCAGGCCGGAACGGTGCATGAAACGGTCACCCTTGGTGATATTGCGGGCGGGGATCGCTTGGCGGTGCCGCGGGAAACGCCCATCGAAATGCACGGTTGCCGCATGGGATGGGGACCCCGCCTGCGCTTGCGCCGCCGCTTGCGTTTGGGCCGTCTGCGCCTGCGCCGTTGATTGTGTTTGGCTCACCGTCCCCACCCCACGTAGGCGAGCGCTTGGTGGATGATCTGCCCACGGCCTCCGGTGAATTCGGCTTGAACGCTTTCTGAGAGGGCCTCTTCTGGGGTCAGCCAGGACAGTTCGAGCGCGTCTTGGCGTGGGTTGCACTCGCCTTGCACCGGAATCACGTAGGTGAGTGCGACGGCGTGCTGCCGTTCGTCAGTGAGCCCGGTTTCGGAGGGGGACGGGAAGTATTCCGCAACCGAGAACGGGGTGAGCGAGGCTGGCAACGACGGCATCGCAAGCGGGCCGAGGTCCTTTTCGAGGTTGCGCATCAAGGCCGCGCGGATCGTCTCGCGGTACATGACACGGCCGGAGACGAAGGTCCGCTCGAACTGGCCTTCATCCGTGGTCGTGTAGAGCAGGCCGACCTCGGAAACGTAGCCCATCGGGTCCACACGCACGGGGATCGCTTGCACGTAGACGATCGGTAGCCGGCGTCGGGCCTCGTACAGGTCCTCTTCTGATAGCCAGCCTGGGTTTGGGTCCGGGGTCCGTACAGCGCTCATAGTCTTTGTCTACCTCACTGTGTGTCTGGTTGCCAGCCTCGCCCGGGGCATTGTCGCTTTGTTCTCAAACAGCGTGAGAGCGTAGCCGTGCGTTTTCGCTAGCGCATCCCGAGCCAGTAAGCCTCCGATGCGGGGTTATTTTCAACGCGTACGCGCAACGAACGTGCGGCGACGGCCGCCCAGTGAGGGTTGCGCAGGGCCTCACGCCCGATGCTGGTGGCGTCGGCTTGGCCGCTAGCGACGATCGTTTCGGCTTGGGCGGGTTCGGTGATGAGCCCTACCGTGCTGACCACGGCCTGTTCGGCCGGTAACGCTTGTCGTAACGCGGCTGCCAGCTGAACCTGGTAGCCGGCCCCGACCGGGATGACTTTAGGATCCGGATGGATCCCGCCGGATGAGATGTCAAACCACGTCACACCGGCGTCCTCCAGCAGCCGACGGGCGAGCTCGACCGTGTCCTGTAATGTCACGCCGCCTTCGACCCAGTCGGTTGCGGACAAGCGGATCCCCAGAGGCTTATGCGCAGGCCACACTTCACGCACCGCGGATGCGACCTCGAGTGCGAACCGTGCCCGGTCGCGGCCGTATTCATCCTCACGTTGATTGGTCAGTGGCGAGAAGAACTCGTGGATCAGGTAGCCGTGCGCCCCGTGGATCTGCACCGCGTCATAGCCAGCTTGATCCGCTCGGCGTGCCGCTTCACGGAACGCGGCGATAACCTCTTGGATGTCCTCAGCGGTCATCTCGCGAGGGGTGAACAGGCCGGGCTGGATCGGTTCAGAACCGGGCGCGATGACCTCCCATGCGCGGTCCTCACCCAGGGTCCCGCGGGGCTCGTCACGCAAGTTGGGGTAGGTTGCGGCTTTACCGCCCGCGTGCCCCAGCTGAACCGCTGCGGCCGCGCCTTGAGCGCGCATGAACTCCGCCATTGTGCGGTGGCCTTCGATCTGTTCATCCGACCACAGCCCGAGGTCCTGATCAGAGATCCGTCCGCGTGCCTCGACCGCCGTGGATTCGACCGTGACGAGGCCGAAACCGCCGGTCGCGAACGCGCCGTAATGCACCAGGTGCCACGGCTGCGGAACCCCGGTGCGAGGCGCGTAGTACTGGCACATCGCTGAGACAAACGCGCGGTTGCGTAGAGTGAGCCCCGCACCGTGCGGGGCGGGAATGGTCAGCTCGGTGAACAGTGTGGATGCCACGGCACTCCTTCGACAACTGATGAACGGTTGGCAGGGGCAAGGCTGGTACAGGCTCAGGGTTGGTGCAGACGCCGGCGGGTGTGAGGGTTCCAGCGGGTGCGTAGGCCTAGCGCGGGAGGTAGATCTTCGCGAAGTTCGCCAGGATACGGTGCGCTGCGGTCACGTCCGCGTTGCGTGCCAGGTGAGCGATCGCATCGAAATCTTCCGGATCGAAATAGCCGTTTTCACGGTAGGCCTCGATGCGCCCGATGAGCCCGTCCGGGTCCAGTTCCGGGTGGAACTGGGTCGCATAGATGTTGTTCTTGAGCTTATACATCTGGACCGGTGCGGGGTCCGATGTGGCAAGCAACACCGCCTCGGCCGGCAGCTTGGTCGTGGACTCCTTGTGGCCTACGAACGCATCGAAATGCGGGTCAACGCCAGAAAGTACTGGGTCAGCGATACCTTCCGGTGTGAGGCTGATATGGGAGATGCCCGCAGGTTCTGAATACGTGCGGTCAACCACCGCGCCGGAGGCCAACCCGAGCACACCCACCCCGTAACACAAACCGAGGAACGGGAGGTCTTTCTCGATCACGACCCCCAGCACTCGCGCGAGTTCTTCCTCAACACGGATCTGGGTTTCGCTTCGATCAACATCGGTTGAGGTGAATGGGCTCCCGCCAAGAACCAGAGCCGAATAGCGTTGATTCCACGTGTTCTCGAAACCGGACGGTAGCGGCGCGGCTTCAAGCCGGAACCGTTCAACATCGCCCGCTTCAAGCCCGGACAGCCGCACGAACGCCTCGTATTCGGCGTCCGCCAAGGCGTCTTCCGGGCGGGTCTGCAACAGCAGGAATGGTGCGCTCATCAGCCCATCCTTTCACGTATGAGATCAAGCAGGCGCGGCGCCGACGCGAAGCCGTGCCAGGCTAGCGAGTGAGCCAGGCTAGCCGGCGGCCAGGCTCGATACTGCGACGCAGGTTTGCGCGTTAGCTGCTGCGACGCAGGTTCGCGTCGATGGCTGCTTCTTTGACTCGGATGTCGTTGCGTCGGGTGGTCGCTGCGATCAGCGTACATGCTGCCGCGAGCCCTGCCACCAGGATGAGCCCTACATGGAAACCCAACGTAACGATGTGGGCGATGATGAGCCACGCCGCACCCCAACCGAAGGCAACCGGCGCCCACAGGCGCCCACGTTCCGTGAATGAGGCGAGGAACACGGGGATGCACGCTACAGCGAGGGTCGCTGGCGCCCAGAGCGCTTGCGGTGGCAGCGACCATCCGGACGCGGTTGCGGCCGCGCTTGCGGTCCAGGCGGCCATGAAGGCGCCGGCGCCGAGGCTCAGCTCAGTGGGGAGGTCGGTTTCGTAATACTCACGATGCGTGCGCGCGGTGAGCAGGTTGAGCCGCCGCACTGCTTCCGCGGCCAGAGCGGTCCACAGGACCGCACAGACGGCGGCAAGCCACCACAAACCCGCCATCGCGGAGCCGACCCAGCCGGCCAGCGTCGCCGAGGTCGCAGCTGTTAACCATCCGGTGCTGCGTTGGCGGCGGGCTGAATGTTGATTGCGTTTCCATGAGAAAGCGCTAGCGGTGAGGAGCCCTAAAGCCGCAACCGGAACCAGAGCTATACCTGGAACCAGCGGCGCGAGTTCAACACGCGCATCAGCATGCGTTATGAGTCCTGCCGGCACTCCTTTGCTGAAGAGCGCGAGGCTCGCCACGAAAGCGACGAGTGAGACAACCGTTGCCGTGATGCGCCGGAAAAGATCGTGCGGGCGTGGCTCAGGCGCTGGCGAAAACTCAGGCAGGTTATACGGCAACACAACAGTCTGCGGGGCCTGCTCCTGTGCAGTCGTTGATGCCGGCCTGCGGGACACCGCGATGGGAACATACTCGGTCGGTGAATAGTCCGGGTCGTTATGGCGCTCGTTCTGCAGGCGCAAGGCCTCACGGGCCTCCCACACGCTTTCCTCGAGGGTCAGCTCACGCGGTGCTTCCTCGACCGCATCAGGCTCCTCGAGCTCTTCAGATTCCGCCGCGATCTCGTCCGGTTCATCAATCGCCTCTGGCGTAGAGGGAACGTCCGCCTCTGGCGTAGCGGGGACGTCTGGCGCTGGAGGAACGCCCAGCGCAGGTGGAACGCCCAGGGCTGGAGGGCCGTCTGGGGCAGCAGGTGCTTCAGGTGTTTCGTCCGTCTTTTTGCTGCTCCGTTCGCGGGAAGCCTGTGCCGCAGCGGCGCGACGTTCGGTTTCGGCGTTCGTGTCATCCACATCGAACGGTTCATCACGTTCAGGGAAACGCAACGTCTCAGGCCGGATCTGAGCCGGAAAATAGAGGGTCTCGCCGTAGCCTTCTACGTTCTCGTCCGCGCGCCCACCCTGGCCATCGCCGGAATCCTGGGCGCCAGAACTGTCCCGAGCAGACTCAACCTGCTCATCAGAGCGGTCACTTTTCTTCACGGGATTGTTCCAACGGGACGGAAGCTGCACTAACGGCTCCTCGAAGTCGACGGCGGCGTTTGTGCGTCCACACGAGGGGGACTACCCCCAAAACACTACCGATAATCATGCCTAGAATCGCGGAACTCCACGCCGGCAACCCCAGAAGCGAGTGCAGAATTCCGCCAAGGGTAATCATATATAAGACCCACAAGGTAGAGCCCACACATGAAGACCACCACACCAGGGACCACCGCAGCTTCGACAAGCCCGCGCCAACGCACGCGACCGTACGGCCGCCCGATATGAAACGCAAACCCACCAAAACAGAGAAACTGCCCGCAGAACCAAGCGAACCCGCCGCGGAGTCCACGCTCTGCAGTAACCGGCGGCCCCATCGTCGTTTGTTAAGCCACCCGTGGCGCGTACGCACCACCCACGTGAGCCACACCTCACCCAGCACATGCCCGATCACCGTGACCGCGGCAGCCAGCGGCCCGTTGATAATTCCCTGCCCCGCCAACGCTGGGATAGCTAGCGCGAACAGCTCCTGCGGGATCAGCGGGAACGCGGCATCCAACACCTGGGCCAAGAACGTGCCGAGATAGAACCACGTACCCCACGCGTTCGGATCGAAAAGGTTCACGGCCGGCCGTCCTGCGTGACGGAGCTGTCCTGCGTAGGGATGGTGAGTGGGCCTAGGGTGAGGCGTTGCTGGGTTGTGAAGGAGCGCGGCTGGCCCGTGAGAGGGTCAGTGAACCTGATGGTGTGGGCTAATAGCTGCAGGGGCTCATCGTGGTTGTCCGGGGCGTCATCCAGCAGGTAGGGGTAGTGGTGATCTCCGATGATCCCGGAACCCAGCTGGGCAAGATGCACGCGCAACTGGTGGGTGCGGCCGGTCACCGGCGAGAGGTCCCACAAGCAGACGTCCTCGCCGCGGCGGTTGAGGCCATAGGCGGCAAGGCGGATGCGGGTGACGGCGTTGGGAGGGAACTGGTCGAGGCGGTGGAGGCGCACCACGATCTCGCCGCGGACCTTCTTGATATGGCTGCGGACGGTGAAGGGCAGGCGGGTTCCACCCAGGGCGGGATGTTGCGGATCCCAGCCGGGCGGGGTCAACGTGACGGCCTGATATTTCTTGGTGATTTCGCGGCGCTCAAACATGGTTTGGTAGGCGCCGCGGGTCGCCGGATTGATCGAGAACATGACCCCACCGGCTGTTGCGCGGTCGAGCCGGTGGATCGGCACGAGGTCATCGATCCCCAGCTGGACTCTCAGCCGGGCCAGTGCAGATTCGCGTACGTACCGGCCGCCCGGGGTCATCGGCAGGAAATGCGGCTTATCCACCACCAGCAGGTCCGCATCGCGGTGGATTACGCGGCAATAGAACGGGATGTGTTCCTCGTTAGGGGAGTCCCGGTAATACCAAATGAATTCGTGCTCGCCCAGCGGGGTCTCCGGGGTGACGCGGCTGCCATCGACCGCGGCAACCTCGCCGTGAGCGAAGCGGCGGCGCAACCCTTCAGCGTCGATGTGCCCAAAACGATCCAGCGTGTATTCCTGAATGGTCTCCCACGGGCCGGTGGTCGGTACGCGAAGGCGGGTCGCGTTGATGCCGTTTCTCACCGGTAGCGGGGACTGCTTATAAGAGGAAGGTTTGAAGCTCATGCGTTTCAGGACTGGATGTGTGAACTACACAGAATATGCGAAATACCTTGCCCATTCTTGCAGGCCTTGCCGGGGTAGCGGCGTTACGGCGGCTCTTTAGGCACCACAGCAAAGTTAAGGTAGCTTAACAATTGCCGGGGTATGTTGAAGCACGAAGCTGGCCAGGAGGACACCATGCAAGCAGCCAATGCGGTGCGCATCGAAGAGCTGACCGTGCGCTACGGACACAACACCATCCTGAGCAACGTCAACCTCAGTATCCCCGCAGGACGCATGGTGGGGGTCATGGGCCCCAACGGCGCCGGTAAATCCACCCTCGTCAAAGCTTGCATGGGGCTCATTCCGCGAGCCACAGGCCGCATCAACATCAACGGTAAAAGCCTTGACGAGGTGCGTGGCGAAGTTGCCTACATTCCCCAACGCACCACAAGCGACTGGGACTTCCCGATCACCGTCCTAGAAACCGTGATGCTCGGAAGCTATCCGCGGCTACGCACCTTCCAACGGCCCAGCCGAACCGACCGCGAACACGCCCGCGAATGCCTCGATGCGGTCGGGATGAACGAGTACGCCACAACCCAGCTAAGGGAACTCTCCGGAGGCCAAGCCCAACGCGTCTTCACCGCGCGAGCCCTCATGCAAGAGGCCACCGTGTTCTTCCTCGACGAGCCTTTCGTGGGTATCGACGCCGCATCCCAGGCCCGCATCACACACATCCTCAAGCAACGCGTCGCCCACGGCGCCACCGTCATCGTGGTCCACCACGACCTCAACAACGCACGCCTCATTTTCGACGACATCGTGCTCGTCAACCGCCGCATCATCGCCAACGGAGCCACCGCCGCGACCTTCACCGCAGACAACCTCTCCGCAACCTACGGGCCCGACATCATCACCTACGCGCCGGCGCTGCTCGGCGGCGGGGAGAACGAGAACCTATGACCTTCATCAACGACCTTTTCGAATACACATTCCTCGCCCGTGCGCTCTTCACCGCAAGCGTTGTGGGGCTTGTGTGCGGGGTCATCGGCAGCTTCATCATCCTGCGGGGGCTCTCACTCATGGGGGACGCGATCTCCCACGCCGTGCTGCCGGGGATCGCGCTCGCGTTCATGTTCGACGTCTTATTCTTCGTGGGAGCGCTCGCCGCGGGGCTGCTCGCGGCGTTCGGGATCGGCGTGGTCTCGACCACCACAACGCTCAAACGTGACACCTCGATCGGGATCGTGTTCACCGCGTTCCTCGCGTTCGGCATCATCTTGCTCTCCAACACGACCGCGACGTTCTCACTGACCGATGTATTGTTCGGCAACGTGCTCGCGGTTCGGAAGCAAGACATGTGGCTTGCGGTGGTGATCGGCGCGGTTGTGTGCGCGGCGGTCTTGTTGTTCTATAAACAGCTGAAGATCACGACGTTCGACCCGGTCCTCGCTGATTCTTACGGGGTTCCCGTCAAAGCCGTGCATTACGGCGTTCTGGTTGCGCTTGCACTCGTGACGGTCGCGTCCGTGCAGACCGTGGGCGTGATCCTCGTGGTCGCTTTGCTCATCACACCTGCCGCGACCGCGTATCTATTGACCACCCGGTTGCCAAGCATGATCGCGGTCTCCGCGCTCATCGGTGTCGTAGCGGCTGCTGGAGGGATGTACTTCTCCGTAAGGTTCAACATCGTGTCTGGGCCCGCCATCGTGCTCACCGCGTTCACCATGTTCACGCTCGCGTACCTCTTCGCGCCACGCACCGGCGTCGTTACGAAAGCGATCGCTGGGCGATGACGCGGAAAGTGACTTTCAAAGCGGTGCTTGCTGCCATCGCGGTGGCGTTGCTTGCCGTGACAGGTTGTAGCGTGGTTCCGCGAGACGAGGCCGGTAGTGGCGCCGGGTTCGATGGTGACGGCAAGTTCAACGTCGTGACGAGTTTTTCTGTTCTCGAGGACATGACGCGGCAGATCGGCGGGGAGCACGTGAATGTCTACAACCTCGTTCCGGTGGGGCAGGACCCGCACGAATACGAGCTCCGTCCTGCCGACACGACTCACGCTCAAGATGCTGACCTGCTGATTTCCAGCGGCATGAATCTAGAGGGCGGGGAGGACGGCTGGATCAGCCGGCTCATGAACGCCGTGGACCTAGACACCAGCCAACACGTGGAGGCGACCCGCGGCATCAAACCGCTCTACATCAGCGACGGGGTGGAACAGGACGAAGCTGACGGCGATCAAGCATCCGATCTGGATGAGGATGAAGTGAATCCGCATGTTTTCGTTGACCCGGCTAACGGGGCGAAGATGGCGGAGAACGTCGCTGAGGCCCTGATCCGGGCGGACCCGGAGCACGCCGCTGACTATCGTGCCAACCGGGACGCCTACGTTGGGCGCATCAACGAGTTGGCGGGCAGCTATGACGAACTGTTCGCAGGCGTCGCGGAGGACGACCGGATCATCGTGACAAGCGAGCGTGCGTTCCAGTATCTAGCAAAGCGTTACGGGCTTGCCGAAGGCTACATCTGGCTGATCGATACGGAGGACGCGGGTAGTCCCGAGCAGCTGAAGCGTGCCGTGGATTTTGTGCGGGAGCATCGGCCGCCGGCGCTGTTTGTGGAGACGAACGTCAATCAGCGGCCTATGGAGACTGTGTCGGAGGAGACCGGTGTGCCGATCGCAGGAACCCTGTACTCGGATGAACTCGGCGCACCAGGCAGTCCCGCGGGGACGTATATCGGTTTCCTTGAACACAACCTTGAAAGCCTGACCCGCGGGCTCGGTGAACAGTAGGGCTAGATCTTCGGGAACCGGCGCTTCTCAGTGAACGGTTCGACGTGGAACATATCAACGCCGCGTTCTCTGAGCCCTTCAAGTACGCGTTCGCTCACGATCCACGCGAAACTGTGGGCGCTTTCCCGCCAAGCATATGACGTAATCTCGCTGGTGCCTTCCGTGTTTTCGACGAATCCGACGTAGCCGGTGACACGCCCCTCGTTCGCGCTGAAAAGGTTTACCTCGAATGTTGAGCACCCTGCTACCCCGAGTTCAGCTACTGCATCCGCGAAACGTTGGGACACGAGCGTGGGCGGGCCACCCCAGAGAATGTCGCCCCGACGTTTACCGCGACTTATTGTTTCTCGTTCGAACCACACGTCGAATGGGAGCTCTTCGAGGTTGCCGTCGGCAACAACATCGTAAATATCGCGTCCATCGTCAAGGGTGTACGGCCCCAACGGGGGTTTCCCTTCCCAAACTGTGCGAATCCAAAAGTCTCGCTGGGTGCTCAGCGGAAGTATCTCGTACCAAGTCGTCACGGGGTCCCACGTCAGGTCTAGGCGGTGTTCGGATAGGTCCGATCCTATACCTCTACTGCTTTGGAACTGCCGAGTTCTCAGAAATCCGGGCGGAATCGCACGCCCGACGGCAGTGAAGAGAACCCTGCCCCGAGGAGCGCCGCAGCCAGATTCGTGCCCAGGATGTCTTCGCCGTTGACCTTCTGGAGCGTGATGACCTGCGACCGGGCACGCCGCAACGCCTCAACCAGTGAGACTGCAACGATCGAGGTCAACGCTGACTGCACATCGGCCGCCGACGCGCTGGCAGGCACCGCGCCGCTTGCGGTAGTGAGATGGTGCGCGAGCTCATCGATCCACGAAATGACGGTCCGACCACCCCGCTCCACATACAGTGCCGCGTGACCATCCACCATGACCACGAGGGCACCAGCCTTCCGGCCCGGTCGTGCTTTCGCGGGCGGGTCTGGCCACGGCAGAACCCCGCCGAAAGGGTTCGCGGGATCAGTCGCCGCGAGGGTCACCGCACTGTATGCGGGTGTGCCCGTGGCGAAGGTGGCGGAGGTGTCGGACAGGGCGGCGGAAGGTGCATCGCCGTCGCGGACGAACTCACGCAGCCTGTCCACCGTCCCGGACAACGCGAACTGCGCCGCCCCGAGTTTCTCCACGAAATAGCCGCGGCGGACCGTCCCGGTCTCCTCACGCCGCTGGAAAACCTTATACAGCGCCCCGAAACTGGCGCCCTCAACTGAGGCCCCGCCCTTCGTGACGACCCCGTAGCGGGCCAACAGCATCTCGGCGCGGGCGGCAGCCAGCAACGTCGGGTCGGTCTCCGGGGCAGGCAGCGCGGCCCATCGTCCCGCGTTCAGCCGTTCCGCAGGAGACAACACGGCCGGCTTCGACGCGGATGCCGAACGCAAACCACGCAAACCGGCCCGCCCCACCCTCGTGGTGCGGGTGCGGGCACGCGAACGCGACTGATGCGTCGCCTTACCCTGCGTCAACAGAGAACGCACCGGCAGGAACGAATCGTTCGTGACCCGGCCGGACCACAATAAATCCCACAAAACCGAACCCACAACGGAGTCTGTGACTGGGGTGGCGCCAGGGTCCGCGCCGTCGGCGGCCAAAGCCTGCGCAATCTGCCCCACATAGAACGCACCGCCGGAACCCAAGACCCCGAGCACGCGTTCGTGGAGGGTCGAGTGGACGGCCGCGTCGTCGGTGCTCGTTGCGTCGCCTGGGTTGGTTGCGTCGGCAGGGCTCTTGGAGTCCGCGCCGTTAGCCACCACCGCATCGGTCATGGCCAGAGGCAGCGAGAGCGCCGCGGTATCGGTGGTGTGGAATGCGATCCAGCCGTCATCAGCAGCGAGCGCCCCCGCGCCAGAGAACACAACATCGCCCGAAGCGAGGAGCTCCTCGAGCATCGCCGGCGCATAATCCGTCACGCGCGCCGGGAACACGTAAGACTCCCACGCGCTCGCCGGCAACGGGACTCCCGCGAGCTGCTCAATCACGGTGTAAACGCCGTCCAAGCCACGCAACGCATCAGCGCTATGCGACGCTTGAGTGCCGCGCCCAGCGCCCGTGCCGACGTCTTGCCAGTCGAGCAGGAATCGCGCGTACGCGTCTTGCGGGGTGGGCTCGACTTCGCTACGCAGTGCCGCGAGTGTGCGGGCGCGGATGCGCCGCAGGATCTCGGTGTCGCACCATTCACCTCCGGTGCGCCCGGGCGTGAATTCGCCGCATTCGATGCGGTTGTCCTGCATCAGCCGCCGCAGGGTCTGGATCACGACGGCGTTGGCCAGCCCCAGCGAATGCGCGGCTTGTTCTGTGGTGAAGGGGCCGTGGGTGCGGGCATAACGCAGCACGAGGTCTTCGAGCGGCGCTTCGACGGGTTCGAGGAACGCGACCGGGACACCCATGGGCAGCGGGATGCCCAGGGCATCCCGTAGACGTGCCGCATCCTCGATCGCGGCATACATCTCAGAGCCACGGATCCTGACCTTGAGCGCGCGCCGCTGAGCCACGAGCTCATCAGCCCACGCCGCCGCGTCCTCAACCGACGCGTGCGGTGCGGCACCTGCGCCGGCGTCGCTATCCGCGCCGCCATCGTGGGCGCCTGCACCGCCAGTCCGGCCATCGTCGTCCTGACCATCGGGCGGGTTGAGGCGGGCCGCGAGTTCTTCGGCGTTGAGTGGGCCGAGCACCCGCAGGAGGTCCGCGGCGCCTTCGAGCCCCCACGCGCGCCGTGATGGGGTGAGGCGTTGGGCTTCGGCTTCGACAGCGGCGATGATGTCCGCATCGAGCAGTTCGCGTAGTTCGCCTCGGCCCATGATTTCGTTGAGCAGTTTGGGGTCCAGGCTGAGCGCGGCAGCGCGGCGTTCCGCGAGCGGGGAGTCGCCTTCATACAGGAATTGGGCGACGTACCCGAACAGGAGGCTTTGCGCGAACGGCGAGGGTTCGCGGGTCTCAACCTCGGTGATGCGCACCGCGCGGGACGCAAGTTTCTGGGTGAGCACCCGCAGGGCCGGCATGTCGTAGACGTCTTGGAGGACTTCCCGCACGGTTTCCATGACGATGGGGAACGTCGGATGCTTCGCCGCTACAGCGAGTAGCTGGGCGGCTCTTTGCCGTTGTTGCCATAGCGGTGTGCGGCGGCCCGGGTCGCGGCGGGGCAGCAGGAGGGCGCGGGCAGCGCATTCACGGAAGCGGGCGGCGAAGAGCGCGGAACCGCCGACGCGTTCGGTCACGATCTCTTCAAGTTCCTCGGGTTCGAAGATGAAGATTTCGGCCCCGGGTGGTTCGTCTTCGGCGAGCGGTAGCCGCACGACGATGCCGTCGTCGGCTGCCATCGCGGACCCGTCGAGTCCGTAGCGTTCCTCGATCCGGGCGGCGACCGCGAGCGCCCATGGCGCGTGGACGGCTTTACCCCACGGCGAGTGCAGTATGAGCCGCCAGTCGCCGAGTTCGTCTTTGAAACGCTCGATCACAAGGTGAGTGTCGCTGGGTACGCGCCCGGTGGCTTGTTCCTGTACTTTGATGTAGCGGATGAGGTTGGTCGCGGCCCATTCGTCGAGCCCCGTGTTGGTGAGTTCGGTGTGGGTTTCAGTTTCGGGTTGGTGTGCGATGCGGGCTTGGAATGCGCCTAGTGCTTGGCCGAGTTCGGCGGGGCGGCTGAGGTCGTCGCCGTGCCAGAACGGTAGCTTGCCGGGTTCTCCGGCGGCTGGGGTGACGAGGACGCGGTCGAATGTGATGTCTTGGATGCGCCACGCGCTGGCACCGAGTTGGATGACTTCGCCGATCCTGGTTTCGTAGACCATTTCTTCGTCGAGTTCGCCTACGCGTTTGTTGCCGGTTCCGGCTTGGTCGCCGTCGGCGAGGAATACGCCGAAGAGTCCGCGGTCCGGGATGGTTCCGCCGCTGGTGACGGCGAGGCGTTGCGCGCCGGGGCGGGCGGTGATGGTGCCTTCGTCGCGGTCCCAGATGATGCGGGGCCGCAGTTCCGCGAAGTCGGCTGAGGGGTATTTCCCGGCGAGCAGGTCGAGGACTGCGATGTAGGCGGAGTGGGGTAGGGATGCGTAGGGTGCGCTGCGGCGGAGGGTGTCGTACCAGGTTTCGACGTCGAGGGTGTCTAGGGCCGCGGCGGCGACGGTGTGTTGTGCGAGGACGTCGAGTGGGTTGGCGGGTATCGCCATGGTTTCGATGAGTCCTTCGCGCATGCGTTGCACCGTGATGGTGGTGGAGACGAGGTCGCTTCGGTGTTTGGGGAAGAAGTGGCCGTGGGATTCGGCTCCGACGTGGTGGCCGGCTCGGCCTACGCGTTGCAGGCCGGCGGAGACGGCGCCGGGGGATTCGATCTGGATGACGAGGTCGACGTCGCCCATGTCGATGCCGAGTTCGAGCGAGCTGGTTGCCACGACGCATGTGAGCGTCCCGGTTTTGAGGGATTCTTCGATCGTGGCGCGGCGTTCTTTGGATACGGAGCCGTGGTGGGCCATCACGATGTCTGGAACGGCTCTTTCTGTGCCGGTGCGTTCGTTTTCGTGCCGGGTGTTGAGTTCGTTGAGTGCGGTGGTGAGTTTTTCTGCGAGCCGCCGCGAGTTGACGAACACGATGGTGGAGCGGTGGGCGCGGATGAGGCTGAGGACGCGTTCTTCGATGTGGGGCCAGATGCTTGCGCTGGCGACGTCGGTGGGTAAGCCGGTTTGGGGTGCGGGTGCGGTCGCGAGGTCTGAGAGGTCAGGCACGGGGACGGTGACGCGGAGGTCCCAGGTTTTCTCTGCTGGCGGGGCGACGATCGTGACTGGCTGGTTTCCGCCCAGGAAGCGGGCAACCTCTTGGCGCGGTTCCACTGTGGCTGAAAGCCCGATGCGTTGAGCGGGTTTGGCCAGGAGGCTATCGAGGCGTTCAAGTGAGACGGCGAGGTGGGCGCCGCGTTTGGTTGAGGCGAGTGCGTGGACTTCGTCGATGATGACGGTCTCTACGTTGCTGAGGGTCTCCCGCGCTTTGGAGGTCAGCATGAGGTAGAGGGATTCCGGGGTGGTGATGAGGATATCCGGCGGGCTGGAAATGAGTTTGCGGCGCTGGTTGACGGGGGTGTCGCCAGTGCGGATCCCTACCGTGATCTCCGGGGTGGTGTTGGTGTCCAGAACGGCGTTGTCTGCGGTGATGTCGGTTGTGGTGCCGTTGTCAGCGGCTTGGGTGAGGTGTTTGGCGGTTTGGGTGATTCCGATGAGGGGCGCGCGGAGGTTGCGTTCAACGTCGGTTCCGAGCGCTTTGAGCGGGGAGATGTAGAGGACCCGGGTGCGTTTCTTTTTGCTCCGGCTCTTCTTGGTTTCTTTCTCTGAGCGCAGTGTCTTGTCGCTCTGTGTCTTGTTGCTCTGTGTCTTGTTGCTCTGTGGCTTTTCGCCGGCGGCTTGGTGCTGTTTCCCGTGGAGGAGTTGGTCGAGTGACCAGAGGAATGCGGAGAGTGTTTTTCCGGAGCCGGTGGGCGCGATGACGAGCGTGTGGTTGCCGCGTGAGATTGAGTCCCAGGCGCCGAGTTGGGCGGCCGTGGGGTGTGGGAAGGCACCGTTGAACCAGGTGCTGGTGGGTTCTGAGAACCGGCCCAGGATGGTTTCTGTGTTAGGTGTTTGTGGTGCCACTCGTTACGAGTTTATCCCCCGCTGGTAGCTAGTACTTGATGCCTATAAGGTAGCTCCAGAATGCGATCGAGGCCATGAACGCGATCACCGTTCCTGCGAAGATGCCCCAGCCGAGGTGCTTTCGAGGAGTAAACAAAGCGGTTTGCAGGCCGATGATCCCGAGAATGAACGGGGCCATGGGGACTAGGAGAAGAGTCTCGCCGGGGTCAATGAACCATGGAAGATGCATGCCGAGGACGGTTGGGACGAAACCGATCAAGAAGCCTGCAACACCGATGTAGACGTTGCGGCGTTTTTTGCGATTTTCATCGACCAGCTCCGCTACATGTGACGAAATGGTTTGTTCGTGCACCTGGGACGGGGTGGTATGTGGCTCGGGTGGGGTACTCTTCTCGTTCATTTTTAACCTTCGCGGGAAGAAGCCCAGCAAATGTAAGTGTTGGCGGGGCTGTGTTAGTTAGGCCAGTTCAAGTAGTCGGCGAGCAGGTAAGCCCCGTATATGAACATTACAACGAAGGGTATGGCGAATCCGGCGAATAGACCCAAACCGAAGTGTTTGTGAGGCGTCAGCAGAGCAATCAGTATGCCTATCACTGGGATTCCAAATGAAACTAGAGGAAGCAGAAATACGTAGTGGCCTATGGCTAGCTGCGACAGAAGATAGTACAGGAGGAAGAGTGCGAAACCGGTAGCCAACCCGAGGAAAGTACGGCGGAAAGCCAGGCGGCGATGTTTGGTCTGCTTTGGTGTGCGTGGAGATGGGGTTTCTTGGTGGGCCGGAGCTGGTGTGGTGTGCAGTTCGGGAGGTGGATTGTTCTCGTTCATGTTTCAACCTTTGTGGAAAGAGATCTAGCAGGTATAGCGGTGGTTTAGATGCAACAGTGGCTGTGCTAGCTAATTCAGTTTTTACTGTTGCCGAGGAAGTAGAGCAGGAGCACGATGACAACGATGAAGCCTGCAACAGTTCCTATGAAGATGCCCCAGCCGAGGCGTTTACGAGAGCTCAGCGTGGCTATCGTTATGCCGATGATTGCGTAGACGAGCGGGGACAAGAGCAAGAGGGGAAGAATATCCCCGTTAGCGAAGAATGGCGGCACATACATACTGAGGCCGGTTGCCACGAAACCGATAGCAAAACCGATGTAGGCGCCGCGACGGTCTGTATGTCGTTTCTCGGTCTGCTTGGGTGTGTGGATGTTTTCGTGCACGGATCACCCCTTGTGGGAAACCCTACTGAGTGCAGGGAGACTGTGAGTTTCTGGTGAGTGAGTTTTATACGTGGACATTCTGAGCCTATGAAAAGGCCATAAGGGCGCACGGACCAAAGAAGATGATGATGCTGGCCAAAGGCCCAGCAATGAGCCCCCATCCGAATGATTTGTGTTTTTCGTTTTTCAGGATTAGGGAGATGCCGATGAGGATGAACCCTATCGGTGGAATCAATGGGCCCACGAATGGGTTCATAAAGAAGAAGAAAGGAGACACTAGCACCGAGAAGAAAACACCAACAACAGCGCCGGCGAACATGAGCCCGCATCCGCCCACATCGTTGCCCCGCTCATCATCCCGAGGGGGACCGTAACCGTCGCTAGTGCCAGGCATGCCATACTGCTGGTTGTTGCTCTCGTTGTGGTGTTCGCCGCTGTGTTCGCTGTCTCCGTAGCCGTTGGTGTTGTTGTTCGTGCTCATGCCGGCACCTCATTTTCTTCAGGCGCGCGGTTTCCTGCGTGGACAGGTGCTGCCACACGGGTAGTTTCTCCCTCAAGCGCAGGTTGCGTCACGTGGCCATGAGCGTGTTCTGCCGCGGCATCGTGAACAGCCGCCAGACGCGGAGCAGCCGCAGTATCACGGCTGGTTTCGGTGACCCAGAGTTTGCCGCGTTTTATGAGGTAGATAATGCGGATCGCGAAGATCGGGATCGTCACGAGCAGGAACATTTGCGGCCGGGTGAGGCCCATCCAGGCGATCTCGTTGCCGCGCACAAACTCGACGAAGAACCGGAATACCGCGTACGTCCCGATATACAGGGTGAGGGTTTCACCCGGTGCGATCGGTTTGAACCGTAGCCAGAACCACAGAACACAGAATGCGATCAGATGGAACGCGGATTCGTAAGCGAAGCTCGGATGCAAACCCACACCCGCCGGGGTGTGCAGGTGAGCCCCTTGCTGTTCGTTGAGCACAACACCCCAGTCGCTCCCCGTGGGGGTTCCCGGCCGCTCCGTCAAATAGCAGGCCCAACGCCCAAAAGCCATCGCAAGCGCCACAGCCGGTGCGAACAAGTCACCGCTGCGGGCTTTATAACCGATGATCTTCTTCGCAACATGGACGCCAAGCCACGCACCCACCAGCGCAGACAGGAAGGATGCATTGCCATAAGCTAGCTGCTCTGCGAGGCCCAGATTCTCGCGCGGGTCCAGGTGTTGCGCCCATGTGCCAAGACGAGCGAACACGGCGGCACCAGCCAGTGCGCCCACTACAAGCACGCCTGTGCGTTCGTTGAGGCGTTCGCGTCTGCGCGCCTCAATCCAGAACACCACGGAACCGAGCAATAATGCGATAGCAACGAACACCGAGTGGGTATCCAACGGGACCCCAGGGATGAGTTCGAACCCGATCAAATCAGATAAATGTGGATACATGGTCAGCTCACTATCTTGATCCATGCCATGACCCACAGCGGTGTGAGCGCTGCTGCGAGCACGGCAAGTGTGGTGAGGTAGGCGATCACACGTTTAGTGTCGCCTAGTTTGCATTTGGATTTCATGAGGCCTTCGCGACGTGCCTTCGCGTAGCCGCGAATCCCAAGAATCGAGAAGAACAAAAGCGAAAGCGGGCCGAAAATACACGTCAGTAAAGCGATGGTGGCGAAGATGCACAACCGCAACGGGTCGAAAGGCTGAGCCGGTTCCGGCAACCCGTCCGTGACACGTTGGTTCAACGCCGGGGTGTTCGGCGTCATGAACGAATGCTCCGCCTCGTGTGCCCTATTAGTCATGATGCACCCTCATCGTGTCACTCCGTCAGGAACTTTCACTGACACAGGGAGACGGTGCCGGCCAGCGGAGTCATGAGCCGGCGTGCTTGCGGTGTCTGCTTTGCCAGTGGCGGTGGAGATGCGGCGTTCACCTAGCGGAGCCCACGCCTGCACAGCGCAGAATGGCGCGCACTGATGGGTCGCGTTGCCATCCTCGTCGGCGCCTTCACGCACTGTCGCGACGTGTACACAGCATTGGGTGAGGCGTTCTTCGATCATCGTGTTGATGTCCATGAACGGTTTGATCGTGATGCGTTTGACGCGTTCACCCATGAACTGGCGTAGCCGGTGTTGTTGCCCCGGCAGGGAAGAAGCCGCGAGCTTGGCGAGCGTTCCGATCCCCAGATCACACCCCACACAGATGTCGCGCCACAGCGAACCGATCGACGGGTGAGACAGCGAGGACTGCTCAGAGAACAAGTCCAGAAGTGATTGCTTGACCTGTTTCTTGAGTGTCTTATTGACCCCGGAATCCGCGATGCGGTTGGCGATCATGTCAGGGTTCAGGTCAAGGAACTCTTTCAGTTTCTCAGGGCCCACGAGGCTCGTGAGTGAAGACCATTCGCCCGAATCGTCTTTGAGTAGGTATCCCAGTGAGCAACAGTGCGGATGGGAACACGGTAGCGCGGTCATGTCCCGCCACGTGACGAGGCCATCAGTCTGTTCCTCAAGACGGGCAAGAACCCCTGTATGCGTTAAACGGTTGTTCGGGTCGATGCCCGCGGAACGTCCAGACCCGAAGACCGGCTGGATCGTCACGCCACCCACGAACGGGGTGTCGAGCGCACGGCGGATCACGGTGCCGATCTCGTGGTCGTTGACTCCTAAAGCCGCCGTCATGGTCAGCGTTGTGAAGATCCCGGCCTCAGACAACCGGTCCAGGGCCTCGAACTTGATCTTCCGGATGTCCCCGCCGCGGTGGTAACGCACGGAGCATTCCTCTTCGCCGTCGTACTGCAAATACACTTCGAGGCGCTCGCGGTGCTTGGCTAGGAAATCAACGAATTCCTGGTCTTGGGCTATACGCAGTCCGTTGGAGTTGAGCAGGATCCGGACTACCGGGCGTGCAGCAAGTTCCTCGATGAGCTGCTCAAGCCACGGATACAGCGTCGGTTCGCCGCCCGAGAGCATGAGCACGTCGATACGGTTCTCTTCGCGGGACAAACGCGTATCGACCGAGGCGAGGACTTCCGCGAGCGGAGCAACAGAGGACTCAGCAGGGGAAGAGGACGCGAAGCACGTGGGGCACTTGAGGTTGCAGTGGTCTGTGATGTCTTCCAACAAGATGCAGGTGTGCTGGGTCTGCATTGTGGGAAGACCATATTCGTAGGCTTCGGGAACCGGTAGGAAGTTGTTCTCAAGGTCCGGGGTATGCACTTTGGTGGGAGCTGTCCACTGCTCAAGATAGGTGAGGATCTCACCGGATTCGTCATACAGCGTCCGCTGCAGACCGTGTTTGCGGCAACCGCGTTCCAGCCACACTTGCCCGTCAGGGTATTCGGCAAGCCAACCGGTGAGCCGCTCAACCTGGGCTAGTGGTTTATGAGGGTCTTGCTCATGGCATACGGGACAAAACGCATTCACATAACGGTGAATGCGGTACGAACGAAGCGGCATCCCAGGTGCATCGACAGGCATGATATGAGCCTAAGACAAGAACGTGCCGTAGACCACATTCCTATCAAAATTGTGGATATATAACGGAGCGTTCGCGGTTGTGGATAACGGAAGATCCGCACGGCGCTCTCACACGTGGTGGTATCCACTACCGGCCATGATCTCTTGTGATCGGTACACCTGCTCAACGAGCATCAACCGCACAAGCTGGTGCGGGAACACCAAGTTGGAGAGCGACCATACGAGGTCCGCCCGTTGGTGCACGCTCTGATCAACACCGAAAGCGCCACCAATCACCACAACCACTCTCTTACCTTGGTCGATCGGGCCACGCAACGCCTTCGCTAACTGAGGTGAGTTCAGCATCTTCCCGCGCTCATCCAACAGCACAACGTAGTCGCCGTGGCCGATCTTCTTCAGCAGGCGAGCTGACTCTTCAGCCCGTGCAACATCGTCGGCTTTGGAACTATGCTGTAGCAGGTCCCACTGCACATCCCACGGCTTGCGCAACCGGCGTTCGTAACGGGCGATGCCTTCTTCAACCCACGACTCATGTTTGCGGCCCACGGCCAGAACCCTAATACTCACACAACCATCCTGGCATGCGTGTGGAAGACTTAACCCTATGAGTCATTCTCACGAGCCTGAACCTGGAACCCATCCACGTCTTCGCCGTTTGCGGGCAGGGGATGCGGATGCGGTGCTTGCAGCGTTCGCCTCGTGCCCAGAGATGATCCGCCAAGGCAACGTCACCGATGCCGCTTCAGCGGCCCGCTATGTAGCCGCGCTCATCAACGAGGACTCCAGCGCTGACCCCGAAACCACGGATGAACCCGCAACCGAAACCGCCGGCGACACCACGGACGCTTGCGATGACAAGGACGCGTTCGCGGTCGTGGATGACAATGACCGCCTGTGGGGGCTTGTTGGTATAAACCGCGATGCGGCCAACAAGGTTGGCTGGTTCTGGTACTGGATGCACGCTGCAACACGGAAGCGTGGTTGGACCTCGCAAGCGGCCGCAACAGTTGCGAACTGGGCTCTAGATCACGGAGGATATGAAAGGCTCGAATTAGGTTACAGAGCCAACAACCCGGGCTCTCAACGGGTTGCCGCCCTGGCCGGATTCATCCCGGAAGGGGTCGAAAGGAAGAAGTTCCTTGTCAAAGGGGAACGTATCGACGTTCACTTAAGCGGCCGGTTGGTGACAGACCCGGCACCAGAAACCACGGAACTTGACATCACCTGGTGATCGACCAGCGTGAAGGCCACTATGAAAGACAAGGCGAAGGCCCAAGTGAAGACGAGTCTGAAGCCCTCAATACAGCTTGGGGTGATCGTGTGAGCAACCGCGGAGTGTTCAGCCCTATATCTGGGCGGCCTGCACCTCACCCGGTGCCTCTTCCCGGTTGGAACATCTCCATCCTGTGGTTGAGCGCGCTCATACCTCTGGTAGCTACCATCACGTTGCTGGGGCATGTAGGCCGTAACTCAACAGGCCTACCCGTGGACCGAGATATTTTGGACTGGATCGTAGCGTCCCGCTCTGAGCCCTGGACCCACATCGTCCCTGTGTTCAGCATGATCGGTAGTACGCCGGTGTTCACGCCCATCATGATCGTGTTTGCTGGATCTATCGCGTATTTCAAACGGTCGCTGTGGTCGGTGATCATGCTCGCTCTCACGGCAACGCTGTCGGTGAGTGCCACGGTGATCATCAAGAACGTGTTCAACCGCCAGCGGCCACCCCTTGAAACCCAGCTACAACCTTACGAGTATTCCGGGTCGTTCCCCTCGGGGCATACTTTGAACGCGTTCGCCCTCGTGAGTGTGTCTATCTCAATGGTTCTGCGGTGGGCAGTGCGCACTTGGCTGCGGTGGGCCACCGTGATCCTCGGTGTGGCTTACATGTTCGCGATGGCGTTCTCCCGTGTCTATATGGGTGTGCACTGGCTATCAGACGTCCAATGCGGCGCCATGTTGGGTGCGGCGATCGGGTTTGTCATGATCTCGGTCGATGTGTGGGCTCGCTCGCACTGGTGGTCGCGGGAGATCAACCGGGCGAGCGAAGAAAGGCTTCCACGCCGCGAGGTAAAGCCGGCACGCAGGCGGCGCATAAGACAAACGGTGCATAAAATAGACATCGATTAAGCCAAGAGGTCCCAAGAACTGGTGTTCTTGGGACCTCTTGTTTGTGGCGGTAGCGGTGGGATTTGAACCCACGGTGCAGGGTCACTGCACACAACATTTCGAGTGTTGCACCTTCGGCCGCTCGGACACGCTACCAACTCCGGACACTCTATGTCATAGCCCGGCCGGTTTCCAAACCGAAGTGGTGTCTCGGTACGTAGCGTTCACGGCTCGCTACGCATTGTGGCGAAGAATTCCTGGAGTATTTCTTGGCACTCTCCGGCTTGGACGCCCGCGAAAACTTCGGCGCGATGGTTCAGCCGCGGCTCCCGCAGAATATCCATCACGGAGCCGGTTGCTCCGGCTTTCTCGTCCCATGCACCAAATATCACCCGCGGGATGCGGGCGAGCACGATTGCCCCGGCACACATCGGACACGGTTCAAGCGTCACCACGAGCGTGCAGTCAGTGAGCCGCCAACCATCGCCGCCATCGTCGTCTCCTCTGTCGCTAGCGTCGCCACCGGTGGGGTTGCCGGCGTTGGATGCGAGGGCGCGTGCGGCTTCACGGATCGCTACGACTTCGGCGTGCCCGGTCGGATCGCCGTCGCGTTCGCGGATGTTATGGCCGCGGGCAACGATTCTCCCGTCCGGACCCACGATGACCGCGCCGATGGGGATGTCGCCGTGCTGGGCGGCTGCGCGGGCTTCTTCGAGGGCGGCCCCCATCCATGCGTTGGCCCCGTCGGGTGGTTTGATCGGCATGTTCACAACGGTAAACCATGAATCTTCCCGCCGCGTACTCGGCAGTGGCGGCGGCGTTGTTGCTCGGACGGTATCCTGTTTTCATGCGCGTACATGTTGTTGAGCACCCGCTCGTGGCCCACAAGATTTCGGTTCTGCGTGACAAGACGACCCCGTCCCCGGTTTTCCGGCAGTTGACTGAGGAGCTTGTCACACTGCTGTCGTATGAAGCGACCCGGGACGTCCGCACCCGTGAAGTCACGGTTGAGACGCCTGTGGCGACAACCAAGGGGGTTGCTTTCGCAAAGCCGACCCCGCTTGTCGTGCCGATTCTTCGCGCTGGTTTGGGGATGCTCGAAGGCATGATGCGGCTGTTGCCTACCGCTGAGGTGGGCTTCTTAGGCATGGCTCGTAACGAGGAGACGCTTGACATCATCACGTACGCCGAGCGGCTGCCTGATGATTTGTCGAACCGTCAGGTTTTCGTGATCGACCCGATGCTGGCTACCGGCGGAACCCTCGTGGAATCGATCGGTTACCTCTTTGAGCATGGAGCGGATCAAGTCACGTGTATCTGCTTGATCGCTGCCCCGGAGGGCGTTGAGCGCCTGAACGCGGCCTACGGCGATGATGACCGCGTCAACCTCTACATCGCGGCGCTCGATGAAGGGCTGGATGAGAACGCCTACATTGTGCCTGGTCTCGGCGATGCAGGAGATCGCCTGTACGGCCTCGCCGAATAGACCGGCTCCTTAGCGTTGGCAGGCTCTTGAACCTTCGGTTCCTGTCGCGTGGCTGGGGACTGCGCCGTGGTTGGTGTTTGCGTCTCTATCGCGGCCTGGGCATCAGCTGGGGCTTGCGCTTCGAGCTGTGTGGTTTCAGCGCGGTGCTTTGCCGCGCCTGCCGCCGGTGGTGGGCAGTATGGCAGCCGGATGGTGAAGACGGTGTTGCCGGGCTCTGATTCAACGTTGATGGTGCCTTGGTGGGCTTCTGCAATCGCTTTGACGATGGCCAGGCCGAGGCCGCTGGTTGATGTTGAACCGGAGCGCGCTTTGTCGGCGCGGGCGAGCCGGTCGAATACTTTCGGCAGGAATTCTGGGTCGATACCTTCGCCGGTGTCGTGGACACGGACTACGACGTCGTAGCCGCTGTTGTGCGAGCGTGCCCGTTCTTCCGCGTGCATTTGTGTGGTGCTTGCGTTGAACAGCGCTGGAACATGGGTGAGCTGTGTCGGTTCGATGCCGACTGTGATGTCGACTTGCGTTCCGGCGCTGGTGTGTTTCGCGGCGTTGGAGGCAAGGTTGCTGAGAACCCGGGCGAGCTGGGACGGGTCGCCTTCGACGTAGGCGGGGTCGCCGTCGGTGAACGCGTCGAATTCCCATGTGTGCTCGCCGAACGCGGCTTGAGAGTCCAGGTACACGTTCGCGGCGATTTGGACCATGTCCACGGTTTCGATGGTCGTGGCGTGGCCTTCTTCGAGTCGGTTCAGAAGCAAGAGCTGCTCGACCAGTTCGGTCATGTTCTCGGTTTGGCCGATCAGGCGTTCGAGTGAGCGTTCCCCGTCGGGGGTGAGCTCGTGGGTCACGTGGATCAGCTGGGCGTAACCGCGGATCGAGGCTAGTGGTGTGCGCAGTTCGTGGGATGCGTCGGCCACGAAGCGGCGCATCTTCATTTCGGAAGCGGCGCGGGTCTCTAATGCGTCTCCGACGTTGTCGAGCAAACGGTTCAGAGCTCCACCGAGGCGCCCGATCTCTGTAGGTTTGCTGGCAAGGTTACGGTTCACCCGCTGATCCACATGAACATCGGATTCTGTGAGGGGGAGGGTCGCGATGGAGTCCGCGACATCCACTACGTGGTGGAGCGGCTGCATCGTGGCTCGTATGGCCGCGCCGCCTACAGCGCCCACCAACACGACGCCGATGGTGGAGACCACCAGCATCGTGAGGTCGAGCGTCCGCAGGGTTGCGTAGGTGCGTTTAGCGGGCAGTCCTGCGACCATCACTGTTGATGCTGGCAAATCGCGTGAGGCGACAGGCTCAATGAGGAGCCGGTAGTCCCCGATCTCGAGTGTGGCTGTGATGCCTTCAGTCTTTTGAGGGTTGTACTCGAACTCGTCGATTTTGGTGATGATGGTTTTCCGGTCGGCTTCTGAGAGCTTTGTAGGCTCGCCGGTAACGGAGTCGGTGACTTCGGGGCCGGCACGGAACTTGCCGTCGGCAACGAGGGCGACGACGGTTCCAACGGGCTGGCTGCTTACGTCGGTGACCGGCATGTGCCCGCTGGCGGAGGTCGCGCGGTCGATGGTCGCGGCGAGGCTCGAGTCGAGCTGCCCCCACAGCTTTGCGGCCATGAGGGTGTGCGTCAGCCCGCCGATGATCATGGATCCAGCGGCGAGCATCAGGGTTAGCAAGACCACCAAGCGTACGCGCAAAGACATGCGCGTATTCTTGCGTGCTAGGTGGCGCTTGCGGTGACGCACGTGATAATCACGCTCCAGGTTTGAGGACGTAACCAGCTCCGCGAACGGTGTGGATCATTGGCGAGCGGCCTGTGTCAATTTTTTTGCGTAAGTATGAGATGTATAGCTCGACGATATTAGCTTGTCCGTCAAAACCATAGTTCCACACTGATTCTAGGATCTGTGGTTTGGACACTACCCGACGAGCATTCTCCATGAGGTATTTCAAAAGGTCGAATTCGGTTGCGGTGAGTTGAATCTCTTCGCCAGCGCGGTGCACTTCGTGCGAAGCGGTGTTGAGGCTGAGATCACCGACCACGATTTCGGTCTCGTCGGCGCTTGCTGCGCCGGAGCGTTGCACAAGACGGTGCAAGCGCAGGAGGAGTTCTTCGAGGTTGAAGGGTTTGGTGACGTAGTCGTCGCCGCCGACTGCCAGGCCTTCGATTCGTTCGTTGGCGGAATCCTTCGCTGTCAAGAACAGTGCTGGCAGTTCAGGCTTGAATCCGCGGATTCGCTTGAGCACTTCAGGCCCTTCGATTCCTGGCAACATCCAGTCGAGGACAACGATGTCTGGGTTGACGTCACGGGTCATCTGGACGGCTTCGAGGCCGTCGTGACACACAGTGGCTTCCCAGCCAAGCATGCGGACTCCCATCGCTACGAGATCGGCGAGGGTTGGCTCGTCATCGACGACGAGAGCGCGGATAGGGGAACCGTCTGGGTGTTCAAGGCGCGGTAGCTCTTGAGGGGAGAAACGAGAAGTGCTCATGTAACCACTTTTCCTGAGAGAGGTGAGGTAATTCTATGGAAAACCTATGTAAATGCTGTGTAACGCTTCTACATCAGCTGTTTCTTCTTGTCAAGACAGCATCTGAATTATATGCAACTGATTGAATCAATATTCACCAACCGGCACTGATTCTCAGTCTTGAGGCCTGAAGGTTGCGGGTTGCATGGTGACGAAGATTGCATAGTGCCGGTTCGTGGGTGTGCAAAAACTCTTTGATAATTCAAAGCCTTAGGTTCAAAGTGCCTCCGGGAGTGAGGTTCGTCACTAAAATCGGCGTGTATCTCACATGCTGAGACGTTTGCATAAACTTTGCTTGCGATATCGAAATATTGCGAGCAATATCTTGTCATACAAGGAAATGAGCCGAAACATATAACGTTCCAGAATTTCGGACCATTGTGAAAATCGCTCTGTTATATCGTGTCATTTTCGCATTGGTATGTTTTTAGGCGTTGGAGTTTTGGTTGGCAGGGCCCCGGGGCGGCAAGGTGTCGGGGCTGCGTCTAAGGAGCAGGTATGTCCACCAACCCCGGATACGTTCACATCTCTGTCCGCGCCGCACAAAAGCGCGCAGCAGCAGCTCGCCGAGCAGCTGAGTTAGGTCGGGCCGGCTGGGGTAACCTCGCTCCAGTACCTCAAGGGCAGAACGGGATGCATCCCATGCCCGGTCAAGCTATGAGGCATAACAACCCTGCAGAATCCGGCGGTGAGACATCGGCGCGCGGTTTCGTGCTCTATGTGGGTCTGGATGAAGAGACCGCAGCAAACGCGGGCACGTCGCTTTCGCGTTTGTCCTCGCAGGTCACGACGTTCCTCCAGACCCTGGTTCCGGACGCTCAAACTCACGCGGCAGTAGCGCTGGCGCCCGCAAGCGCCGGTGGTAGCAACATCGACGTTGTGCGCCAGTGCTTGGGCGACCCAACTGTCAGCGGCAACGCTCCGGCTCGCGCGGTCCCGACTGTCGCTGATCCAGCGCGTCACACCGTGGGTGTATTGATTGATCTTTCTCGCCGCGAAGTGCAGCTCGACGGCGACATCCTGAACCTCACTCATAAAGAGTTTGAACTTCTGAACTACCTCGTTGAGAACGGTTCCCGCACTGTGGGGCGTGAGGAGCTGCTTGAGAGTCTGTGGCGCGGCGCCGACGAGATCCCGAATGAGCGTACGATCGACGTTCATATCCGTCGATTGCGCGCCAAGCTCGGGCGTCTGTCCAATACGGTACGGACTGTCCGCGGCCAGGGCTACCGCTTTTATGATCACCCAGAGGTGACCGTGTGGGCGGTTCCGGAATACTCCATCTAATATAGAACCAATCCATGGTGTGAACGGGGCGAGGCTTGATGCCTTGCCCCGCTCGCATTTAATGGTGTTGAGTAAGTGGTTCGGTTGGATGTCAAGCGAGGGATTCAGATGGCAGCTAAGACTCTGTTGATCATGCGTCACGGAAAAGCTGAGGCTCCGTGGGGGCAAGAGGATCGAATGCGTCAGCTCACCGAGTTCGGATGCGAGCAAGCGCGCCGGGCGGGGGAGTATGTGCTGGGGCAGGGGCTCGTGCCGGATGCAGCCTTGGTGTCTGATGCGGTGCGTACGAGGGCGACGTATGCGATGTTCTCTTCGGTGCTGGGCGAGGATGCCCCGAGCGCGTATCTCGATGCTGATTTGTATCTGACTGATGCAGTGGGCCTGATTGCCGCGATTAATCATGTGCCGGAAACGGTGTCCCGTTTGATTGTGGTCGGGCACATGCCTGCGGTGCAGGATGCTGCAATGCGGTTGGCGTCAGCTGAGTCAGATGAACAAGCGGTCATGGACATGGCGGGGCATTACCCGCCCGCATCGTTATGTGTGTTCCACTTTGATGGTGTGTGGGCTGAGCTTGACGGGCGCGATGCGGCGCTGGAGCGGTTCAAGACCTTTAAGTAAGCAACATTCAAGGCAGTGTGCCAGGAGATGAAACCCCCGAGAATATAAAAGGTCTCGGGCACCGCATGAACGGTGTCCCGAGACCTAACAATTTGCGCGCCCTAAGGGATTCGAACCCCTGACCTTCTGTTCCGTAGACAGACGCTCTATCCAGCTGAGCTAAGGGCGCATTCAGTTTTCATCTGATGTTCACCTGATCGGTTCTCATCGATGGCGACCTGCATAAGATTACCGAGACTTTGGCGGGTGTGCAAATCGGCGGCGTACCTTACATATATTGATCGCGTA
>NZ_KV788999.1:0-827 GCF_001807395.1 Arthrobacter sp. HMSC06H05 | reverse complement strand
AGCCGAAGCGCTAGCCACCGGTGTCATCAGTGACAACAGTGAGCTCATCATCAAAGAGGCGTCAGCTTCCATCAAGAAGACGAACAAGGAAATGTCCGGCTCCGTGTCATTCTCGTTCGATAACACCAAGGCGTCTGAGCGCCTGCGCTCATCGGTGGGACCGGATCCTCGCACCACATCTGCCCACCTCGTGACTGTCCCTAGCCACTACAGGTACTGCCCACACTGGTGCAAGCCGAAGTCACTTCACGACTATTGCACCTGGTCACCTGATCAGTGGTTCAAAGCAGACTTCCGTGGCCCTTGCGCGATTCATGACCTGGGGATCGAGGAAACCAGGAAGAAGCCGATGAACCTTGAGCAGAAGCGTAATGAGCGAAGGATGCATGACTATCGTTTCGGTGCCAACCTGCGGACCAACTGCGCATACTTCTATCCCGCTGGCACGCTAGGCAGAAGTCACTGCAACGGGGCAACCCACATCTATCAGTCAGCTGTATTGACTGCGACCGCAAACTGGGACGGCAGCTAAGTGACATTCTCACGCTCCGCGTGATGCCCTGAAGACTTGCTACCCATAAACACGTGTGGCTGGGACTTCCGTACCGGAAGCCCCAGCCACACGGATTGCGCCCGCCTCCACGCTGAGCTAGCGCGCCCGACCAAATGGATCTCATTCTTGCCAGTTACAGGACTGAACCGTTTTAGAAATTCCTTTGAGTTACCCTAGCTTTTCTCCTGGCGCCCATATAAAGTGACTTATGTCTCCATAAGGTGACGCACATCACTCACTGAGGTAAAGAGGCATCATGAAAAAACCTTCTCGA
>NZ_KV788998.1:0-119956 GCF_001807395.1 Arthrobacter sp. HMSC06H05 | reverse complement strand
GCCACCCCGCCGCATCGCCACCCCGCCGCACCGTGCAGGCAAAGGTCCCCTGCGGACGCGCTAGGGCATCGTAGGCTGTAAAAGACTAGAACCGGCAGAGCCGCCCACCTCGGAATGTACCTAAAGGAGCCCAGCTATGGATTGGAGCCAATGGGGCCCCGGCTCGATCTCTCACCCTGCCCGCAAAGCACCGCGCAAGGTCGCAGCCCATGTAGGGCTCGTGCTTGAAGACGTTCAAAGCGGTTTCGTTGGCGAGGTGATCCGGACCGAACGCTCCGGTGGCGTCCGGGTTCTCGAGTTGGAAGACGGGCGTGGGGCTCGCCGTTCTTTCCCTGCCGGTTTCGGGTTCTGGATCGACGGTGAACCCGTCGAGATCGTCGAGCCTGCCTCGATAGCGGAAGCTGAACCGGTCACGAAGATCTCGGCATCTGGCTCGGTGTATGTCGAAGGTGCCCGGGCCAAGACAGCCCGTGCGGCACGTATCTGGGTCGAGGGCATCCACGATGCCGCACTCATTGAAAAAGTGTGGGGCCACGATCTGCGTGTCGAAGGCATCGTCGTGGAACCGATGCACGGCGCCGATGACCTCGCAAGCCTCGTCGAAGAGTTCGCCCCCACACAGCAGCGCAGACTCGCGATACTACTGGACCACCTCGTCGAAGGCTCAAAAGAAACCCGTATCGCCGCCGAAGCGATGCGTGTTCCGGGAGCCCGCGAACACGTCCTGATCGTCGGGCATCCATTCGTGGACGTGTGGGAAGCAGTCAAACCTGAGAAAGTGGGGCTCAGAACGTGGCCGCAGATCCCCCGCGGCCAAGACTGGAAACGCGGAATGCTGCGGCATCTAGGGTGGCCTGCTGAAACTGATGCCGACGTGGGGGCAGGTTTCTCCCGCATCCTCGAATCCGTCTCCAGCTACGCTGACCTGCGGCCTGAGCTGCTGGGCAAAGTTGAACACATGATCGACTTCGTCTCAGTTGAGGACTAAGAGGTTCCGGCTGATAGGACTGTTCAAGAAGAACTGAGGACAGACAACTTCACAGTCAGCGAACGTGAAAAGCGACACAGCTGAGTGTTGTCCAGAAGTAGTAGCCCATGTACTACTACAGTCTGATGAGGCTGTAGTAGCTGATGAGTAATATAGTCGACAACTGTTTTCTAGAGAGGAACAAAGCGTGACGAACCCGACACCTGGGCGCCCTCAGCAGCCTCGGGATAAAGAGACGTCGACTGACTCGCTGCCCCTTGCCCCGAGCGAGGACAGGCGCTGGGCCACAGTCTCACATTTCGGGGCGATCGCTGGGTTCATTCCCGCGATGATAATCCACTACCTGTTCAAGGATCGCGGGCCGTTCACCGCCCAAGAATCACGTGAAGCCGTGAACTTCACGCTCCCGCTCACAGCCTTGATGTTCGTCCTGATGCTACTGGCGATATTCATTCCAGGTATCGGTTCGATCTTCTCCGTAGCACTTGTTGTGGTGTGGCTGTATATGACGTTCTCCGGAATCGTCGCCGGCATCGAAGTCAACAAAGGCCGCCCTTACCTGTACCGCTTCAATATGCGCTTGTTCTAATTCTCGCCGCTAATTCTCGATCAGTTCGAGCACTAGACCGTCAGCGAGCAAACGCCCTTTCAACGTCAAGATAAACCGATCACCATCTTCGGGTGTGGGCTTTTCGTTGCCAGCACCATCAACGATGTGACCTAAGCCGCGCGCCACGAACCCGGGTAGGCGCCCGCGCTCACTGAGCGAAAGCATCGAAACAGGAAGCCCGCTGGCCAAGCGAATCGAGAGCATAATGTTCTCAAGATGGCGAGCATCAGCCGAAGGAACTTCCCGCGCCAACGCCGGCGAGACGCCCGCGTCGATGCGTTGCTGATACGCCGAAGGATGCTTCACATTCCACCAACGGATACCCCCGATGTGCGAATGTGCGCCCGGCCCAATCCCCCACCAATCCTGATTACGCCAATACGCAACGTTATGGCGAGCCTGATGCTTCTCAGAGCGCGCCCAGTTGGAGACTTCATACCAACTGAAACCAGCATCGGCGAGTACCGCATCAGCCAGCTCATACTTCTCGGCGTGATCGTCCTCATCGACCATCGGGACCTCGCCACGGCGCATCTGCGCAGCCAGCTTGGTGCCAGGCTCAACAATGAGCGAATACGCCGAAACATGATCCGGCTCCAACGCTAAAGCCGCATCCATGGAAGCCTGCCAATCAGCGATGGACTCCCCCGGCGTCCCATAAATCAAGTCAACAGATACATCCAAGCCAGCATCGCGCGCCCACTGCACCGCCTGCGGTACACGCTCCGGGCTGTGAGTTCGATCCAGGGTAGACAGAACGTGCGGCACCGCCGACTGCATCCCGAACGAAACCCGGGTGAAACCACCGGCCTTCAGTTCAGCGAGCGATTCAGGCGTGACCGAGTCCGGGTTCGCCTCCGTGGTGACCTCCGCATCGGGTGCGACACCATACAGTGAACGCGCACGCTCAAGGATCATGACCAGGTCCCCTGCTGGCAACAAGGTTGGAGTGCCGCCGCCGAAAAAGACCGTTGACAGCTCGCGAGGCACAGCACCAGCGCGACGTAAAACCTCGGCAGAAAAATCCACCTCACGCGCCGCAGCGAGCGCGTACGTGTCTTGGCTTGCGCCATGACCTAACTCAGTAGCCGTATAGGTATTGAAATCGCAGTAGCCGCAACGGACCGCGCAAAACGGGATATGGACGTAGAAGCTCAAAGAACGCTCATGCGCATCCGCGACCGACTCGCGCGTGAGAGCTCCATCGGCTGGGGCGGGATCCCCCTCCGGCAGCTGCGCCATTACTTCTTCTTGCCCCCGTTATCGTCCGAGGACAACGCGGCAATGAAGGCCTCTTGCGGGACCTCAACGCGCCCCACCATCTTCATGCGCTTCTTACCTTCCTTCTGCTTCTCAAGCAGCTTGCGCTTACGGCTAATGTCACCGCCGTAACACTTGGCAAGAACGTCCTTACGGATAGCGCGAATATTCTCACGCGCAATAATGCGGGAACCGATCGCTGCCTGGATCGGTACCTCGAACTGCTGACGAGGAATCAACTCACGCAACCGAGAAGTCATCATCACGCCATACGAGTACGCGTTGTCCTTGTGGGTGATCGCGGAGAAAGCGTCCACGCGCTCACCCTGCAACAGGATATCGACCTTCACCAGATCCGCTTCCTGCGCGCCATCAGCCTGCCAGTTCAGTGACGCATAACCGCGGGTGCGGGACTTGAGGTGGTCGAAGAAATCGAACACGATCTCAGCCAGCGGCAAGCGGTAACGCATCTCCACGCGTTCCTCGGACAAATAGTCCATGCCCATCATGTTGCCGCGGCGGCTCTGACACAGCTCCATGACCGCGCCGATGAACTCAGCCGGGGTAATCACGGTCGCTGAAACCATCGGCTCGGTGATCGATTTCAGCTTCCCATCCGGGAACTCAGACGGGTTCGTCACGTGAACATGCGTGCCATCCTCAGTCACGACGTCGTACTCAACGTTGGGGGCTGTGGAAATGAGGTCAAGGTTGAACTCGCGTTCAAGTCGCTCGCGAATGATCTCAAGGTGCAACAGGCCGAGGAAACCAACGCGGAAACCGAAGCCCAACGCAGCGGAGGTCTCCGGTTCGTACACGAGCGCGGCGTCGTTGAGACGCAACTTATCCAACGCATCACGCAACACCGGGAAATCCGAGCCATCGATCGGGAACAATCCTGAGAAAACCATCGGCTGAGGCTCGTCATAGCCCGCCAAATGCTCGGATGCGGGGTTCGTGAAGTTCGTGACCGTGTCACCGACCTTCGACTGGCGGACATCCTTAACACCCGTGATGAGGTAGCCCACCTCACCAGCTGCCAGGCCATCAGTCGGAATAGGGCCTGGCGAAGAAACACCGATCTCCAACAGCTCATAGCTCACGCCAGAAGACATCATCTTGACCTTCTCGCGCGGCCTGAGCCGGCCATCGACAACACGGACGTAGGTGACCACGCCACGGTAGACGTCATACACAGAGTCAAAAATCATGGCGCGGGCCGGCGCGTCAAGCGTGCCTTTAGGAGCCGGAACATCGCGGACGATCTTCTCCAACAATGCCTCGACACCCTCACCGGTTTTACCCGAAACCCGCAAGACATCATCCGGTTCACAACCGATCAGGTTCGCAAGCTCTACAGCAAAGAAATCAGGTTGGGCATTCGGAAGATCGATCTTGTTCAGAACCGGGATGATCGTGAGCTCATGCTCCATCGCCAGATACAGGTTCGCTAGCGTCTGCGCCTCGATGCCTTGGGCAGCATCAACCAAAAGAATGGCGCCCTCGCACGCGGCCAATGAACGCGAAACCTCATACGTGAAGTCCACGTGGCCCGGCGTGTCGATCATGTTCAGAGCGAATGTCTTACCATCCAGTTCCCACGGCATACGCACTGCCTGCGACTTGATGGTGATGCCGCGCTCACGCTCAATATCCATGTTGTCCAAGTACTGGGCGCGCATTTCGCGAGGTTCAACAACACCAGTCGCCTGCAACATACGGTCAGCCAGCGTCGACTTACCGTGGTCGATATGGGCGATGATGCAAAAATTCCGAATGACGTCCATAGGAGTCTTCGAAGGGACCTGCGGCGTAACGGCCTGAGGGGACACGGAGAGGGCCTCACTTCACACTGCGAAACTCGAACTCCCTTAGTATCTCATGAGCTTCAGTAGCATCTCTAAGGCCTAGAGCCTGAGACGAAGCTAGCTCACGATGCACGCCTCGGCTGCAAGGGGCTACCGGAGCCGTTGAGTATCAGTTGAGTATCAAGAGGGCGGCTGTGGACATAAAATAGTGGGCATGTCTTCCCAAGGCCGATTCTTCACCCAGCTTCTACGCGTGGCGCGCCCGCTCATCAAACGTTTCCTCTCATCCCAAAGCGGTGACCAAACATCAACGCGTGGTCCGCGTCCGTCATCCTCCCCGCGTCCTTCCCGTTCGCACCAGCAGCAGAGTTCGAAACAGCCTCAGCGTTCGCAACAGCCTCAGCGCCAGTCGAGCTCGAGCCGCAACGCCTCTGCTCGTAAGGCACCCGTTACTGCAGGGGCGTATCCGGGCGACTATACGGGCCGTCTCACCGCGGTCTATGATCCGCATCCCGATGGCAATCCTGACCCGGGCGAGGTCGTGTGGGCCTGGGTCCCGTATGAAGAGGACCACAGTCAAGGCAAGGACCGGCCCGTTCTGCTTGCCGGTTGGGATGGTCCGTGGATGCTCGGTTTCATGCTGACCTCGAAAGACCACGATGACCGCCGCGATCACGCCGAGTTCGTCGACATCGGCTCAGGCGCGTGGGATAAAGAACGCAGACCAAGCGAAGCGCGGATCTCACGGGTGATCCGCATCAACCCTGACTCGGTCCGTCGTGTTGGCGCGATTCTCGATAAAAGCCGCTTTGACCTGGTGATCAGCGAGTACAACCGCCACCATTAAAAGGGCGCGTCACTGGAGAGTCACTGGAGAGGGGTAGGCCCGATCCCCAAGCCACGGCTCAAGCGTAGGCGAACGTGGGTCACTGTGGTGCGGCTCATGCGGCATGAACACTCAATGAATGTTAGGATGGTCGCTAGTGTGTCCGCGCGTGGTCGACGGGCACTCGTAGCTACCGGACCCAGTTCCCCACTCTCTCAGTCGTGGTAGCTACGGAACCCTCAGACCCAATTCATCTTCAACACGAAGGAACAACGTGGCGAACATCAAGTCGCAGAAGAAGCGCATCATTACCAACGAGAAGGCGCGCCAGCGCAATCAGGCGGTCAAGTCTGAACTGCGCACTTTCGAGAAGAAGGTCCGCGCTGCAGTTGAGGCCGGCGATAAGGACGCCGCCATCCCAGCTCTTCAGGCTGCAAGCCGCAAGCTCGACAAGGCAGCAACCAAGAAGGTTATTCACAAGAACCAGGCTGCAAACCGTAAGTCGAAGCTCGCTCAGGCCGTCAACGGTCTCTAAACGATCAACCTTGAGTAACCGGTGAGAACACCGGATACGTGACCAGGGGCCCATCCACTCGGATGGGCCCCTGGTTTGTGTTGCGGGCGAAAATGCTCGGTATTCACTAGCCCGGCCGCACTCCCTTCACCTGGGTGGCGAGGTTTAGGAAGCGCGCGGCCCGGCCGCCGCCATCCGGGAGATAGCAATAACGCAGCGTTCCAACGCATACTCGGGGTTGCGTGAAGCGCCTTTGAGCATGTGGTCTGTTGCAGCGATCAACTGAACGGCTTTGGCGATATTGAAAGCAGAGAACCGCCTCGCCGAAGCCTGCGCTTGCTTGACCATCCACGGCGCCATCTTAAGTTCGGATGCCAACTGTCCTGCGGGTGCGGAGCTGCCGGCTACCTTCGCGATCTGCCGGACCTTACCGCCAATCGCGCCAAGCAGCGGAACAGGGTCAAGTCCGCTAGCTAACGCATAACGCAAGAGACTGACTGCTTCGGCTCCCCTACCTGCCACAGCGGCATCGGCCACCGCAAAGCCTGTGGTCTCTAACCGGCCACCAAAATACGTGGTGACCGCATCCACGGTAATGGGTCCGTCGATATCGGAAGCCAACTGGGACACGGCGGCTCCCAGTTCGGCTACATCGCTACCTACCGAATCCACTAAAGCCCTCACCGCTTCAGGATCCACCTTACGGCGCAGACTCTTGAACTCCCCCAGCACGAAGTCTTGACGTTCTTGGTCCTTCTTGAGAGGGGAAACATCGATCACACTAGCGCGTTTCTTCAACACGTTGACTAGCGTTTTTCCGCGTTGCCCACCACTATGATGCAACACAAGGACAGCGTCCTCCTGCGGCGCTTCAATATAGCTGAGCAAATCCTTCTGGAGGGCCTCGTTCATCTTCTCCAAGCCGTGGATTTCAATCAGCGGAGAACCGCCAAACAGTGACGGACTCGAAGCGAGAATGAGCTGGGAAGGTTCGTAGGACTCACCGTCGATCCGGGTCACCTCGATGGACGGGTCCGCAGCCCGGGCCTTGGAACGGACGACTTCAAAAGCGCGTGCGGCTTGATAATCATCGGCACCGTCAAGAAACACCAGCGGGGCCGGTTCAGCTGACCGGAAGTTAGGACCACGCTGCCCACCAGCGGACCTGGTGGCTCGTTTCGAGCGGGCAGGTGGTGTCATCGTGTCTCCTCAACGGAATAGAGCAACGCTAAAGCGCGGATTCTACCTATCGAATGCTACCTGCTGGGGAGCGCTCGTGAAGCACCTGCGCGCCCACACGGTTATCAGCTTCTTCCGTTCCTGAGACAGGCCTGACGATAATGGTGCCTTCCTGATCAGTTCTATGAACGCTCACATTCGCCCGATACAGCGCCTCAAGAATGACTTGGCGGGGATGGCCGTAATCGTTATCAGCGCCTACACCGATCAGCGCGAGGTCAGGCTGAAACTCTTCAATGAGCTCAGTTCCACCCGTAGCCGAACCATGGTGGGCCACCTTCAGAACACGCAGGTCACCGGTAGATCGTTCCAACTTATGCGATCGCAACATCAGCTGAGCTTGCTCGGACTCCAGATCACCCGTGTTGATCAATTCGACCCCCAAACCATCACCGTGAATCATGCGGGCACGCGTCACGACAGATGCACCATTCTCACTGCTGGCCTGCTGCGGTGCCCACAGCACATCGACGCTCCACGGACCGCACGTCATCTGCTCCCCTTCCAGCGCTCGCCGGGCCTGCTCGACGGGAGGACGCCTCTTAGCTGTCCCATAGATGACCTCCCCACTGAGTTCTCGCGTGTTGAGAGCGCCGTCAAGCCCACCCACGTGGTCAAGGTCCAGGTGGGTTATCACCACGCCGCAGAGTTTGGTGATGCCGGCTCGGCTCAAGCAGGCATCGATGTGTGTTGGGTCTGGCCCTGCATCGATCAGTAGCGCGTTGTTCTCATCCCCTATCACCGCGAGCGCATCCCCTTGCCCGACATCGCAAAACAGGATGTCCCCAGCCTGAGCGCGGCTCAGGGCTGGGTCAGGTGCTCGGATGAAGCTCGCCAGAACAAACACGAAAGAAACGATGACCGAAGCCGAGAGGACGATCGCAGCAGGGCGCCGCCCAAACTTGGGTGGGCCTTGTTTAAACCCTCGCTGGCTGTGGCCAACCCCGGGTTGACGGTGCCCTGTATATGGTGATGGGGCCGCTGCGATCGTGGACGCTGAGCGGCGGGCCTGGAGGTCAAGACGCACGTGCGAAAGCCACGCCCGAAGAACATCGGGCCGCGCGCGTTGCGCAAGAACCAGCAGTGTTGCGGGCAGAACCCAACACGTTATGGCCGCAAGCAAGAAACCCCACGGCATTTCCGGCCAGTGATGCATGGGTGCGTGTTCGGCTGAGAACCGTGCCAGCATTGTGATGACGTGTGCCGGCAGCCCCACACATGCAGTTAATGGCCAGCCCCACGGCCAGGGAATCCAGCCGAGCAACATGACACTTGGAGCCGCGAGCCCAACGAGTGCGGCAGCGGGACTCGCTAGAACGTTGATAGGGACGACCCACAAGGATTGAGCAGGGTCCATCGCCACGAGGACCGGTGTGCATGCGATGGTTGCGGCAGCTGAGACGGCGGTGACTTCGGCGAAGAGCCGTGGAAACTTGAGGCCTTGCAACAGTTGTGCAAGTGGATGGGATCCGATCAAGATCCCGAACGTCGCTAGGACGGAGAGCTGGAACGCGGGTGCAACCAGCATCCAGGGGTCTAGTAGTAGAAGCACTGTTGCTGCCAGAGCTAGCAGAGCGATTGCGGCGGCTGGTCTGCCAACAGTGACTGCGAAGGCGCCCACCGCGCCCATGATGCATGCTCGAAGGACCGATGGATCAGGGCCCACGATGTGCGCGAAGGTGATGATCACCGCAAGGATCACCGCATAGCGGGCTATGCCTCGTAGCCGCACAAGCCGACACAGTGAGGTCACGACGAGGACCATCGCCGCAACGTTCGCCCCGGATACCGCGGTGAGATGACTCAGCCCAGATACGACCATGGAAGCAGACAGCTCTACAGACTGGCTGGAGCGATCCCCCACAATCAGGCCTGGGATGAGTGCGCCGGTTTCGCCTCCCCACCGTTGCCCTAGCTTCTGCAGATTCGCTCTGACCCACGCGCTAAACCCCGCGGGAGCGGACGCCTCATCCACCGGAGGCGAGAGTACAGCCACGGACACGGGTTCGGATGCACGTTCACGGTGAGCCTTCACACGTATCCACGCCGTCCACTGTGTACCCACCGCTGCGTTCTCGGGAATCTGCGAGCTCGGCGTAAAGATCACGGCCTCGAATCTCGGCGTATTGTGGCGGGGCTTGCTTTCCTCTCTGAGGCTCGGGCCAGCCTGAACTAACGGCGTTACAGAAACATGCGTCAGCATTGATGGCCCAATATCCCGCGGGGCCTCCGTGACTTCGAGCCGGGCTTGTAACGGGGCATCCGATATGAACGCTTGCGCGTTCAGCCGGCCTTGAGCATCGAGTGCGCAGGATGAGAAAGTTGCGCTCAGCATAATCAACGCCAGGATCGCATGAGAAAGTGCATGTGAGCCCCGAAAGCTAGGGTGCCGCGGGCGCTGTTGCCTGCGATGGCTATGCGCCGAATGTGTTCTCATGCGCAGCACAAAGAACAGGACACCGGCCAGCACCGCACACGTTAGGGCTGCTCCCCAAGCGAATCCGGGTGGGAAGCCGTGCACCGTATAGACCCAGCACACCGCAACGCATGCGGCAGTACCGGATAAAAGCGCTGGCGCTAACGGCTGGAGGGATCGTTGAGGGTCTGGCCCCGGTGGATGAAGAGAGGTTGAGGATACGGCGGCGCGGTCGGCATAGCCGCCTAATCGAGCAGGTGGTTCACTAGTCATAGGAGACCATCGGCTCGATCTTGCTCAAGATCGCTGGCCCGATACCGGAGACCGCATCAAGATCTGCTGGTCCACGGAACGGTCCGTGTTGAGCCTTGAAGTCGAGGATTCTTTGGGCGAGCGCTGGCCCAACGCCTGGCAGTTGTTGAAGCTCTTCAGAGCTGGCCGAGTTGATGCGCACAATGATTTTCCCGCCGGCGCCTGGTCCGGAGGAGCCCCCGCCGGTGTTGAGCCGGCCGGTCTTGCCGCTACCGTCACTCCCGCCACCGCCGCTAACAGGCCCGTTGCTGGCGTGTTCACCTTTGCGTGGCACCCGAATTTGTTCGCCATCGTTGACCGGTGCCGCCAAGTTGATGCCGGCTTGATCGGCCGCCCGGGTCATCCCACCCGCCTGCTTGATTGCGTCTGCAGTGATTGCACCTTGATCCAGTTCATAGAGGCCAGGCTTCTTCACTGCACCCACAACATGGACCCGCAGAAGCCCGCCAGCGGCCTGTTGAGCTGGCCCCTGTTTGGGGGCGTGGTCAGGACTATCTGTACTACCCGGCCCGGAACTGGCGTCTCCAGGTGTCGAGCGAGAATCAGCTTCAGGCTGTGCAGGTGCTTGCCCATTGGCTGCGACCACGCCGGCTGATGTGAGCGCACCGTTGTTGGCAATGAATAGGCGGTAGCCAAGCACAGCCAGCAGAACACACAGAGCGAGTGCGAGCGCGCCGATCCCCCACCGTCCAAGGAGTGGGCGGCGAGGTGGTTCGTCTAGCCATGCGTAATCGTCATAGGAATCTGTCTCATTCGGTTGGCGTAGATGTTGCGGGCTCATGCCCTCAGGCTAAGAAGAATCACAAGCCCGATGCGGCGGCTGTGGATGAGGCCCCGGTGCCACTAGCGCTGGGGATAGTGGATCGGCCGCCAACAGTAAGAGTGCTAACAGCAAACCTCAAGCCCAGGGCTCTAGGGCAGGACTTGTCGGCAAGGACTTGACCCCTGAACTCCAGGTGAGGCGTTCAGCGCAGTGCCTCAGTTGTCCAGATTCTGGTTCCCTGGGTTGGATTCGTGCACAACTCGGTGCACTACTAAGCCGATTGCGCCTGGCCCACAGTGGGCGGCCAGAACCGATGGCAGTGGCGAAATTGTCACGGGCCATGACGTATGGGGCTCAAGCGCATCGGCGACTTCGATGGCGGCTTCTTCGGCTGCGAAATGCTGAACCGCCACCTGGACATCCCCAGGTGCCGCTCCGGTCGCGTGTTCGATCCCGAGCTCAGCGATGCGCGTTAACGCCCGATCGGTGTGGCGTATCCGGTCTAAAACACTGATGCTTCCGGCCGCGTCGAATCGCAGAATCGGCCGGATGTTCAAGAGATTACCCAAAACGGAAGCCGCTAGGGTGACTCGGCCACCTTTACGCAACGCATCCAATGATGGGACGGTGAGCCAGATATGCGAACCCATGGCGCGTTCCGCGGCCTCAATGGGGTCGCGGGATGTCATTGCCGCATCGGCGGCCGAGACTACCGCGAGTGCCTGACCGAAGCCGGCGCTGCAGGAATCGATCACATCGACCTCAACCGTGCATTGTTCTGCCGCAAGGCGCGCCGAATCGGCTGTATTAGAGAGCCTGCCGGCCATCGTGATCACGATGATCCGCTCCGCACCGTTCTCTACCGCATGATCGTAAGCCTCGCGGAATTTCCCTGGTGCGGGCCTGGACGTTGAAACCGACTGGCCAAGCGCAAAACCCATCGCAAGAGCACGCTGCAGGTCCGGATCACCATCGTTATACACCTGACCGCCAACGGTCACATGCATCGGCACGACCGAGAGATAACCGCGGTAGCTAGCAACAACCTCTTCGCTCAAACCTGCCGCGGAATCGGTGATGACCCACGTGCGGGGCCTACGCCCGGAATATGCGCGAGCCAACGCGGCGATGCGGTGGCCCAAACGAGGCTGTCCTCGCGTAGGATGCCGCTCGGAAGAAAGCGGCAACCTGCGCGTAAAGGATGGCAAACGGTCAGACATTAAACGACAATCGAAACCAATTTAGGGGCGCGGACAATGATCTTGCGGATCTGCTGGTCCCCCAAGAACCGCTGAACGTCCGGGTTCGCCAACGCCCGGGTCTGTAGATCCTCTTCAGAGATGTCCACCGGGACCTCGAGTTTGCCGCGGACTTTACCCTTGACCTGAACCACGGCGGTGATGGTCTCTTCCTTGAGCAGGGATTCATCCACCGCTGGGTACGGCACGCGGGCAATCGGCTGGCTATGGCCGAGCATGTGCCACATGTCCTCAGCGGTGTATGGGGAGACGAGGCTCAGAAGCAATGCGATGACCTCAGCTGCCTCGCGCACAGCCGGATCCGCTGGGCCAGCACCGGAATCGATGGCCTTACGGGTTGCGTTGGTGAGCTCCATCGCGTGAGCCACAACAACATTGAACTTCCCGTTCTCAAGGTTCTCGAGCGATTCGGCGAGGATCTTGTGCGTTACCGAACGCAGGTCTTGATCTCCACCAGCCGGGTCCGTTCCTGCCGCGCTGCTCACGTCTTGGGCAATACGCCAGGCACGTGCCAGGAACTTGGTAGCACCCGATGGCGAAACATTCGCCCAGTCGACATCGTCTTCGGGAGGGGATGCAAAAACCATGGTCAAACGGACGGCATCCACACCGAACTGATCGAGCTGTTCGCCCAGGTTCACGCCGTTGCCGAGCGACTTGGACATCGCCTTGCCCTGGTTCAAAACCTGGCCCTGGTTCAGCAACGCTCTGAACGGCTCGCTGAAATCGAGGTAGCCGAAGCTCTGTAGTGCCTTGGTGATGAAGCGTGAATACAGCAAGTGCAGGATCGCATGCTCAACACCGCCGACGTATTGATCAACCGGCAACCAGCGTTTGACGGCCTCGGTGTCGAAAGCCGCCTGGTCATTCTGCGGCGAGGCAAAACGCAAGTAGTACCACGAGGAGTCCACGAACGTGTCCATCGTATCGGTATCGCGCAGAGCCGGACCACTGCATTCAGGACAGGTCACGTTGACCCAGTCTTCGGCCCCAGCAAGCGGCGAACGGCCCTTGAGCGCAAGCTGTTCACCGCGAAGATCCTCTGGCAGGCGCACCGGCAGTTCGTCTTCGGGGACCGGGACCTCACCGCATGATGCGCAGTGGATGATCGGGATCGGTGCACCCCAGAAACGTTGGCGGGAAACGAGCCAGTCACGCAAACGGTAGGTGATGGCCTCATGCCCGGTACCGGCCTTCTCGACGATGTCGATGGCTTGAGCTATCGCATCTTGCTTGCTCAGCCCATCGAGCGGGCCGGAGTTGATGAGGGTGCCGTCGCCAACGGTGGCGACACCGCTGACGGCTGGGTCTTCCTCCCCCGTGTCGACAACGGTGCGCACTGGCAAATCGAAGGCGAGCGCGAATTCGAGGTCGCGTTGATCGTGGGCCGGCACGGCCATGATCGCCCCGGTTCCGTAGTCAGCCAGCACGTAATCGGAGGCCCACACCGGTACAGAAGCGCCGGATACCGGGTTGGTTGCGTAGCGGCCCAGGAACACGCCGGTCTTTTTGCGCTCTGTTGATTGGCGTTCGATGTCGGAGGCGGCTTTGACTGATTCCCGATACTCTTCGAACGCTGCACGGTGTTCGTCTGTGACCAGTTGGTCTGCGAGGTCGGCGTCCACGGCAACGACCATGAACGTTGAGCCGTAGAGGGTGTCGGGGCGGGTTGTGAACACTTCGATGGTGTGTTCGTCTTTACCGGCGTTGGCTTCGATCACGAAGTTCACGTTGGCGCCGTGGGACCGGCCGATCCAGTTGCGCTGCATCGCAAGCACACGCTCGGGCCACTTCCCTTCCAGCGCAGGCATCTCGTCGAGCAAACGGTCAGCGAAATCGGTGATCTTGAAGTACCACTGGTTCAGCGACTTCTTAGTGACTGGGGTTTTGCATCGCTCGCATGCGCCATCGACTACCTGCTCGTTGGCGAGCACTGTCTGGTCTTTAGGGCACCAGTTGACTGGCGAGTTCTTCCGGTAGGCCAACCCGTGCTTGAACAGCTCGAGGAATAGCCACTGGGTCCAGCGGTAATACTCCGGGTCGGAGGTGTGAAGGCGTGAGTTCCAGTCTGCGGAAATCGCATACCGTTTGAACGATTCCGCCTGGGTGTCGATGTTCTTATATGTCCACTCGGCCGGATGCTGATCGTTTTTGATCGCGGCGTTCTCAGCTGGCAGGCCGAAAGAGTCCCAACCGATCGGGTGGAAGACGTCGTAGCCTTGGTGTAGCCAGTGGCGTGCTACGACGTCACCGATGGCGAAGGCCTCAGCGTGACCCATGTGAAGGTCCCCCGACGGGTAAGGGAACATGTCGAGGACGTATTTACGTTCGCGGGAGCCGTCATCCGCTGGTGTGAAAACGTTGTTTTCTTCCCAATAACCCGCCCAGCGCTTCTCGATGGCGTGCGCATCGTAGGTGGCGTTCTCTTGTGGCGTAGGGGCCTGAGCCAACTGGTATTCCTCTTCTGTGTGGGTCAGCTTGTGCGTAGACAACTCGTGCGCGTGTGGCAGGAGTCAAAGCAGTTCCCTATTCTACGTGTGAAACGGGTTTCTGCATGTTTAGTGCATGTCACATAACGGCTGTATCAGGTTCCTGAATCGGCTTGGACGTCTTCATCAACCCAGTCGAAGCTGCGGTGGACGGCTTTGCGCCAGATGCGTTTCTTCCGCTCGACTCTTTGTTGGTCCATGGAACGGCTGAAGGTGCGCTCCAATTGCCAGTTCTCCTCGATTTCGTCCAGTGAATTCCAGACGCCAACGGCGAGCCCGGCGGCGTAAGCGGCACCGAGTGCCGTGGTTTCGGTGACGGCCGGCCGTAGAACATCGACACCGAGCAGGTCGGCTTGGAACTGCATCAAGACGTTATTGGTGACCATGCCGCCGTCCACTCGCAGTTCGGTGAGTTTGCCGTCAACGTCTTCTTCGGCGGCGTCGAAAACGTCAGCGGTTTGGAAAGCTGTCGCTTCCAGTACGGCGCGTGCGATGTGTTCGCGGGTCACGTACCGGGTGAGCCCAGTCATGACACCGCGAGCTTCGGGCTGCCACCACGGAGCGTAGAGTCCGGAGAAGGCCGGGACGATGTAGCAGCCGCCGGAGTCTTCAACTTCGCTCGCTAGCTCTTCGATCTGTGGGGCGTGTTCGAACATCTTGAGGTTGTCGCGTAGCCATTGAACCAGCGAGCCTGCTACTGCGATGGAACCCTCCAAGGCGTAGACGGGTTCTTGACCGTCGAGCTGATAGGCGATCGTTGTCAAGAGGCCTTTGGTGCTGCGTGCCGGTGTGGTTCCGGTGTTGTACATAACGAAGCAGCCGGTTCCGTAAGTGTTTTTGGCTTGGCCCGGTTTGAACGCGGCTTGTCCGAAGAGGGCTGCTTGTTGGTCACCGAGGATTCCTGCGATGGGCAGGCCTGCCCCGGGGTTGCCGCTACTGATGTGCCCGATGTGCCCGGATGATGTCACGATGCGGGGCAGCATCGCTTCAGGGATGTTGAAGTCGTTGAGGATGCTGGGTTCCCATGCTTGTTTGCGCAGGTTCATGAGCATGGTTCGAGACGCGTTGGTCACGTCGGTCACGTGCAGGCCTCCGTCTGGGCCGCCTGTGAGATTCCAGATGACCCAGGTGTCCATGGTTCCTGCAAGGAGTTCCCCGGCTTCTGCGCGTTTCTGCAGTTGCGGGTCTGTATCGAGGATCCAGCGCAGCTTGGTTGCGGAGAAGTATGTTGCTAGCGGCAAGCCTGTGACCTCGCGGTAGCGGTCGAGCCCACCGTCTTCTTCCATCTCATCGACGATGCGTTGGGTGCGGGCATCTTGCCACACGATGGCTGGGGTTACGGGCTCGCCGGTTGCGGCGTCCCATACAAGGATGGTTTCGCGTTGATTCGTGATGCCGATTCCCTGGACGGCGCTGGCCCTCTCCCCGAGGGTATCCAACAGTTCGGCTAATACGGCTGTGACATTGTCCCGAATTTCGGTCGCATCATGTTCGACCCAGCCTGGCAGGGGGAAGTGCTGTTGATGTTCACGTTGGGCCACTGCTTGCTGCTGACCGCGTTCATCGAAGGCGATAGCCCGGGAGGATGTGGTGCCTTGATCGATCGCCACAATAAGTTTTTGTGTCATGAAGCCCTCGATGATGTGCGTGGGTTGTTAAGAGTCTCAAAGCATCGTAGCGAGCGCGCGAGGTGAGCGCGACGTCAGGCATGCTTCGAGGCAAAGTGAAACCTGCTTATTGCGGCAGTGACAATAAGTAATTGTCTGGGTGACATCTGCTTAGTGTCGCCGCGACAACAACTTATTGTGCATCTGACCGGAACTAATTGTATAGGTGGCAATAACTAATTGCGCGAGTGACACTAAGTACCTGCCGTGGCGGCAATATGTAATTGTTTGCATGACAATATGTAGGTAGAGTTGCTTGCATGCACACCTGGGCTAATGTCACTGAACGCCGTAACCTCCAGCCCGAACTGGCGGTTTCGGTGATCATTTTCGCTTTCTCCAAGAAGCCGGCAGACTCCAACAACACCGATAGTTCTCAGCTCAAAAACCACTCTGAAGCACTGCCCTATCGCATTCAGATTCCGCTCATAGAACGGGTACGTGAGCCCTTCCGCGGCCGCTACGCGATCCCCGGGGCACCGGTTCAAGCCGCGCTTTCCCTCGATGATTCTGCAGCGGAGATCTTCACCCGCGTCACCGGTTTGAACGGTTATCAGCCGCAACAGCTACACACGTTCGGCGGCCTCTATCGCGCCGCTTGCCAGCGCCGCACCCCTGGGCAAGATGGGCTCCCTCCCGACATCTCAGAGGATTCCCTGCACGTGGGCAGCTTGCGGGTGGTCACGGTTGCATACTGGTCCATGGTGCGCCTGGATGACGTTGATGCCGCGTATCAAGTCGCTGAAGCGGACCCACGGCTAAGCTGGTGGGACATCGATGACTTGCCGCCTCTGGCCTTCGATCACAGCCACATCATCGCTCAAGCCCGGCAAGCCTTGCGCGAAATCGAATTGGACGAGCTCGCTCACGCGAGCCTGCCATCGAAGTTCATCCTCGCTGACTTACGTGAACTCGTCGAAACCATCCAGGGGCAACAGCTGGACCCTGGGAACTTTCAACGCAGCATCAAAAACCAGCCTCGGATCAAAGCCACCTCAGAATTCCTGGAGGGCACCAAACACAGGCCGCCGAGGCTTTACACGCTTGAGTCACCCTAAGTGGGGACCCTGCCGGTCACGCTCGTGCCAGTTCGGCGGTGAAGCCAAAGGGGCCTCACGCCCGCGCCGTACTGGCCTCCAAGATCTCCTCGATCTCACGCACGAGTGCATCTTCCCCCACATCGCCTTGAGCCGCAGTATCTTTACCGGCTTCAACGCTGAGGGCTGTGTCCTGTCTCACGATCCCATTGAAACGCAGGTTTGTGCGGCGCCTGAGGATGTCTTCGGCGTTCGTGGCGTGTTCGCGCTCCGCCATCCACGCGACCTCGCCTCTCAGCAACTCCCGCGTGTGCGCAAGAGGGTGTGCAGCGTCGGGATCTGTTCCTGAGTCGATGAGGTGTGCGATGAAGTCTGCGACCTCGTTCGCATACGAACCGTAGCGCTTAACGAGAGCGCGGGCGTAGGTGGAACCAACCACTGCTTCGCAGTCCTTCGTGGGGTCATCACCACGGATCATCCCTTTGATGTCCCGACCGCGCGTGGTTCTGATGCGGTCACGGTCAAGCTGATCCAGAGCCTGATCGGTGAGCTGCTCCCCGACCGCACGGAACGTAGTGAGCTTTCCACCCACAAGGCACAACAGCGGGATCTCGATGCTCTTTACCCGACCGTTGCGGGTCCCTCGCATGCTGTGGCTCAGGTGCACGATGTGGTGGTCACGCGTGATGGCGCCTGTCGCGTCAGCGTTTGATCGCGGTAGCGGCCGCACCCCAGCGAAAGTGTGGACCACGTGCTCCTCACTGATCGGGATCGTCGGGAACATGTCCTGGACGAGCTCAAGCAGATATTCGTATTCCTCATCGGAGCATTCGGGTACTTCCCCGGGGTCCGCGGGTAAGTCGGTTGTTCCGACGAGTACGCGTTCGCCCAGGGGGCAGATCAACACGATGCGGCCGTCTTGATGTTCAAAGAAAATCTCGCCGCCGCGGCATGCTTCAAGTAGTTGAGGGTGATCCAGAACCAAGTGTGCACCTTTGGTTCCACCCATGAACGAGGTTTCATGCCCCAAAGCACGGTTAGTGAGGTCAACCCAGCTACCGGTGGCGTTGATGATGACGCGGGGCCGAACCTGGATGTGTTGGCCAGTGAGCTGGTCAGTCAACGTGATCCCATCGGATGCATCGATAGTGCTTGCTGTGGTGCCGGTCAACGCCAGCTGATTTGCGATGCGGGCCCCGTGATCTTCGGCCTCACTCAGCAGATCGATAATGAGACGCTCAGGGCTTTCGACCTGAGCGTCTTGATACTGCGCGACAAAGCGAGTATCTGGGCGCAGATCAGGGAACGCGCGCCGTACAGCTTGACGCCCCAGCAAGAAGGAATGCCGTTTAAGGCCAGCCGCTTTCCTACTCGCACGGGAGTATGTGTCATAGAGCACAAGCCCGGCCTTGATCATCAACGCCCCGCGTTCAGCCGGGACGCCGCGATAGTCCTTGAAGAGAAAACGTAGCGGAGCATTCAAAAGACCCGTGAGGGTTGTACGCAAAGGAATGAACGTGGGCAACGGGCGCACCCGATGCCCGGCATGACGCAAAAGACGGTTACGTTCCTGGACCGACTCCTTCACTAGCCGGAACTCGCCATACTCCAAGTAACGGATACCGCCGTGAATCATATGGCTGGATGCGCCACTTGCCCCGTATGCGAAGTCATGAGCTTCCGCTAGCACAACGTCGATGCCCTGCAACGCCAACTCACGCGCCGCTGCCGCGCCGTTGATACCGCCACCAAGGATCAAAACATCGGTTTCCGGACGCTGCGCGATCCGCTGGACCGAGGCCCGCACCGGCGCTGTCCCCGCCGCATGCCTACCCCTTGCTAGATTCAATGGTGGAGCAAGCGAGGATGATGGATCTACCGGAGCAGAGCCGAGCCCAGATGAAGTAAGTGGAGCGGAGCAGGCTGGAGCAGAGCCGGCTGGAACAGTATCGGCGTGGTGGTCCTTGGAATGCATACCGACCATCTTGCCCGGATGAACTTCAGGCAACAAGCGCAACCTCAGACGAAAACCGCAATAACACCTACTGGACACATAAGGTTAAAACGTGAGTAAACCCAGCATCACCAAACACCCATACCCCGACTCTCTCGCGCTCGCCGCAAGCCCTTTAGACGATGACCGGGACTCGCTGTATTTCGACCTCACGGTATGCGGTTCACGCATGCGCACGTGGGTGTATCCAGCGCAGCAGAATGCATCAGGTGAACAAGGCGCTGCGGGATCTCGTGTGGTGCTTGCGATCCATGGTTTCCGCGGGGACCATCACGGCCTACGCCGCCTCATCAACGCAATGCCTGAGCACACCTGGATTGTCCCGGATCTACCCGGCTACGGGGTCTCTAGCGCGTTTGATACCCAACAGGCACGCCACAGCGCTATAGGCTTTCACGAAGTCATCGACGCCCTCATCGATGCCCTCGAGCTGGATGCTGAGACGGTCCTGCTCGGCCACTCGTTCGGCTCGGTCGTCGCCTCAACCTATATGGCCGCCAATCCGGGGCGTTTCGGGCAGCTCATCCTGATCAACCCGATCTCCGAGCCGCCGCTGGCAGGCCGCCACATCGTGTTGACCCAGGCAACCCGCTTGCTTTATGAGCTCGGGACCCGGGTTCCAGCGCGCTGGCGCACCGCGGTATTGAGTTCCACTGCACTCGTTGACGGGGCGAGCCTCACCATGACCACAAGCCGTGATCAGGCCACGAGGGAGTATGTCAGGCATCAGCATCGGGCATATATGAGCGGCTTCGCAAGCCCCGAAGTGCTACTGGAAACCTATGAATCCTCGGTGCACACCACGGTGCTCGATGCCGCCGCCGAGGTCGATGCGCCGACACTGCTGATCGCAGGGGCCGGGGATCCGCTCGGCACGGTGGCAAGCCAGACAGCGCTCGAAGCACTGTTTCCCAACGCGCGGCTCGTGATAATCCCGCAGGTGGGTCACCTGATTCACTATGAAACCCCACGTGCCGCGGCAAGAGCGATACGCGCGTGGCTCGGCAGGCCCGAATAGGTGAGGCTAGAGCTCGGTTGGGTCGTCGACCCGGACCGTGACTTTGGGGTCGCGCCGCAGCGACCCTAGTGCCTTACGTCGCCGTAGCGCGTGCGTTACGGTGGGTCCGGCCGCGTAGTCGAAGAACAACAGCCACCGTTGCTCGGCAGTATCCGTAACGCCGCCTTCGGAGCTGCCCTGTACCGGCGTTGGCCCTACAGCGCGCACTCCATCCACGGCCTGGATGTCGAGGCAGAACTGCTGCGCGGCCTCACGCGGCCCAGACAACGACGCCGTGCGCACCGCTGGAGGCAAACCCACCTCAGCCCGCTCCGCGAGCTCCTGGGCGGCCAGCCCAGCCGGATCCCACCGGACTAAAGCCCTACCCTGAGGCGAAGGGTGGCCCGTTAGAACAACCTGGCCGCCTGCCTCGCGCCCACGCACCAAAGCTGCAGCAGCAAACCACCGATGCGCCACGTCCTCCCCCGAACGCAACCCACCGGAGGCAAGCATCGCATCGGCATCCAAGAGCAACGCGGCCGCATAGCCACCATCCACGAGAGGCTCAGCACCCGGTGTTGCGATCACCAACTGAGGCTTAGCATCCACGTGATGGAGTGCATCCGCACCAGTCGCACGCACCACAGGTACTCCCGGGAATGCCCGACCGAACTCCTCAACCGTTCGCTGTGCCCCAACATGGCCTGCACGCAAACTCCGGCCACCACACTCCTCACACGCGAAAGCGCGCTCGATCAAGCCGCACCAGCCACACGTCGGCGCAGGATCATTCGCTCCCAAAAACTGCAGCGGGCCCTGACACTGCCGGCAGCGGGCAGGCATTCTGCAGCGTTGACATCGCAACAAGGGGATGAACCCGGTGCGTGCCACTTGAACCAGAACAGGCCCGGACTCAAGCCCAGCACGGGCAACCTCGAAAGCTAAACGAGGGAGCCTGACCGAATGGAAAATAGGGTCCCGTTCCGACTCATAACTATCCGAGGTCGCCCTGACCCATGGGGTACGGTCCCGCAACACAGGGCGAGCGGCACTTAATGGTTTGGCCCAACCGGTCTCAACAAGCCGCTGCGCTTCAGAGCTACGAGCAAAGGACGCGAAGACAGCTGCACAACCGCTGTGTTGAGCACGCAACAAAAGGACCTCGCGGGCATGATGATACGGGGCGCGCTGCTCAACATGGGTTTGATCATGGTCATCCCACATAGCAACCAAACCCAGGTTCCACACCGGAGCGAAAGCCGCAGACCGCGTACCCACAGCAATCCTCCTCTGCCCCGTCACCACCTCAAGAAAGGACCGGTAGCGAGCGCTCGGGCCGTCCTCAGCCGATAACCTCGCATAAGCATCCGCACCCACCACAGCATCCAGCGCACGCGTCACAGCATCAAGATCTCGGGCATCCGGAACCACCAGAACACTGCCTCGACCCGAAGCCAGCGTTGCCGCCGCAGCTGTTGCCAAGCGCACCGCCCAGCCCTCGATGTGATGCGGTGTATCACTCGACTGGTTGTGCCGGGCAGCATCCGCCGTGGTCTGCGCCGAGGTTTCCGCCGTGGCTTCCGCCGTTGCTTCCCCTGGGGTGACCGCTACAACAGCCCGGGGAGCCTCACCTGCCAACAACTCAGTGAGCAACCACGCCTCAGGGTCCTCTGCCTCCCACGCCTTCGCCCACCGAGCTGTATCAGGGCAAGCGAGCGGAAGCTCAACCGGGCCATGCCAAGGCTCCTTCTCTATCCTGGCAACACGAGGAACCACAGCAGACTTCGCAACATCGGCCACCGTACCGGCATACCGGTCAGCGACCGCCTCACACAGCGAACGCACCTCAGAAGAGAAAACAGGTAGCGGTGAGAAAACCGTCGTAAGCGGCCTAGGGGTGACCTCAGGATCACACTGGGCAACCCGCTCCACGATATAACCGTTAACCCTGCGCCCACCGAAAACCACCCGCACACGCGCACCGGCAACCGCATCGGAATCCTGCTCCTTCAGCACCGCATAATCGAATAAGCGGTCAAGATGCGGAACCGGGGTATCCACCAGAACCCGAGCATACGGGAGATGCTCAGCGTACTGATCAGCGCCAATACGAGGCTTCTTCTGAGATGGCCTCTTTGGCTTCGTATCTGTGACACCAGCCGGAGTACGGAACTGGGAGGCGTCGAACAAAACGCCGTCTGGCGATTCAGTCAACAGGCCTCCCAGCTCAACACGATCTAGATGGGGGAATCAGAGGTTGAAATACGACTTGAGCGCATCAACCCGGTCCAGGTTCTCCCACGTGAAATCAGGGTCCGGGCGACCGAAATGGCCGTGCGCGGCCGTCTTCCGATAGATCGGACGCTTCAAGTTGAGGTCCTCGATGATACCGAGTGGACGCAGATCGAAAACCTCACGGATCGCGCTAGCGATCTTGACCGGATCCTCCTGGGAGGTACCGAACGTTTCAACATAGAGACCAACCGGGGCGGCCTGCCCAATCGCATACGCAACCTGAATCTCAGCTCGATCAGCCAAGCCAGCCGCAACAACATTCTTAGCTACCCAACGTGCAGCATAAGCCGCCGAACGGTCAACCTTTGACGGGTCCTTACCAGAGAACGCACCACCACCATGGCGAGCGAAACCACCATAGGTATCAACGATGATCTTGCGACCTGTGAGTCCCGCATCCCCCACCGGGCCACCGATGATGAACTTACCCGAAGGATTCAATAGAACCTCGGCATTCGAAGAATCCAACGATTCGGTCGAAAGAACCGGCTTGACCACAAAATCATGCAGATCAGACTGAACCGAAACCAAGTCATAGTCCTCGGCATGCTGGCTTGAGACCACCACCGACTCAATAGAGACAGGCTTGTTCCCGTCATAGCCGATCGTGACCTGCGTTTTACCGTCTGGGCGAAGGCCCGGCAACACCCCGTCGCGACGCACACGCGTCAACTGTTGCGAGAGCCGATGCGCCAAATGGATCGGGGTCGGCATGAAAGAGTCATTCTCGTTGGTTGCATAACCGAACATGATGCCTTGATCGCCGGCGCCCTGAGCATCACGCGGATCCTTGGCTTTCCCAAGCCGTTCTTCAAGAGACGAGAACACACCAGAGGCGATCTCTTGGGACTGCTGCCCAATAGAGATATTCACCCCGCAGCGGGCACCATCAAAACCGTTCGCGGAGGAGTCATAGCCCAAATCAAGGATCGTATCGCGCACAAGTTGGGGGATCTCAACGTAGGCGTCAGTCGTAACCTCACCGGCAACTTGAACCAACCCCGTGGTCGTCAAAGTCTCAACAGCAACACGAGACTCAGGGTCTTTATCCAAGAGCGCATCCAGGATCGCGTCGGAAATCTGGTCACAGATCTTGTCCGGGTGACCTTCCGTCACGGATTCCGAGGTGAAAAGCCGCAAACTATCAGAAGTAAACATAACAATTATCGATTCTTTAGTGCTTCAGCGATCTACCCAGGACTTTAGCGCGCCAAGCGCTTTACAATCGCATCCACGATAAATTCAGAAACATAACGTTTCGAGCCGGAAATCTCACCGGCGTCCTCGCCGTCGGCGGCAAGCACGGCGACCGTATTGTTTGGTGTGCCGAACCCACGCGTTTCCGAGACCTCGTTCACGACGAGAAGATCCGCACCCTTGCGTTTAAGTTTGGCTCTGCCGTATTCCAGAACGCTTGCGTTCTCATCGCCGGTCTCCGCGGCGAAACCAACGATGAGGCGGGGCAGGAGGTCCGCATCCTGTGAAGCGCTGGCCTGCTGACCACCCTGCTCCGGCGCGCGCCGATCCTTAGCCCGTGAGCGCCGGTCCTCCACCAGCCCTTTCAGGATGTCCGGATTGCGGACCAGCTCGATCACGGGCGCGGAATCGTCTTCCGGGTTCTTCTTGATCTTGCTGCCCACATATTCTTTAGGCCTGAAGTCAGCTACTGCAGCAGCCATGACAACGATGTGAACCTCGCTAGCAGATGCACGCATCGCTTGTTCCAGCTCGGCTGCCGTGGTCACAGAGGTGACCTCTACCCCATCGGGTGCCGGAACTTCGATGTTAGCTGCGACGAGCTCGACCTCGGCGCCGGCATCGCGCAAAGCCTCCGCCACGGCGACCCCTTGACGGCCGGTAGAACGGTTGCCGAGGAAACGCACCGGATCCAACGGTTCACGCGTGCCACCTGCGCTCACAAGCGCCCGGACGCCCGCAAGAGGTGCCTCGCCGGCGTGTGGGGTGGCGCTATCGAGCAACGCGAGTGCCTCTTGCGCGATGACCGGGATTTCTTCGAGACGGCCCGGCCCGGAGTCTTTGCCCGTGAGCCGGCCTACCGCTGGGTCAGGCACGGCAATTCCGCGGCTACGCAGAGTCGATACGTTCGCTTGCGTTGCGGGGTTAAGCCACATTTCCGTGTGCATGGCCGGGGCCATGTACACCGGTGATGTTGTGGTTAGGATGGTGGCAGTCAGCAGGTCATCGGCGCGACCTGCAGCCACACGGGCTAGAAGGTCTGCGGTGGCAGGCGCTACCACCACGAGGTCAGCTTCTTGGCCTAGGCGTACGTGGTTGACCGCATCGACGGCTTCAAACACTGAGGTCCTCACCGGATTGTGAGACAACGCTTCCCAGGTTGCGGCACCAACAAAGTTCAGGGCGGACTCGGTTGGGATCACATCAACGTGATGACCGGCCTCGGTGAACTCACGCACCAAGCCCGGGACTTTATATGCGGCGATACCACCGCCAACGCCTACGACAATCCGAGCCATACCAATCCCCTATCTCGCTCAACCGGTACGCTATCTACGCCACTGAGCGCAGGGCTTTATTCAGCGGCTTGCTGCGACTCGTTGAGAGGCTTCACATCCAGGAGGCCGTCGTTGTATTCGCGCAACGCGATCGAAAGCGGTTTCTCGTTCGGCTGGGTATCAACCAGCGGGCCAACGTATTCGAACAGTCCCTCGTGCAACTGCGAGTAGTATGCGTTGATCTGGCGGGCACGCTTGGCGGCATTGATCACCAGCGCGTACTTGGAATCAACGTGGGTCAGCAGTTCATCGATCGAAGGGTCGGTGATACCTGGCAGTTCTTCAGACACAAAGTCTCCTTGAATTGATATTGACAGGCCTTGTCAACAGCGCCGTCTCTTCTCGAGAGCACCGTGAGGTGCAAACTATAATTCTACAACCTTGCGGCCGCAGCTTCAGACTTCGCGGCAACGCAAACGTCAATGAGTGGGCTCGATCCCCATGATCTGCACGAGTTCGGCTGCCGCGCGCTCGACCTCGTCGTTGATGATCGTGTGGTCGAACTCGGCTTCAGCCGCAAGTTCCTTCTTGGCGGTCTCAAGCCGACGGTTCTGTTCTTCTTCGCTTTCTGTACCGCGGCCAATCAGCCGTGCGACCAGCTCATCCCAGGATGGAGGGGCCAGGAACACGAAACGCGCTTGAGGCAGGGTTTCGCGGATCTGCCGGGCACCCTGTAGATCGATTTCCAGAAGAACGTGCTTACCCTTGGCAACAGCAGCATCAACCGATGCCCGCGGGGTACCGTAGGTGTTCTGCCCGTGCACGATCGCGTATTCGAGCATCTCGCCGGCATCGATCATGCGGCGGAACTCTTCAGGGGATACAAACTGATAGTGCACCCCATCGATTTCGCCTGGGCGCGGTTGCCGAGTTGTCGCAGACACCGAAAGCCACACGTCAGGATAGTTTTCCCGGATGAAGGTCGAGACGGTTCCCTTCCCTACTGCGGTCGGTCCAGCCAGCACCGTGACCCGCGTAGGGTTCGTTTGGGTTTCAGCCTGTGCCATAGACATTCCTCCGTTGCAAGGGAATCGTAGGGCCTTAGCCCCACTGATTTTAGTTGATTGCTGTAGCGAGGTCCTCTTGTGCGGATTCGATCGCGGCTTCCATCGCATATGGTTTGGCCAATGATCGTGACGCCGGAACGACCACTTGGTCCCACACATCCCCGAAGGCTGCTGCGAGGTCCGATGCGGTGGCACCTTGCGCCCCATAGCCTGGGGTCAGAAGTGGCGGCTTACCGGTAGCGAGGTCGATGCCGAGGTTGCGTGCCGCATCGCCTGTCGTTGCGCCAACAACGAGGCCAACGTCACCAAGCGCTGGTGCTACTGTCTCGGCCTGCGTCCGAGTCTGAGCCTTGCGCATCCGTTCGTTGATGTCCGCGACATCGGTAATGACGCGGCGTGCCGCGGAGTCGCTTCCGCCGGCGTGTTGAACGCGTGCGCCTTCCGGATTGGACGTCAACCCAAGCACGAATACACCGCCGCCGAATTCGGCGGCCACATCGAAGACCGGGCCGAGCGCCCCCACACCGAGATATGGGGAGACCGTTACGGCATCGGCAACCAATGGTGAGGAAGGATCCAGCCAGGCTTGGGCATAGCCGGCCATCGTGGAGCCTATGTCGCCACGTTTGGCATCCGCTAGAACAAGGATTCCCTGTTCCTTCGCCTCGGCCTGGACTCGTTCAAGAGCCGCGAAGCCCGCAGAACCGAACCGCTCAAACAGGGCGACCTGCGGTTTGATGATCCCGGCTCGGCCGGCTGCGGCTTTCACTGCGGCCAAACCGAATTCGAGCGCGCCGTCAGCGGAATCGGCGAGCCCCCAGTCCTTGAGTGTGGAAGGATGCGGGTCGATCCCCACACACAGCTTGCCGTAGCGCTCAAGGGCGTGAGCTAGCCGGCAACCGAACGGCTCGGTGCTACCCGTTGTCATGGCTTAGCCTTCTTCGCCTGCGCGGATCGCGGCGAGACGTACGGCATGCTCTTGCAGGCTTGCAACCTCCCACGGATAGGTCCGTAGCGCCTCGATCGCCATGACAGCTGAGCTGAATTCCGCAACGGTTGTGATGATCGGGGTACCTACAGAGGTAGCCGCGGCGCGGATCTCGTAGCCATCGGAGCGGGAATCCCCACCACCGGATGGGGTGTTCATGATCATCGCGATCTCACCGTCAGTGACGAGGTCGACAATCGAACGCTCATTCCCAGCCTCGTGAACCTTGTTCACAACGGTCGCCTTGATGTCGTTGCGGCGCAACACATCGGCAGTGCCACCCGTGGAGACGATCTCGAATCCGAGGTCCGCCAAGAGCTTGACCGGCATCACTACAGATCGCTTATCGCGGTTAGCTACCGAGACAAAGACCTTACCTTCGGTTGGCAACGGATTGTTGGCGGCGGCTTGGGACTTCGCGAAAGCGGTATCGAAGTGCTTGTCGATACCCATGACCTCGCCTGTGGACCTCATCTCCGGGCCGAGCAGAGAGTCGACCGCGCGGCCATCCTCGGTCCGGAAGCGGGCGAACGGCAGGACTGCCTCCTTGACGGCGATCGCTGAGCCCATCGGTAAGGACGCGCCGTCGCCTTCAGCTGGCAGGATCCCGCCACGCATCGAGGCGATGGTGGCGCCCACACCGATGAGTGCGGCGGCTTTAGCGAGCTCAACACCGGTTGCCTTCGAGACGAACGGGACCGTGCGGGATGCGCGTGGGTTCGCTTCGATGACGTAGAGGACATCGGAGGCGAGAGCGAACTGGATGTTGATCAGGCCGCGCACGCCAACGCCTTCGGCGATAGCTCGGGTTGCTGCCGAGACCCGATCGAGGGTCTCTTGCGAAAGCGTGGTTGGCGGCAGGGTGCACGCCGAGTCACCGGAGTGGATACCGGCTTCTTCGATGTGCTCCATGACGCCACCGATGAACAGATCGCTACCATCGAAGAGTGCGTCAACGTCGATCTCGATCGCGTCCTCAAGGAAGCGGTCCACGAGCATTGGATGATCAGCGGTGATCTCGGTCGCGTTCTCAACGTAGGTTGCCAGCTGGGCTTCGTCATAGACGATCTCCATGCCGCGGCCACCCAGAACGTAGGACGGGCGGACCAGAACCGGGTAACCGATTTCGTCCGCGATTCTCTTGGCCTGATCGAAGGATACGGCGGTTCCGTTCTTCGGCGCGGTCAGCCCCGCGCGATCAAGCACGCGCTGGAACTCACCGCGGTGCTCGGCAAGATCAATCGCGGTTGGGCTCGTGCCCAGGATCGGAACTCCTGCGGCTTCGAGTTCTGCGGCGAGCTTGAGCGGGGTCTGCCCGCCGAGCTGAACGTAGACACCCAGAACGCCGCCGGTAGCCTGCTCCGCCTGAATGATTTCCAAGACGTCTTCAAGCGTGAGCGGTTCGAAGTACAGACGGTTGGAGACGTCGTAGTCGGTTGAGACGGTCTCCGGGTTGCAGTTGATCATGACCGTCTCATAGCCGGCATCGCGCAGCGCCATGGTCGCATGGACGCACGAGTAGTCAAACTCGATGCCCTGCCCGATGCGGTTAGGCCCGGAGCCGAGGATGATCACGGATGGCTTATCGTGCTGTTCGAGTTCGCATTCCTCATCATATGAGGAGTACAGGTATGGCGTGAACGCCTCGAACTCAGCGGCGCACGTGTCCACGGTTTTATACACCGGACGGATGCCGAGTGCTTGCCGGATGCCGCGCACAACGTCTTCACGGCGGTGTGAGAGTTTAGCGATCTGGGCATCGGAGAAACCGTGACGTTTAGCCAAACGCAGGGTCTCTGGCGCGAGGTCCTGATCAGCTGCGATCTCTTGTGCAACCTCGTTGATCAGTTGCAACTGATCGAGGAACCACGGGTCGATCGCGGTAGAGGCGTAGACGCGTTCGATGCTCGCACCACCTAGCAGGGCGCGCTGAACGTTATAGATGCGTTCGGTTGAGCCGCGCTCGGAGCTGGCCAGCAGCTGAGCGATCTCGGCTTCGTCCGGCTTCTCAAAGCTGAACTCGGCATCTTTCTGCTCAAGCGAACGCATCGCTTTCTGCAGCGCTTCGGTGAAGTTGCGGCCCAGAGCCATCGCTTCACCGACCGACTTCATGGTAGTGGTCAGTGTGGCATCAGCTGCCGGGAACTTCTCGAACGCGAAGCGCGGAACCTTCACAACCACATAGTCAAGAGCCGGTTCGAAGGACGCCGGGGTTTTCTGCGTGATGTCGTTCGGGATCTCATCGAGGGTATAGCCCAGCGAGAGCTTCGCGGCGATCTTTGCGATCGGGAAGCCGGTGGCTTTGGACGCCAGGGCCGAGGAACGCGAGACGCGTGGGTTCATTTCGATCACGACCACGCGGCCGGTTGCTGGGTCTACTGCGAACTGGATGTTGCAACCGCCCGTGTCGACACCGACTTCACGGATCACGTTGATCGAGATGTCACGCAGCTTCTGATACTCGACGTCGGTCAGCGTCATAGCTGGTGCCACGGTGATCGAGTCACCCGTGTGGACACCCACCGGATCGAAGTTTTCGATGGTGCACACAACAACCACGTTGTCGTTCTTATCGCGCATCATCTCGAACTCGTATTCCTTCCAGCCGAGGATGGACTCCTCGAGGAGCACCTCACTGGTTGGTGAATACTGAAGCCCGGCACCGCAGATGCGGCGTAGGTCTTCTTCGTTATAGGCCATTCCGGAGCCAAGCCCACCCATCGTGAAGGACGGGCGGACCACGACCGGATAGCCGAGTTCCTCGACGGCCTCGAAGGCCTGTTCCATGGTGTGAACGATCGCTGAGCGGGCTGATTCGCCGCCGGAGCGTTCCACAACTCCTTTGAACTTCTCGCGGTCTTCACCGAGTTCGATGGCTTCGATATTCGCGCCGATCAGCTCAACGTTATATTCAGCGAGCACGCCGGATTTATCGAGCTCGATCGCGGTGTTGAGTGCGGTCTGGCCACCCAGGGTTGGCAGAAGCGCGTCCGGGCGTTCTTTCTCGATGATCTTGGCGACTACGTTCGGGGTGATCGGTTCGACGTAGGTCGCATCCGCCATCGCAGGGTCGGTCATGATGGTCGCCGGGTTCGAGTTCACCAGGATCACACGCACGCCCTCTTCCTTGAGGACGCGTAGCGCTTGGGTTCCTGAGTAGTCGAATTCGGCGGCCTGGCCGATCACGATCGGGCCTGATCCGATGACAAGGACGGATGAAATGTCAGTGCGCTTTGGCATGGAGGTTTCAGCCTTCCTTCTGCGAGGTGTGCGCTTGCATGAGTTCGATGAAACGGTCGAAAAGGTACGAGGAATCGTGCGGGCCCGCACCGGATTCCGGGTGGTATTGGACGGAGAACGCCGGGATATCGAGGCAACGGAGACCTTCGACGACCTGGTCGTTGAGACCGATGTGAGAGACCTCGACGCGCCCGAAGCGTGACTCTGGGGCTTCAACAGTGCCCTCGATCGGCACATCGATCGCGAAGCCGTGGTTTTGGGAGGTGATCTCGACGCGGCCGGTCGCCTTGTCAAGCACTGGCTGGTTCATGCCGCGGTGGCCAAACGGCAGTTTATAGGTCGAGAAGCCTAGCGCCCGGCCGAGGATCTGGTTGCCGAAGCAGATCCCGAACAGTGGGATGTTGGCATCGAGCACGTCGCGTACGAACTTCACTTCCGGGTCAGCCTGGGACGGGTCGCCCGGGCCGTTGGAGATGAAGACACCGTCGAAGTTCTCTGCCTTGATGTCGGCAAAAGTCGATGCGGCAGGCAGAACGCGCACGCGTACGCCGCGTTCTGCTAGGCGGCGCGGGGTCATGCCTTTGATACCGAGGTCGAGTGCGGCAACGGTCGCTAGCGGTTCGCCTTCCCATCCGTGTTCAGCAGGATCAACCCAGTAGCTTTCCTTGGTGGTCACGGTCTCGGAGAAGCGTTGGCCTTGCATGCTCGGCTGGTCTTTGACGGTCTTGATGAGTTCCTCGACCGGTTTGTCTGCGGCCTCGCCGGAGAAGATGCCGGCCTTCATTGCACCTGCAGAGCGGATGTGGCGGGTTACCGCCCGGGTGTCGATCCCGGCGATCCCGACGATGCCGTCGCGTTCAAGCTCGTCATCCAGCGTTGTTTCGGAACGCCAGTTGGATGCGATGCGTGACGGTTCGCGGACTGCATAGCCGGCGACCCAGATGCGTGCCGATTCGTTATCGGTTGGGTTCGCGCCGGTGTTGCCGATGTGGGGGAAGGTCTGGACGACGATCTGGCCTGCATAGGACGGGTCGGTCAAGGTTTCCTGATAACCGGTCATGCCTGTGGTGAACACGAGCTCACCGAGGGTTTGGCCACGTTTGCCGTAGGCGTGCCCGCGGAATACGCGGCCGTCTTCGGTGACAAGTAGTGCCTTGTCGTGATCGGTGTGTGCCACCTATGCCGTCCTTTCTGGGTGGTGCCCGGAAGCGTTGCCCGCGTGCTCTGCCGCGGTGGTGTCAGTTTCCGGATGCGTCTGAATTTCTGGGGCGAGCTTGTATAAAGCCGCCAAGAGTGTGCTGTGTACGGTGCGGGTTTCGGCGCGGAATCCGGTGTCGACGCTGGTTTCGCCAAGTTTATGGCGGATCACGATGATCCCGCCGTCTTCAACGAACTTACCCACCATTCCGCGCACCGTGGTGATGCCTGCGATATTGGCGGCCGGGATGAAGAAGTTCTCTGCTTCCGTACGGTAGACGGACACGCCGTCATCCCCTATAGAGAGTGCTGCCGCGCATCGCACGCCAAGCTCGTGTGCCGCGATCCTTTCGAGATGCTGGCCCGCGAAGGTCGTGACAACGTAGGTGCCTTCGCCTTCGGCGCGGGGCTCGGTCAAGCTCGCGGGCAATTGTTCGGGCGCCTGGATCCCGGACTGGCGTTTCTTTCGGTGTGACCAACCAAGCAACATCAATACGATCGCGATCACACAGATCGCGACGGTCACGATCAGGCCAATGAACTCTCCCTGTGTCATGCGATCACCTTGCGTGGGCTAGCGAGTTCGCCATCAACGACTGTGGCGTGGCCTGCATAGAACGTGTGCATGACCTTGCCTGGCAACTCTAGGCCTTTATACGGGGAGTTACGGCCCTTGGTGTGGTGTTCCTCAGGGTTCACGACGCGTACCGCGCTCGGATCATACAGCGTCACATTCGCTACTGACCCGACTTCCAGGGGCTGGCCGTGGTTAGTGGCCTTGATGAGCTTGGCTGGTGCGGTGGACATGATGCGTGCGACGTCTTCCCACGTGATCATGCCCGTATCCACGAGCGTCTTCTGCACCACTGGTAGAGCGGTCTCCAAACCGGTCATGCCCATCGCGGCTTCGTTCCAAGCGCACTGCTTGGTCTCCGAGGTGTGAGGTGCGTGGTCGGTTCCGATCATGTCGATCGTGCCGTCAGCAACAGCCTCACGTAGCGCGAGGGTGTCTTCCTTAGTACGCAGCGGTGGGTTGACCTTGAACACCGGGTCGTAGCCGCGAACCATCTCTTCAGTGAGCAGTAGGTGGTGCGGGGTTACCTCGGCGGTCACATCGATCCCCTGGGACTTTGCCCAACGGATGATTTCCACGCTACCTTTAGTTGAGACGTGGCATACGTGCAAACGCGAGTTGACGTGCTGGGTCAGCAACACATCGCGGGCGATGATCGATTCCTCTGCAACGGCAGGCCAGCCGGTCAGTCCAAGCTCTGAGGAGACGATGCCTTCGTTCATCTGTGCGCCCTCTGTCAGGCGCGGCTCCTGGGCGTGCTGGGCCACCACACCGTCGAAAGAGCGGACATATTCAAGAGCCCTGCGCATCAGGACCGGATCAAACACGCACATGCCGTCATCGGAGAACATACGGACCTGGGCGTGGGAATCAGCCATAGCGCCGAGTTCGGCGAGCCGCTCCCCTGCCAGCCTCTGGGTCACAGCACCGATCGGGCGTACTTCCGCCCACCCGGCTTCTTCACCCAGCTGGCGTACCGACTCAACAACACCGGCGGTGTCTGCAACCGGCATCGAATTCGCCATCGCATACACCGCAACGAAACCCCCGGCCGCCGCGGCCTGGGTTCCGGTCTCAACGGTTTCGGCGTCCTCGCGGCCTGGCTCACGCAGGTGGGTGTGAGGGTCAACCAAACCTGGAAGCGCGATGAGCCCTTCAGCATTGATGACTTCTGCGTCGGAAGGTGCGGTGATGCTGCCGGCCTCGGCAATATCGCGAATATCCCCTTCGGCCAGCAGGATGTCTGCGGTGTTCCCGTTAGGGAGCGTGACGGATTGAATCAACGTGGTCGTCATGATCAGGCCTTCTGAGTGTCGGTCGAATCTCCAGCCAAAACCAGGTAAAGCACAGCCATTCGGACGGCTACACCTGCGGAGACTTGGTTGAGTACACGGGAATTGGGGGCATCCGCTGCTGTGGAGCTGATTTCTAGGCCTCGGTTCATGGGGCCCGGATGCATCACGATGGCTCCTTGCTTCATGGATGCGTGACGCGCGGGTGTCAATCCCCAGCGGCGTGAATACTCAGATGCCGATGGGAAGAAGGCCCCGTGCATCCGTTCAGCCTGAACACGCAACATCATCACGGCATCAGGTTCGCTCGCGAGTGCTTCATCAAAGTCGTGGGTCACTCTCACCGGCCAATCACCGACGCTGTGCGGCATCAGTGTTGGAGGGGCAACCAGTGTGACCTCGGCACCCAAGGTGTTCAGCAGCCACACGTTGGAGCGGGCCACACGCGAGTGCAGAATATCGCCGACGATCACAACGCGCGCGCCATCGAGGCCCTGCCCGAGCGAGGGTTCACCCTTCAGGGCTGCACGTTCGCGGCGTAACGTGAATGCGTCCAGAAGCGCCTGTGTTGGGTGTGCGTGGGTTCCATCGCCTGCGTTGACGATTGCGGCGTCGATCCAGTCGGTTTCAGCGAGGCGGTAAGCCGCACCTGAGGAGCTGTGGCGGATGACGATCGCGTCAGCACCGATCGCTTCGAGTGTCTGGGCGGTGTCTTTGAGGGATTCCCCCTTGGAGACGGACGAGCCTTTCGCGCTGAACGTGATCACGTCGGCTGAAAGCCTTTTCGCGGCAGCTTCGAACGAGATGCGCGTGCGGGTTGAGTCTTCAAAGAAGAGGTTTGCAACAGTCAGGCCGCGCAGGGTTGGGAACTTCTTGATTTCCTTACCTGTGGAATCCGTCATGGATTCAGCGATATCTAAGATCCGGATCGCTTCTTCACGGCTGAGGTCTTTAGTGTCCAGGAGGTGGCGCATCAGTTATCGGCCTTCCCCGTTGCAGACTCAGCTTGCGCGGTGTCGTCTGTGTCAGGTTGGGACGCGGCAGGACGTTCGATGATCACACGGTCAGCGCTATCGATCTCTGTGAGTTCTACACGCACAGATTCGGTGCGTGAGGTGGGGATGTTTTTGCCTACGTGGTCGGCACGGATCGGAAGTTCACGGTGCCCGCGGTCCACTAAGACTGCAAGACGCACCGCTTGCGGGCGGCCACAGTCAACGAGCGCATCAAGGGCCGCGCGGATCGTGCGGCCTGAAAAGAGGACGTCATCGACCAAGACCACGGTTTGGTCATCGACCCCGGTGTCCGGCAAGCGTGTTGGCGCGGGTACGCGCGGAGCGCGGCGGCGGACGTCATCGCGGTGCATCGTGATGTCAAGCGAGCCGCAGAAAGAAGCGGCTGGACGGTTGATGATGCGCTCAAGTTTCTCAGCGAGCCGTTGCGCCAAAGGGACTCCACGAGAAGGGATCCCCAGGACCACAAGATCATCTCCGCCGCGGTTTTTCTCAACGATCTCGTGAGCGATCCGCGTGAGGGCGCGATCAATGTCGGATGCATTCATCACTTCAGCGATTTCAGCTGAGGTGTTACCCATGCGCCGACCTCCTTCCCCGCCTCACTGGACGGTTGTTAAAGGCTGTCTTCTGCGGTTCTCTAATCTACCAGTCGCATCGGCTAGCGCCGGGCTTCGTTACCCACGCGCACGTGTGATCTCAGTTGCAGTGCCGCTAGAGGATCAGTGTGGGCTTGATGCGTTGCAGGCGGCCAAGTAATCCGTTGACGAAGTCCGGTGACTCCGAGGTGGACATCTCACGCACGAGCCGTACAGCCTCATCGACTGCAACCGCGTCGGGGATCTCGTCGTTATATAGCAACTCCCAGAGACCAATCCGTAATGCGGCACGGTCTACTGCGGGCATACGATCCAGCGTCCACCCTTGTGCGTAGGTCGTGAGGACCTCATCGAGTTGGGTCGTGTGCGTGCTCACTCCACCGACGAGCTCACGAGTGTACGGGTTGACGGCAGCGCCGTCTTCGTCGCGGCGCTGCAACACGTCTGCCGCCTCGATCCCACGCTGCTCGGCTTCGAAGAGGATTTCGAGTGCGCGGCGGCGTGCTTTCGAGCGGGTGCTCTCCCCTTGCCTGGTCACTCTGTAACGCGGCCCAAGTATTCGCCGGTGCGGGTGTCAACCTTGACCTTGGTGTTCTGCTCGACAAAGAGCGGAACCTGGATCTCGTGGCCGGTTTCCAGGGTTGCTGGCTTGGTGCCGGCGTTGGAACGATCCCCCTGCAGACCTGGCTCGGTGTAGGTGATCTCAAGGATCACCGACGGCGGCATTTCGATGTAGAGGACCTGGCCGTCATTCAGCGCGATCTGAACGTTCTGATTCTCCAGCAAGAAGTTGGCGGCGTCCCCCACAGTTTCGCCGGGTACGGTCAGCTGATCGTAGTCTTCCAAATCCATGAAGACGTAGTCAGCGCCGTCTTGGTAGAGGTACTGGTAGTCGCGGCGGTCAACGGTAGCCATCTCAACTTTGGCGCCAGCGTTGTAGGTCTTATCGACAGTCTTACCGGAGACGACGTTACGCAACTTGGTGCGCACGAACGCGCCACCTTTACCCGGCTTGACGTGCTGGAACTCGACCACGCTCCACAGTTGGCCGTCAATCCGAAGAACGCTACCGTTCTTGATGTCATTGCTGGTTGCCACGTTGGCTCCTTCAAAATTAGTTACAGCAGTACATGGTGAATTCGTTGCGCAACACTGATCTGGTCGCGAAACACTCAGGCCTAGTTTACGCTTTCGCCAGCCTATGCGTTGGAGGTGTCCGGCAATACCGAAACTTGGACGGCCTCGTCCGGGGCGTTCACTTCGTTCAGCAGCGACTCATAGGCGGCACGGGAAGCGTTGCGCAGAACTTCGGATGCGTTGAACTGCTCCCGGCCTTCTAACGCTGACTTATACCGTGAAGTCGCTGCGAGCATGTCACCGATGCTGTAGAAGCACGCGCCGAGGTTCTGGACGATATCGACTTCGTCAACCGTGCCGTCGAACTCCTTGCGTAGCTGCTGCAGCCGGTAGATCGCTCGCTCCGGGTCTCCGCTCCAGCGGGTCACTTCCGTGTCCAGCAGTCGTAAGCGGATATTGCGTGGGTCCATGAGGCGGGCATCGGCAACAAGTTCGGATGCAGCTGCCAATCGGCCTTGAGCGATCAAAGCCACAACGCGGTCTCCGGCCTCCCCGTTCTGCGCGGTCTCTTGAGCCAGCTGCTCGTCCACGACGATGGGCCGCAAGTCGGGTAGGCGGAACTCAACACCCGGGATGCCCGTGCTAATGCTTTCCGTCTTCCTCACGCAGCAACCTCCTGGAATGCTGTAAACAATAGGTGATCCTCCGGGCCTTCAAGGATGCCCGGTCGCGCAAGACCGTCCAGCACGACGAAGCGCAGCAAGCGACCGCGCGCTTTTTTATCACGTCGCATGGTTTCTAACAAGCTTTGCCAGCGGTCTCCCCGGTAGTTTACAGGTAACCCCAACGAAGTGAGGATTTCGCGGTGGCGGTCCGCTGTCGCATCATCGAGCCGGCCGACGAGCCGGCCCAGTTCCGCGGCGAAGACAAGCCCCACGGACACCGCCGCTCCGTGGCGCCACTGATAACGCTCGGCATGCTCGATCGAGTGCCCGAGCGTATGGCCGTAGTTGAGGAACTCACGACGGCCCGCTTCCTTGAGGTCCTGAGACACGATGTCCGCTTTGACCTTGATGGTGCGCTCAATCAGTTCGAAGAGGCGTTCACTTGCCGGATCGGTGGCTTCGTCAACGTCTTCTTCGATGAGCTCCAGAATCCGAGGGTCGGCAATGAAACCAGATTTCACGGTTTCAGCCATTCCGGTCACGAGCTCGTTTCGCGGCAAGGTATGCAACGCATCGAGGTCCGCAAGAACGCCTGCCGGCGGGTGGAAAGCACCCACGAGGTTCTTGCCTTCAGCGGTGTTGATACCGGTTTTGCCGCCCACCGCAGCATCCACCATGCCCAAGTATGTGGTTGGGATGTGTACAATACGGACACCACGCAACCAGGTTGCGGCAACGAAACCAGCCAGGTCAGTCACCGCGCCTCCACCGACCGATACCACCGCGTCGGTGCGTGTGAAATCCGCCTGCCCCATGACCTGCCAGCAGAAAGACGCAACCTCGACCCGTTTGCCTTCTTCCGCATCGGGGATCTCAGCCGAAAGGGCTTCGACGTTGTCTTGAAGCAAGAACTCACGTACGGCTTCGCCTGTGGCGCGCAAAGCACGCGGATGGATGATGAGGACCTTCTGGACCTTCTCACCCAACATGGGACGCAAACGGTTTAAGAGGCCACGGCCAATCACCACGTCGTAACCAGTTCCATCCGAATGGTCGACGCGGACGGTGCTCACGCGCTCAGTCATAGCGGTGTACTCCTCTAAGGATTGCGGGTGGATACGGAATGAGTGCTGGATGCGGCATCGAGCATACCTTGCAGGGTTTGCGCGACTTCTCCCGGACGCATTGTGGAAGTGTCGATCGGGCCGATGCCGCATTCGCGATACAGCGGTTCGCGTTCGGTTTTAATTGCTTGCCAGCGCGCGAACGGGTCATCCCCTGCCAGAAGGGGTCTTCCGGTTCCTCCGCGCATACGGCTGAGGGCGACGTGCGGGGAAACATCGAGCCAGAAAGTCACCTGATCTTGCAGGAGTTCACGGTTCTTCGCGGCGAGCACCACACCGCCGCCGGTCGCGATAATCTGTGGCTTCTTGCGTGCCAAAGCACGCGCGAAAATCACTGATTCCGCTACACGAAACGCGTCCATCCCGTGTTGTTCAATGTATGCCGGGATCGGGCCGTGCTCTGTGACGAACTCATCATCCAGATCCGTCCAAGCGCAGCCCAGTAGCTCAGCGAAGGACCGCGCCGCCGCGGACTTACCCGAACACATCGGACCGATCAAGACGATATGCCGGGAAAGGGCTGCAGGCTGTGAACTCGCAGAAGCTGCGCAGTTCAGGACCGGTTCACTACGCCCGCCGGCAGGTGGTTCAGTGTGTTGCGTCATCGGCAGATGTGTCAGGATCAGATGCGCGAGCCGAAATGTCATCAGCAGTCTCGCGGTAGTTTTCGATGTTGGCGCGGACCTCTTCAACAGAGTCGCCACCGAACTTCTCAAGGACCGCGTCAGCAAGAACCAACGCGACCATCGCTTCGGCAACCACACCGGCTGCTGGAACTGCGCACACATCCGAGCGTTGATGATGCGCTTTGGCAGGCTCGCCGGTAGCCACGTTGATGGTGCTCAGCGCCCGCGGAACCGTGGCGATCGGCTTCATGGCCGCACGCACACGCACCGGCTCGCCGTTGGTCATGCCGCCTTCAATACCACCAGCGCGATTGCTCAAGCGCACCGCGTGGCCTTCAGCGTCGAGGGAAATCTCGTCGTGGGCCTGGGACCCGCGGCGGCGAGCGGTCTCGAAACCATCGCCGACCTCGACACCCTTAATCGCTTGGATCCCCATGAGCGCTCCGGCAAGGCGAGAATCCAGCCGACGATCCCAGTGCACGAAAGAACCCAAACCAACCGGGCAACCGGTAGCGATGACCTCAACCACACCACCGAGGGTTTCGCCCTCGGAATGTGCCGCATCGACCTCAGCGACCATCCGCTGGGAAGTTTCAGGGTCAAAGCACCGCAACGGATCAGCATCAAGTACCTCAACATCGGCTTTGGTAGGCAGCAACGCGTCAGCTGGGGAGGCGACCTCGCCGATCGCGGTGGTATGCGAAACGAGTTCGATGCCGAGGCTGGCTAAGAACTTCGACGCGACTGCCCCCAAAGCCACGCGTGTGGCTGTTTCGCGGGCGCTCGCGCGCTCAAGTGCCGGGCGGGCCTCTGCGTAACCGTACTTCTGCATACCGGCTAGATCAGCGTGCCCCGGACGAGGGCGCGTCAGGGCCGCGTTGCGGGCTTTACCCTCCAGAACCGAAGGATCGACCGGGTCCGGGTTCATGACATCCTGCCACTTGGGCCACTCGGTGTTACCCACCTCGATAGCAACAGGCCCACCCATCGTCACGCCATGGCGGACACCGCCCAGCATCGTGACCTCATCTTGCTCGAACTTCATCCGAGCGCCGCGGCCATAACCGAGCCGCCTGCGAGCCAAGGCCGCCTGAACCTCAGGCGTCGTGATCTCTACACCGGCGGGCAAGCCTTCAAGGATGCCGACCAGCGCTTTACCGTGGGATTCACCTGCTGTAAGCCAACGCAACATTGTGCCATCATCCCACAACCACCGTGTCCGTACCGTCTGGTGTGATGCCCACTACGTCACAAAGCGTTGCCAACGATGCTTCGCGTGGCTCAAAGCCGATGAATCTGCGGCCCTGTTCAACGGCCTGGTGAACAAGCATCGCGAGACCATGGACCGCTACCCCGCCGCCTTCGCGCCACAGCTCGACAAGTGCCGATGGCCAACCGGCATAGGCGACATCCAGGAGGTAAGAATCCGGTGAGACAAGGTGGGCTGCTTGTTCGCTCCACTGTTGGATAGCTGGCGCAGGAAGCGTAGAGATCAAGACAGCTGGTTTCAACAGCGAATTAGTCAGTGATCTCAGCTCACACAGTTCAATGTGCAAGCCATAGGCTGCTATCACGCCGGAGAGTTCGTCGCGGGCTTTCTGCGGATCCCTGACTGCTACCACGACCCTGGATGCTCCCCACTCCATGAGGGCAGCGATAGCGGCAACGCTTGTGCCACCACCGCCTAAAATCGCCGCGGGTTCGTTGCGAAGACGCTCAGGCTCAAAACCTGCTCTCATTAACGCCTGCTTGATGCCATCGACGTCAGTGTTATCCCCCACCAAGGCGAGTTCGCCATCGGGTGTGTGCCTGACCGTCACGGTGTTCAGCGCACCCGTGAGCTTAACCCGTTCCGATACCGAATCCATGAACGGGACCGTGGCTTTCTTCATCGGCATCGTCACCGATAACCCCACCCAGCCAGGTTCGCTACGAAGCATCGAAGCTAAGTGTTGGGCATCCTCCGGCTGGGCCTGGATACGGGAATAATGCAACTCGACGACCTCAGCTGCTACATCGCTCGCTACAGCGTTACGCAGTTTCGCCATCGCGGTATGAAGCTGAGGGGAACGCGAATGATCGATAGGGTCACCGATCACAGCAGCCCGGAACACCCCTGCAGGAGCCTCCAATGAACGCTCCAGCGGAACATCAGGCATTGCATTCATCCGGATGATCAGCACACCACTTGCGGTACTCACGCACGTAGCGTTCGTGCTGCTCGAGGTTATCCGAATACTTCGTCTCACCCGTGGTCAGGTTGACCGTAACCCAGTAATAGTCGCCGCTCTCATCAGGCTTCGCAGCGCCAGCGATCGCGACAGGGCCAGGGGAACCGATCGGGGTTGGGGGCAAGCCTTGATGGGTGTAGGTGTTGTACTTGTTCTTCTTGTCTTCCAACTCGGATTGGGTCAAGTGGACCGTAGTTTTATCCAGGCCGTAGGCCACTGTCGAGTCCAGCTGGAGGTATCCGCCGGTCTCTCGGTTGTCCTTGTGCAGGCGGTTCTCGATGATCCCTGCAACGTGCGGGTAGTCATCCCGCGGAGCCTCGCCTGCGATGATCGAGGCGATCTTGAGCACACGGTACTGCTCAGCCGGGTCCGTCACGCCGTTCTTCTTGAGTTCTTCCTTGGTCTTATCAATCAGGGTCTGAAGGACCTGTTCAGGTTTAGTCTTCAACGGGAAGCGGTAGTCCCCCGGATGCAGATAACCCTCAATGTTCTTCGCTTCCTCAGGCAGGCCGAAGCGTTCCGGGTCGTTAGCTAGTTCTTCCAATGTGGCTCTTGGAATATCGGTTCCTTCAGCTATCGCTTGCAAAGCAGCATCCAGGCGCACATTGGCAGGTAGTGCGAAATACGTGACTGCCTCACGGTCAGTCAACATCTTGATTGCCGCGTCAGAGGACATCTCTTTACGCAACTTGTATTCGCCAGGCTGGAAGACCGGTGTTGGTGAACTCGCACCCACCTTCTTCACAAACGTGGATGCGTCCATCACAACGCCACGGTCTTGAAGGTGAGCGGCAATCTGGCGGGTGGTCCACCCCTGCTCGATCGAGACATCAACCTGCCCCTGACCACTTCCTACATAGTCAGGATCCGGTTTATTCAGCTCGCGATGCAGGAAGAAACCAGCCCCACCGACAACCAAGATCAAAACTAAAACGACCGCCACGAGGTTGAAGCGGCGGCGTTTACGGCGGCGGCGGCGCTCGGTGAGATCAGCCTCGGATTCAGAGAAGAAATCCTCGGCCGGAAGATAGCCCGCCGGCACATCGTCGAAATGACGAGCTAACGCGCCCGCGAACCCAACATCTTCAGTGTCGTGTTCAGCAGCTTCAGCATCGGCCTGTGAAAGCCATTCACGCTCATCAAAATCAGCGTCAGGTTCTGGCCGGGAAGAAAAAGCAGCATGCGAGCTAGACGCTGCGCCTGCTGGTGCGGCACCCGGAACCACAGCGAGAGTCGAAGTCCCACCTGGAGCTAAATCGAGCTCGTCATCAACGTGGTTCTCAAAAGAAGGAGTGTCCTGCAGATCGTATTCGTCTGAGAAGTCAGCTTCTAAAGGTTCGTCCAGGCGGGTATCTAAGGGAGCCACAGGCTCAAGCTGTGCCGCCAAATGCATCTCGATGACCGCATCAGTGACCCGGCAGTGACGCCCCACACCGGTGAAACGCGAAGCACCATGAGAGCGCGTCGATTCGGCACGGCGGCGCGCTCGACGCGAGGAATAACCCTCTGGTGGTATGTATGTCACTGAGTAATCCTTACGTGTCATCTGCAGATAACGAAACCATAACGCACAACGAGCTTATCGAAAAGACGAGCAAAAGCCCCAACCAGTGAATTCTTGGAGCTATCTCTCAGACAATCAACCCGTTATAGCCTCGGCGATGGTCTTACCTGCCCAGCTATCGAGCCGTTTCTCTGCATCCAAAGCATTCTCGAGGATCTCAACTGCCGCGGCCTGGTCAATCACTGACCGTGAGGACTTCACGCTACGGCCTGCCTGATGCAATTGGCGCTGCGCCGAAACCGTGCTGAGCCGTTCGTCAACCAAACGGACACGGATCCCATCAAGCATGCGCTCCAAGCCGCGGGCGAACCGTACAGCGTCCTTCGTGGACGGAGTGTGTTCCCCACCCAGATTCACCGGCAACCCAACATAGACGCACACCGCCTCATACTCGCGTGCTAGATCAGCGATGAACCGCAAGTCAGTGCGCTGCTTCTTATCGCGTGGCAATGTTGCCACAGGGTTAGCCATGACCCGGTCAGGATCGCTTTTGGCTACCCCCACGCGAGCTTTGCCGACGTCGACCCCGATGCGGGGGCCACGTTCAACGAAAACGTGGCCCCCGCCCTCGGAATCAGCCTCAGGCGCCAAAGAATCAGCCACGCTCAGCTACCTCGCGGCGGATACCTGCCAATGCCTCCGGGACCGCCTCAGCGTTCTGGCCACCGCCCTGAGCGACATCGTCCTTACCGCCGCCGCCACCGCCAAGAGTCTTCGCAGCAGAACGGACCAACTGACCAGCCTTGATGCCTTCAGAACGAGCTGCCTCATTCGTGGCCACCAGAACCATAGGCTTGCCCTTAGCAACACCGATCACTGCGACAACGGCAGCGTCTGAGCCCAAACGGTCACGCAAAGGCAACGCGAGCGAACGCAAGTCATCCGCGGATTCGACGTGGCCTGCGTCGTGGACAATCAAGCGGACCCCACCTACGTCTTCGGCGGTATCAACCAGCGCGGCCGATGCGGCTTGTAGCTGTTCACGCCGCAGCTTGTCGATCTCCTTCTCGGCAGCACGCAAGCGCTGAACCGTCTGGTCGATGCGTTCACGCAACTGATCGGCAGGCACGCGCAGCATCTCCGTGAGGTCAGAGACCAGCGCACGCTCAGCGGCGTTGTGACGGAAAGCATTCATACCCACGAGCGCCTCGACACGTCGGTTACCCGCACCCACTGAAGCCTCACCGAGCAGAGAGAGCGTACCGACCTTTGCAGTACGTGCAACGTGGGTGCCACCACAGAATTCACGCGACCAAGCGCCATCGATCTCAACCACACGCACCGTATCGCCGTACTTCTCACCAAAGAGGCTCGTGGCACCCAGCGCAAGGGCTTCGTCCTTTTTCATCACGCGCGTGATGACCTCGAAGTCCCGGTCGATCGCCTTGTTGGTGACCTCTTCAATCTCAGACTGGGTTGCACGCGAGAGTGCCTCAGCCCACGTGAAGTCGAAGCGCAAATAGCCTTCCTTGTTGAAGGAACCGGACTGCAACGCCTCCGGGCCAAGCACCTCGTGCAAAGCCGCGTGAACTAAGTGGGTCGCGGTGTGCGCTTCTTCGCCTGCGTGGCGGCGTTGGGCATCCACCGCGGCACGCACCACAGCGTTCTCCGGTAGTTCACCCTCACGCACCGTCACCGTATGGACCGACAAGCCCTTCACCGGCGCCTGAACATCGGTGACTTCAAGAACGAAACCATCGCCGGTGATCACACCGGTGTCAGGGGCCTGACCGCCGGCTTCGGCATAGAACGGGGTTTCATCCAGGACGAGCTCAACCGTGCTACCCTGCTCGGCAACAGGAACACGAACACCATCGCGAATCAGCCCGCGCACACGCGATTCGGTGACAAGCTCGTCATAACCGGTGAAATGCGTATTTCCTTCTTCTACCAGCTCGTGATAAATCGCGATATCGGAGTGGCCTGACTTCTTCTTTTTAGCGTCAGCCTTAGCACGTTCACGCTGCTCAGCCATCAAAGCCCGGAACTTCTCAGTATCAACCGATAAGCCAGCTTCCTCGGCGATCTCCAGAGTCAGGTCAATCGGGAAACCGTATGTGTCGTGCAACTGGAACGCGTCCTCACCCGAGAGGTTCGCGCCGTGGCCTTTGGCCTCCGCTATCGCTTCATCCAACCGCGCAGTACCGGATGCGATCGTGCGGCGGAACGCACGCTCCTCGGCATAGGCGATGCGGGAGATCCGCTCATAATCCTCAGCAACTTCCGGATACACCCCAGCCATCGCGTCCCGGGAGACCGGCAACAGCTCAGGTAGCACCGGTTCAGTGACACCCATGAGGCGCATCGCACGCACCGCACGGCGAATCAGGCGCCGCAAAACATAGCCGCGGCCCTCATTCGATGGAGTCACCCCATCGCTGATGAGCATGAGCGCTGAGCGCACATGGTCAGCCACCACCCGCAGACGAACATCGTCTGCGTAGCTTGGATCCTCAGGATCCTCAGTCGAAGAATAGGTTTTACCGGAAAGCTCAGCTGCCCGGTCAAGAACAGGGCGGACCTGATCGGTCTCATACATGTTCTCAACGCCCTGCAGAATCATCGCAAGACGCTCAAGCCCAAGGCCCGTATCGATGTTGCGTTGTGGAAGTTCACCAGCGACATCGAAATCGGTCTTGGAGCGTACCGCGGAGAGACGGTACTGCATGAACACAAGGTTCCAGATCTCGATGTAGCGTGTCTCATCAACCGCCGGCCCGCCTTCCTCGCCGTATTCGGGACCACGGTCATAATAGATCTCAGAGCATGGACCACCAGGCCCAGGCTGGCCGGTGTTCCAGTAGTTATCGGCCTTACCCGTGCCGATGACCCGTTCACGCGGGACACCGACCTTCTCTTCCCAGATGCGGCGGGCCTCGGCATCGCGGTCATCGCCGTCTTCATACACCGTGACCCACAAGCGTTCAGGATCCAAACCATAACCGCCATCGGCGGTTGACGTGGTGAGCAGGTCCCACGCCCACGTGATTGCTTCTTCCTTGAAGTAATCACCGAACGAGAAGTTACCGTTCATCTGGAAGAACGTACCGTGGCGGGCCGTCTTGCCAACCTCTTCAATATCCGCGGTGCGAATACATTTCTGGACCGAGACCGCCCGAGGGTACGGAGCCGGCTCAACAGCCGTGAGGTACGGGATAAACGGAACCATGCCCGCAACGGTGAACAGTAGCGACGGGTCGTTGGAAACCAACGATGCGCTAGGAACATGCGTGTGACCGCGCTTGACGAAAAAGTCGATCCACCGCTGTGCGATTTCCTGAGATTTCATGAGGTTTGGATTCTCCGAATGGGCGTAGACGCCCTGTATTGAAATGGGCGAAGACGCCCTACATTGAATAAAGCCCAACTATGAGTGGGCTCTTTAATATGGGTTGGGTTTAGCGTGCAGCGCGGCGCCCGGATGGAGCCTTGTCAACTCCGAGGGCGGAACGCAGCTCAGCTTCCCGCTCGGCAGAGCCTTCCTTGAAGGCCGCGATCGTGGACTCGACAACGCTCGCGGTGCGGTCCAGGACTGAGTCTGCGCTCGAACGCACACCCTGTGTGCGGATGCGTTGCAACTGGCGGCTAGCCATCACACCGATGGAGACGCCGAGGGTCAGCCAAAAAAGCTTCTTCATGGTCTTCCTTAACGAGTCTTTGGGGCGCCATTCATGAGCGCATAAACGGTTAGCGTCCGGTTGAAGCTACAACCGAAGGCAAGGGCAAATATCGACTGCTAGCGGCGACGCGAGAATGCGGCGCGCACACCCGCAGTGAACGATGCCGCGCGGATCAGTGGACGGCCCACAACGGCGGCGGTCAGCGAGGTCACCGAGGCGACGTTGGCGGTTGCGTCCTGAACATTCGAGGTGATCGCATCAACGCGTTCAAGCTGCTGGTTACCGTTACGTACCGTAGTTGCGGTCTCTTGCAGGATCGGCGTGGTCTCCTCCGTGAGGTCTTTGACCGAATGCCGCAATTCGTCGAAAACTTTCCCCAGCTTGATGATCGGTACAGCCAAAAGAATGACGAGGATCGCGAAGAATCCTGCAGCGATCAAACCGGCGATGTCGCCAATGCTCATGTTCTCTCCTCGAGTGTGTGCGCAGGTGTCTGCCAGTCAAGCCTACCGAACGTTGGCCGCAAAGATGACTAGCAGATAAGAACGATGCCGCGGTCCCGTTGATAACGGAACCGCGGCATCGGCTACTAAAGATTAGCGAGCGTAGTACTCAACGACGAGCTGCTCTTCACACTGAACAGGGACCTCAGCGCGCTTAGGGCGGCGCACGAGCTTAGCCTGCAGCTGATCCAGCTTGACGTCCAGGTACTCAGGGACAGCCGGCAGAACGGCGGCGTGTTCACCCTGGGCAGCCATCTGGAATGGAACGGTCTTCTCAGAGCGCTCCTTCACGTGGATGAGCTGGCCTTCCTTCACGCGGAAGGATGGGCGGTCAACAATCTGGCCGTTGACCAGGATGTGGCGGTGAACAACCAGCTGGCGTGCCTGCTGGATGGTGCGTGCGAAACCAGCGCGCAGAACCAGGGCATCGAGGCGCATTTCCAGCAGCTCAATCAGGTTCTCACCGGTCAGGCCAGCCTCGCGGCGAGCCTCGTCGAAGACGCGGGTCATCTGGGCTTCGCGAATGCCGTACTGTGCACGCAGGCGCTGCTTCTCACGAAGGCGAACTGCGTAGTCAGAGTCCTGGCGGCGGCGCGCGCGGCCGTGCTGACCTGGGCCGTACGGACGGCGCTCCATGTACTTCTCTGCCTTCGGCGTCAAAGCGATGCCGAGGGCACGGGACAAACGCACGGTGTTGCGTTGACGATTATTGGCCACGAATGTGTCCTCTTTCGTATGTCTGCGAGCTCATGGTTCTGGCCTCCGGTCACGTGGAGAGATGAGGGAACCCGCTTCCTCGAATCTGCAACCGCCTCACGTACCGAGTGGGCCCCATCGGGCACGCTCACATGGACGGCTTGCCAGCCAACGGTCTAGCTTATCAGATCTTAAGTACCAGAACTTAAGTCATGAGAAGATCTCTGCTCCGATTCGAACTCAGCCCAGACTGAATCTATGCTCCGTTGTTGCGCAGGATTGAACGAATCGAGTCGATGCGCTGGGATACGGTTCGCTCGAATCCGTGCTGGGTCGGCTCGTAATAGTCGATACCTTGCAGGTCATCCGGCGCATACTGTTGCGGGACAACCCCGAGTTCGTGATCGTGGGGGTACACGTAGCCTTTGCCGTGACCAAGCGCTTTAGCACCTGAATAGTGGGCGTCGCGCAAGTGCGCCGGAACACCGCTTCCCTTGCCTGCGCGCACATCGGCGATAGCGCGATCGATCGCGCGGTAGGCGGCATTTGATTTCGGTGCGCTCGCTAAGTGAACCACGGCTTGGGCGAGAACGATGCGCGCCTCCGGCATGCCTATCAGCTGTACGGCGTTCGCCGCGGCAACAGCTGTTTGCAACGCTGTTGGGTCGGCCATCCCAATATCTTCCGATGCAGAGATCACGAGTCTGCGGGCGAGGAAGCGTGGGTCCTCCCCCGCCTCCATCATGACCGCGGCATAGTGCAAGGCCGCATCGACGTCGGAACCGCGGATCGACTTGATGAGAGCACTCGCGGTGTCGTAGTGGTTATCCCCTTGTTTGTCGTAGCGTCGCAGAGCGGTATCGACTGCGCGTTCAGCGTCTTCCCGGGTCACAACAGGCACCGTGTTTGCTTGTTGGTCGGAGTCTTGCGTTTCGTGGCGGGCGCGTTCCAGCGCAACCGCGGCCGCCGCCTCAAGGCTTGTCAGAGCACGGCGAGCATCTCCGCCGGATAGGTCGATGAGCTGATCCATGACATCCTCGGGTAACTCAACAGAGTTCCCGAGCCCGCGAGGGTTCTCAAGCGCCCGCAACAAGAGACGGCGCACATCGTCTCGCTCCAGCGGCTTGAGTTTGAGCAGGAGGGACCGAGATAAAAGCGGCGAGATGACCGAGAATGAAGGGTTCTCCGTGGTCGCGGCCACCAAAACGACCCAACCGTTCTCAACCCCGGGCAGCAACGCATCTTGCTGTGCCTTATTGAAACGGTGGATCTCATCGAGGAACAGCACTGTCGTGGTGCCGCGCATCGAACGGTCAGCACGAGCCTGATCCATCACCTGCCGAACATCTTTGACCCCAGCAGAAATAGCTGAGACCTCAACGAAGGTGCGATGCGGACCGTTGGCGATCACATGTGCCAAGGTCGTCTTACCAACCCCTGGAGGTCCATACAAGATGAGCGAGCTCAGCCCGGCGGGACCGCCCCCATCGCTTTGTGCAAGCTGACGCAACGGAGAGCCCGGCTCTAACAAATGCTTCTGCCCCGCTACCTCGTCGATCGTTTTAGGACGCATCCGGACAGCCAGAGGCGGACGCGGGCGCGGGCGGTCCTCATCACGGTCGCGGTCATCATCGGTGTCATCGTCGGCAGAAGAGAAAAGATCCATCGCTATCAAGCCTAGCCCCGGGCACCGGCTTCCCCGGGCTTAGGGCCGTTACGCTTCACAGGCCTACTACGGTTCTCAGTCCCGTTACGCTTAGGGCAAGGTATTGAAGGCGCCGCTGCTTCACGGCGGGGCTCTATCGAAGAGATGTAGAGAGGTTGGATATGCGCGCGGTTGTGCAGCGGGTCAAGAACGCAAGCGTTGTGGTTGAGGGCCATGTGGTGGCCGAGTTTGAAGGCCAGGGGCTTGTGGTTCTGCTCGGGGTTGCGGTCGATGACGGACACGCCGAAGCCGCAGCTGTCGCTTCGAAGATCGCGCACCTTCGCATTCTGGAGGCCGAAAAGTCCGCGGTCACCGCGCAGGCGCCGGTCATCGTGGTCAGTAACTTCACCCTCTACGGGGATGTGCGAAAGGGCAGGCGGCCTTCATGGTCGAAGGCCGCCCGCCCTGAGGCTGCTGTGGATCTCTATGAAGAGGTCGCCGCTACCCTTCGTGGTTTCGGTTTAGAGGTCGGAACCGGCGTGTTCGGGGCCGAGATGGAGGTCAACCTCACCAACGACGGACCGGTCACCTTGATCATCGACTCAGCCGAGCTCGCTCTCTAGTGGCAACACTTACTGACCAGACTCAGTAGCGCCCTTCTTCTGTTTTTCAGGCTTGGCGTCCACGCCGGCTTCTTTACGCTGCTGAGGCGTGATCTCCGCCGGTGCTGCCGTGAGTGGATCGAATCCGCCGCCGGTCTTCGGGAACGCGATGACTTCACGGATCGAGGTTTCACCTGCTAGCAGTGAGACCACGCGGTCCCAACCGAAAGCGATACCGCCGTGTGGGGGCGCACCGTACTTGAACCCCTCCAGCAGGAAGCCGAACTGCTCCTGCTGTGTTTTCTCATCCACACCCATGACCTTGAACACGCGTTCTTGAACGTCACGGCGGTGGATACGGATCGATCCGCCGCCAATCTCGTTGCCGTTGCACACGATGTCGTATGCGTTAGTCAGTGCCGAGCCTGGGTCGGTGTCAAACGTGTCGAGGAACTCAGGCTTCGGTGCAGTGAAAGCGTGGTGGACCGCGGTCCAGGAACCCTCGCCGACCGCGACATCGCCCTCAGCGACAGCTTCAGCGGTGGACATGAACATTGGGGCATCAACAACCCAGACGAACGCCCAGTCGCCGTCCTTGATCATGCCGGTCCGGTGCGCGATTTCGACGCGGGCTTGCCCCAGAAGCTGACGGGTCGAGTTGGTTGGGCCAGCCCCGAAGAAAATGCAGTCTCCAGGGTTCGCGCCGACCTTCGCAGCAAGGTTCTCACGCTCAAAGTCGGTGAGGTTCTTAGCCACGGGGCCAGTGAGCTCACCGTCTTCTTGAACCAATACATAAGCTAGGCCTTTGCCGCCGTGCTGCTTGGCCCACTCTTGCCAGCCATCGAGCTGACGGCGCGGCTGGGACGCCCCACCCGGCATGACCACGGCCCCGACGTATTCTTGCTGGAACACCCGGAATTCGGTGTCTTTGAAGAACTCCTTGAGTTCGGTGATCGGGTTATCGAAGCGCAAGTCTGGCTTATCGGAGCCGTACTTGGTCATCGCTTCCTGATAGGTCATGCGTGGGATCGGGGTTTGAATTTCAACGCCGATGAGCTTCCACAGTTCTTTCACGATCGCCTCACCCAAAGCGATGATGTCTTCTTGGTCAACGAAGGATGCTTCGATGTCCAGCTGGGTGAACTCAGGCTGGCGGTCTGCACGGAAATCTTCGTCACGGTAGCAACGCGCCAGCTGATAGTAGCGCTCCACGCCACCGACCTGCAGTAGCTGTTTGAACAGCTGAGGCGACTGCGGCAACGCGTACCACTTACCTGGAGCAAGGCGCGCAGGAACGATGAAGTCGCGCGCTCCCTCTGGGGTCGAACGGGTCATCGTTGGGGTCTCTACCTCGAGGAAGTTGCGTTCCTCGAGCACACGACGAGCAGCCTTATTGGCCTCGGAACGCAAACGCAAGTTCGCGGCTGGCTTGGGGCGGCGCAAATCCAGGTAGCGGTACTGCAGGCGGGTCTCTTCGCCGACCTCGACGTGTTCGTCAACCTGGAACGGCAACGCTGCTGAAGCGTTCAAAACCTCAAGAGTGTCAGCATGAACTTCGATCTCACCGGAGGCGAGGTTCGGGTTCTCGGATCCCTCGGGGCGTGCCTTGACTTCACCGGTGACTTTCACAACGAACTCGTTACGCAGTGGCGAGAACGTCTCCTCATCGTGAACAACCACCTGAGCAATACCGGAGGCGTCACGCAGATCGAGGAACGCGACACCGCCGTGGTCACGGCGACGAGCAACCCAACCAGCAAGCGTCACGGTCTGCCCCACGAGCGAGGCGTTGAGGGAACCGGCGTCATGAGTACGGAGCACGGTGATGAAATCCTTTCAGCGGTCCACCTTGCTATACGTTCACTCGTCACGGTGTTAGGCGACGTACACGCTGGGGTGGGCCGGTTGTCTACAGAGAAACCTAGTCGGCAGTGATGAATTAACTACGAATCAGTCTAATGGCTGATCAGCGCGAGCTGGCATCGGCGCTCGGGCCTACCGTGGGCCGAAGATCAACTTGCGCCGGCATCCAGGTGTGTGGGTCGGCGGTAACCTGCTCACCTGAACGGATGTCTTTGACTTCGTGCACACGGTTGCCGGAAGCATCTTTGGACATGAACCACACGTACGGGATACCTCGGCGGTCAGCGTGACGGATCTGTTTACCGAACTTCTCGGGTTTACCCATGATCTCGGTCGCCACTGCTCGTGAGCGCAGCATTTCAGCGATTTCGACGGCTTCAGCGAAATCATCCTCGCTTGGAAGTGCCATGAGCACCGCGGTAGGGACGGCACGGTGCGCCACCAGATGCTCAGTGGCAAGCAGACGCGATACAAGGCGGGAAACCCCGATCGAGAGCCCAACGCCTGGATAGTTCTTCTTACCCTTGGTGGCTAGGGATTCGTAGCGGCCACCGGAGCAGATCGAACCGAGGGATTCGTGCCCGATCAATGTCGTCTCATAGACAGTGCCCGTGTAGTAGTCCAGGCCGCGGGCAATAGAGAGATCAGCGACGATGCGGTGAGGCTTGATCTTGGATGCGACCTCGATCAACGACTTCAGCTCAGCAAGTCCCTCGTTCAACAGCTCGTGTTCAACCCCGAGGGCTTCAACCTCGTGGGCGAAAGAAGCGTCCGCGGACTTGATCGAGGCAAGCTTCAACGCCTTCTGCGCCTGGTCATCGTTCAACCCTTGAGCAGTGAGTGCCTCATGAACCTTCTGAGCGCCGATCTTTTCGAGCTTGTCGATCTCGCGCAATACCGCCGCTGGATCCTCGACGCCGATGCCGCGGTAGAAGCCCTCGGAAAGCTTGCGGTTGTTGACCCGCACCTCGAAGTCACCCAGCTCCAAACGCTCAAGCGCATCGGCCATCACCAACGCCAACTCGAGGTCATAGGTCAACGGGAGTTCGCCATCGCCCACAACATCGACATCCGCCTGAGTGAACTCACGGAAACGACCATCCTGAGGCCGTTCACCACGCCACACCTTCTGGATCTGATAGCGGCGGAACGGAAACGTGAGGTAGCCAGCGTTATCCGTAACGTAACGGGCAAACGGGACCGTCAGGTCAAAGTGCAGGGCAAGCGCGTTCGGGTCATTCACGCTGGCAGGTGACTCGTCAGCAAGACGCGAGACACCATAGACCTCTTTGTCGATCTCACCCTTGTTCAGCAGCGTCCCGACCGTCTCCACAGCGCGGGTTTCAATATTGGAGAAGCCGTGAAGCTCAAACACTTCCCGCAAGGTATCCAGAACATGGTTCTCCACAATCCGCTCCTGCGGAAGCCATTCAGGAAAACCAGTTAGGGACAACTTACGGGACATGATCTCGTGACTCCTCACAACAAAACTCGCGCACTGACCAGCTCACGCACTGACCAGCGGAAGCAACTCTCACACGTGCACGACTGTGCACAAGACGCCTCTCATTCTAAAGCCAGCAGCCAGCTGGAAGAACCTGGGAGCACGCGCGTTGCGCAACGCACCAGAATTCAGTGTCCACACTCAACTGCGTCAGAACTAATGTCACAAGGCTAAAACCCGGGTAGAATCTGGTGCGTACGTGTGTGCCTCTCCCCTGGACCGTTCCCATGCACCGGCATCAACGGCCCGGTGGGCGTGGCAGTCTCAAAACTTGAGCGAAAGTGTTGACCGTTGACTGAACAGCAGCCTCACTCCCAGGAAACCGCGGCACAGGAGAACACCTCCCAGCAAGCCACGGAGAAGGCATCCGCAACAGATGCGCAGCCTGCACAGCAGAACCCAGCCCCAAGCAGCACCCCAACCCCAGCGACCCCGAAGGCCCCTACGCCTTCGATGATCGCAGGGAAGGAAACCGCTAAGGACACGGTGATCCCAGCCCCACAGGTGCCAGCCACTAGCTTGGAAGAGGCACGAAAGTTTGCGCGAGTCACCGATGACGGTCATGTGTTCGTGATCGTTGACGGCAATGAGCATGCAGTGGGCCAATATCCTGACGCGACTGGAGATGAAGCACTCGCCTACTTTGTACGCAAATACGACGAGCTGCTGGGCGAGATCATGTTGCTTGAACAGCGCGTTGTAGCCAAAGCCCCAACCGCTGAGATGCCGAAGGCCCTCAACGCGATCGATGAGCGCGTCAAAGCTCGCGACGTCGTGGGCGACATCGCGATGCTGGAGTCCCGTGTCGAGAACCTGCGTGTAGCGATCGAGAACCTGCGCCAGCACGAGCGTGCCAACGCTGAGCAGCTGCGCGCTGAAGCCACAGCCGCCCGCGAGAAGATCGTTTCAGAAGCCGAAGACCTTGCCGCTAAACCGGCCGAGCAGGTTCAGTGGAAGAGCGCATCGCAGCGCATGGCTGAACTCTTCGACGAGTGGAAGGCCGCACAGAAGAACGGCCACCGCTTGCCTCGCGCTACCGAGGACGAGTTGTGGAAGCGTTTCCGCTCTGCACGCAATAAATTCGATAAGAACCGCCGCACCTTCTTCTCCAAGCTCGATGACCGCAATGCTGAAGCTAAGCGCATCAAGGAAGACTTGATCAGCCGCGCCGAAAGCATGCAGAACTCGACTGACTGGGGTGCTACCTCAGCCGAGTACCGCAAGCTCATGTCCGAGTGGAAGGCTGCACCGCGTGCATCGCGTAAGGACGATGACGCGTTGTGGACCCGTTTCCGTGCCGCCCAAGACGTGTTCTTCAATGCACGTAAGAAGGCTAACGATAAGATTGACGCCGAGTACGCCGAAAACCTCAAGGTTAAGGAAGCCCTCCTGGAGGAGGCCCGTGCGATCCTTCCAGTGAAGGACCTCAAGCAGGCACAGCGTGCACTTGGTTCGATCCGCGACCGCTGGGAAGCTGCCGGCAAGGTTCCACGTTCCGATATGCACCGCATCGAAGCCGGCCTGCGCCAGGTTGAAGACGCTGTTCGCTCAGCTGAGCAAGACGAATGGCGCCGCACTGACCCGGAGACGAAGGCTCGCTCGAACTCGATGTTGCAGCAGCTTGAAGACGCGATCGCTGATTTGGAATCTGACCTCGAGCGCGCCCAGGCAAGCGGTGATCAGCGGAAGGTCGCTAAGGCTCAGGAAGCGCTCGATGCACGCCGTGCGTGGCTTGAGACCGTGAAGCGTTCAGCTGCCGAACTGGGCTAAGAAGATGTTGAGGTAGCTCGAGATTCCCTACCCCGGTAGATCTCCGCTAGCGCAAGGGCCTGGAGTTGTCCACAGGACAGCGCCGGGCCCTTGTCGTATCTGGACGCTGGAACGCACCATGAATGCATGACGCCAACCCAGAATGATCGCGACCTGCCTCTTCCTGATCTTCCACCGCCTCGCAAAGATCTTCTACCGCTACCTGCCACGCGTAGCCGGCTCTGCGAGGTTCCCTTATGGGATGCGATGCGTGAGAACCTCACTGAAGCCGAGCTTGCGGCGGCTCTTCGTGATGACCTAATCCGCCACGTTGTGGGCCCGCTCTATGCCCGTTTATCGGTCAGCCACCGTCCGATGGTGCGGTGGGCCGCACTCTACCGTTTCCAAGTGGCCTTGGCTGAAGACGGCATCAAGAATACGGTCTTCGATCACCAGACTGCGTTGTGGGCGTGGCTCGGTGGCAAGCCGCCAACGAGCCTCAACGTGCGGGCGCGCGTGCACAGTAGACGCTTCAGGAACATTGGTGGGCTCAATATTTATATCGATCCGTTGAACCTCAGCCAACGAGACATCGCATATGTTGAAGGGGTCAGGGTCGTGACACCGTTGACGGTCGCTGTCGAGTTAACGGCTGCGATTGCGCGCGATGCTGATGTGCCAGCGCCTCGAGTCGCTCGGTTACTCAGTGATATTCCAGAACGTATCGCGATGGGCTGGCAACGAACCCTGAAGGATCCCAATCCAACGGTTGGGGATCAGGTAACACAAACTCTCGAGCTAGAAGACATCAAGCCAGTCGATATGGACCGCTTGTTGGACGGTAGCGATCGATTCGCTCGTTTAGGTACAAAGCGTCAGACCCTCGTGCGGCGGCGGTTGCGGGAGATTAGCGCCGCTCTTCTGAGGCCCCACCTAGCACCCGGCTGACATCATAGACGCCTTCAATCCGGCGGATTGCAGCGAAGATATGGCTCATGAAGTCCGGCTCCCCCAGCTGGAAACGGAAACGTGAAATCGCGGTCCGGTCCTTGGTGGTCCACAGGTTCGCAGACAAGATATTGACGTGGTTCTCCGAGAGCACTTTGGTGACGTCGCTCAAAAGCGAGTGCCGGTCGAGTGCCTCAACCTGGATCTCTACCGTGAATACGGTGTGGGAACGAGGATCCCACGCGACATCGACAATCCGCTCGGCTTCAGGACCGCTCAGATTAGCGATGTTCGGGCACGCTGAACGGTGTACCGTGACGCCCGAGCCGCGTGTTACAAAGCCTTTGATCGCATCCGGTGGCACCGGCGAGCAACACGGGCCCAGCTTAGCCACAACATCACGTGAGCCCTGGACGATAACCCCGGAAGAGCTCGGCTGTGAGCCGCGCGTCTGGTTTTGGTCCGAGGTGAAGTTCATGCCTGGTTCAGGCTGAGCTACCTCGGGTTCTCCCGTCAGGCTCGTGATGTGCTCCATCACGTTCTTGGAAGAGACGTGGCCTTCGCCCAGGCCCGCGTACAGACCAGTGATGTCGTTGTAGTGAAGCTCTTTCGCAACCGCTGTGAGGATCTCTGCCGTCATGAGCTTCTGGAGCGGGAGCCCAGCCTTACGAATCGCTTTAGAGAGCAGATCCTGGCCTTTTTCTATCGCTTCCTCGCGGCGCTCCTTGGAGAACCATTGCCGAATCTTGGTGCGGGCTCGTGGTGAGGCGACAAAGTCTTGCCAATGGCGTGACGGGCCGGCGTTTTCTGCCTTCGAGGTCAGTATTTCAACCTGATCGCCATTGTTGAGCGGTGTATGCAACGGAACAAGTTTCCCATTGACTTTAGCGCCAACGGCCCTGTGCCCCACATCCGTGTGGACCGCGTAGGCGAAATCCACGGGTGTGGAACCCAGTGGCAGCGAACGCACCTCACCGGCCGGGGTGAAGACATAGACTTCAGCGGAGTTGATGACATAACGCAAGGAATCGAGGAACTCATCTGGATCCTCAGTGTCTTTCTGCCAGGCCACCAACCGGTTGAGCCAGTTGATGTTGGTTTCTTTATCGTTCTCTGCAGAGCCTTGCTTGTATTTCCAGTGTGCGGCTACACCGTATTCGGCACGCTTATGCATTTCGTGGGTGCGGATCTGCACCTCGACGGGACGGCCGCCGGGACCGATCACGGAGGTATGCAAGGACTGATACATGTTGAACTTAGGCATCGCAATGTAGTCCTTGAACCTGCCGGGAAGCGGGTTCCAATGCGAATGGATGATGCCCAAGACCGCGTAGCAGTCTTTGACGGAGTCAACCAGGATCCGAACACCCATGAGGTCGTGGATCTCGTTGAATTCTTTCTTCCGGACTACCATCTTGTGATAGACCGAGTAATAGTGTTTAGGCCGGCCCGTGATGACCGCGTTGATCTTCTCTTCAGAGAGATTCGCCTCGATCGCTTGCCGAACTTCGGAAAGATACCGTTCACGTTCAGGCGTGCGGGCGCCCACCATGCGCACGATCTCTTCATACACTTTCGGGTGCAAAACCGCGAAAGAAAGATCCTCAAGCTCCCACTTGACGGTGTTCATCCCCAAACGGTGGGCCAACGGAGCGTATATCTCGAGGGTTTCCCGGGCTTTACGGGACGCCGATTCAGGGTTGACGTAACGCCATGTGCGGGCGTTATGCATTCGGTCGGCAAGCTTGATCATGAGTACACGGATGTCTTGGGACATCGCGACGATCATCTTCCGGACCGTCTCTGCCTGAGCGGCCTCGCCGTAGGTGACCTTATCGAGTTTGGTGACCCCGTCCACGAGCAGAGCGATCTCATCGCCGAAGTCCTTGCGCAGTGCTTCAAGCGAATATTCGGTGTCCTCGACCGTGTCATGCAACAGCGCCGCCGCCAGCGTAGGGCCAGTGAGCCCCATCTCCGCAAGGATCGTTGCGACCGCCACAGGGTGGGTGATGTAGGGATCCCCGGATTTCCGCTTCACGCCTTCGTGCCAACGTGCAGCCACATCGTAGGCGCGTGTAATGAGTGAAAGATCTTCTTCCGGATGTTGCGCACGCACGGTACGTAGCAGGGGCTCAAGGATGGGAGGGGCCGCCGGAAACGTTGACCGGCCTGAGAAACGGATCAGACGCGAAAGCGACCTTCCCCGCCTTGGTTGCTGTTCACCCACTCGCTGTTGCGCCATGGCAGCGATTCCTCCTCTGCTACCAAGCGCAAGGCCTGGCTGTATGTACACAATACGGTGATTGGGTCAGTTTAGACCACAGAACAGTAACGGAACACCTCGTGAACCGGTGAGTCTCACGAGGTGTTCCGTCACGCGGTGCGTTCGGCACCGTTCCCAGCTAGTGGTGAATACGCGTATCAGGCCAGCGCTGCCTCTGAATCTTTGCGGTTGTCATGGACCTCAGCGTCGAGCTCCTTGATCTCTTCATCGTTCTTGCGCAGCTGATAGTACAGCGGTGCCTGGATGAAGAGGGTGGACAACGTCGAGACGATGATGCCGACGAACAACGCAAGCGCGAGGTCACCGAGCGTGCCCGCGCCGAGCAACCAATAACCGATGAACAGAATCGAGCCGACTGGCAGGATCGCAACGACCGAGGTGTTGATCGAGCGAACCAGGGTCTGGTTCACAGCACGGTTGACCTTCTCCTCGAAGGTCATGACGTACTTGAGGGAGGCGTCAGAGGTATTCTCACGGATCTTGTCGAAGACCACCACGGTGTCATAGAGACAGTAGCTAAGAATCGTCAAGAAACCGATGACCGCACTCGGTGTCACTTCGAAACCGACTGCAGCATAGATCCCGGCAGTAACGATCATGACGACGATCAGGCCGCCGATTGCGGCAAGCGACATCTTCCAGGTCCGGAAGTACACCGCCATCAGCAAAGCAACCAAGACCATGAACACGACCAAACCGATCGCCGCTTGGCGTGAGACATCAGCGCCCCATGTCGGGCCAATCGCTGAGACAGAGACCTTCGAAGCATCCGTCTCGTATGCTTTCGCGAGTGCTTCCTTCAAGTCGTCGGCTTGCTGACCGGTGAGCGGGTCAGTCTGGACGCGCATCGTGGTCGCAGCCAGATGCGTCGTCCGTGCGTTCTTATCCGGCACGACCTCGCCGGCGGCGTCGTCACCGAGCTTAGGGTCAGTCTTGTGAGCCTCGGCCACCTGGAACTCGTTGCCACCTCGGAAATCGATACCCAGGTTGAAACCGCCACGCACAACCGGAACCAAGACCGAAAGCACGATCAGAACGAGCGCGATAGCAAACCAGAGTTTGCGCTTGCCAATGAATGGATACGAACGCTTACCGGAGTAGAGCTCGTTACCCCACGCTGCTAGCTTCGCCACGTCAGTTCTCCTCTACCTTGCGTGTATCTGCGTTCCTACCGTTCTCGCGCGCAGCAAGCTCTTCAGCCCGGCGCCGCTCAGCGATCGTCATGCGACGCTGAGCCTCACGGTTAGCCCCGCCGCCGTGTTTGCCGGCCTGCTTCGCTTCACCGCTCTGCCGGCGCACACGCACTCGGCCCGCCCCGGCATACAGCGGCTCAGCGCCCAAAAGGCGCGGATCCAGACCGGAAAGCCTGTGACCTTCAGAGAAGAAAGGCATACGGCTGAGCAACTGCAACATCGGGTGCGTGAACAAGAACACCACGAAAATATCCGCAACAGCTGTCAGGCCCAGGGTGAACGCGAAGCCCTTGACGTTACCCACAGCAACAAAGTACAGAACAACGGCTGCCAGAATGTTGACCGCTTTAGAAGCCAGAATGGTTCGGCGGGCACGCTTCCAACCGGTTTCGATCGCCTGCTGGAGCCTGCGGCCTTCACGCAACTCATCACGGATACGTTCAAAGTAGACGATGAACGAGTCAGCTGTCAGACCAATCGAGACAATCAAGCCGGCAACACCAGCCAGAGACAACCGATAGTTCGCGCCCCAACCCAACAAGACAATCGCGAGATAGGTCAGCGTACCCATGATGATGAGCGAGGCCATCGTCACCAGACCCAAAACGCGGTACTGGAAGAAGGAGTAAACAGCCACCAAGACCAGGCCGATCAAGCCGGCGATCATACCGGACTTGAGCTGATCAGCACCGAGCTTGGCCGAAACCTGGGTTTCGGTCGGGATGTTGAAGCTCATCGGCAAGGCACCGTAACGCAGCTGCTCGGCGAGTTCTTGAGCCGATTCCTGAGTGAAGTTACCCGTGATCGAAGAGCGGCCATCGGAAATGACGGCCAGCGACTGCGGAGCCGAAACCACGCGGCCATCCAACACGATCGCGAACTGGTTCTTAGGCGGCTGAGCTGACGTCAAACGCTGGGTGACCGTCTTGAACGCCGCAGCGCCCTTGTTGTTGAACGTCAACGCAACTTCCCAACCACCGGTCGTGAAGCCCTGCGAGTTCTGTTCAGGACGTGCCTCGGCATCGGTGATGTCAGAGCCGGAAACCTCAACCGGACCCAAGAGGTACTTAGCCTGCAACGGCGGGTCCATCTCACACGCAATAGCTGGCTCTTCAGCCTTGAACGTCGTGCGGTCTTTCTTATTGAGCTCAGCGGCACAATCCCACGCCTGGAACTTACGCAAAAGCTCAGGGGTGACCCACCGATCATCAGAGCCGTTCTGCGGTTTACCCTCAGGCTTTGGGATGTCTTTGATCGGTGTGAGGTCCTTCTTTGGCGTCGCCGTGATGTCTTGGTTCGCCGCGATCACCGGCCGGAACTGCATCTGCGCGGAAGACTTGATGAGGTTACGTGTCTTCTCATCTGGGATGCCAGGCATCGCAACCACGATGTTCTGGTTGTTCTGGGTGGTGACCTCAGCTTCAGCAACACCAGTGCCATCAACGCGTTGACGAATGATCTCGACCGCTTGCTGAAGCTGCTCGGAAGTGACCTGCTTGTTCGGGTCATCCAGTTTAGGGGTCAGCACCATCTCGGTACCGCCCTCAAGGTCCAGCGCAAGCTTAGGAAGCGCACCAGTTTTTCCTGCGACAACACCACCGATGAGCACACCGATCAGCACGAGGTGGATCACCGCGAGCCAGATCAGTGCGCTACGAGCCTGCCGCTTGGGGCTAGTTGTTGACATAAAGGTTTCTCTCACACGTGAGCAATGAATGAATAAAGACTAGGTATCTGCCTCAGCGTGTGAAGTGCATCGGTTCGCAACGCTGGGCTGCTGGTTCTTAGCGCTTATCTGGGCCTTCCGAACCGTCGAGGTCACCCTGGTTGTCCTCTTGCGAAGCCTCAGGGGTCGAGTTGTCTTCTGGGAACTGAGCGATCGCTTGGACGTGGAACATGACACGGTTGCCTGGAGATAGTTCCAAGAGCACCTTGTTCTCGTCTTTGAAGGTGTCAACGACCGTGCCGAAGATACCGGCGGTCGTCATAACTTCTGCACCCGGGACGAGCTTAGTCTCACGTTCCTGCTGAGCTTGCTGCATCCGCTTGCGGTTACGGAACATCGTGAAGACCAAGAAAATGACCATGAGGCCCATGATCAAAAGAAGAGGGCTAATACCCCCGGCCTGTCCTTGCTGACCTTCAGCCAAAATCTGCTGCGCGGAGATCACGTGGCATCCTCAATTCACATTATCGATATCGCTGCACACCCTCGCGCGCGCATTGCAGGCGCAAGGAAAACACCGATCTAGCCTAACCTACCCCGGCAAGCAGGAGTAGTAACTGCAAGCTCACGCCGTAACTCTGGGACGGCACTGTCGGTTGCTGGAAGACAGAAATAGATAGGCCAATGCTTTCTCCAGCTCGGTCGATTCTTCAGATGAGGCGGGCAGTCCCGCCGGGATCCTGCTCCCCCGAAGGTAGGGCGCCAGGAGCACCCTCCGGCGGAGTCAGGCCTAGGTGCGCCCATGCCGCTGGGGTTGCTATTCGTCCGCGTGCGGTTCGGCCGAGGAGGCCTTCGCGCACAAGATAGGGCTCAGCTACTTCCTCGACGGTTTCGGTTTCCTCCCCCACCGAGATCGCAAGTGTTGATAAGCCGACGGGCCCGCCACCGAATTTGGTGCACAACGCTTGCAAAACTGAACGGTCGAGCCGATCCAGTCCACGTTCATCGACGTCATACATGTCCAGGGCCGCTGCGGCTTGAACCGCATCGATCCGCTCGATGCGGTGTACAAGCGACCAGTCCCTGACACGGCGTAGGAGCCGGTTAGCGATACGCGGGGTTCCGCGTGAACGTGAAGCGATCTGCTGATAGCCGTCATCGGTCAAGCGCACATCAAGCATGACTGCCGAGCGCCGCAGAACCATTTCAAGTTCTTCAACCGAATAGAAGTCCAGGTGGCCGGTGAACCCGAAACGGTCACGCAGAGGTCCCGGCAAAAGACCGGCACGCGTGGTCGCGCCCACCAGAGTGAACGGAGGAAGATCCAATGGGATAGCTGTGGCACCAGCACCCTTGCCGACCACGATGTCGACGCGAAAGTCTTCCATCGCAAGGTAGAGCATTTCCTCTGCTGGGCGGGCTAGACGGTGGATCTCATCCAGGAATAAAACTTCGCCTTCAGATAGCGAAGAGAGGATCGCAGCCAGGTCCCCTGCGTTTTGGATTGCCGGACCGGAGCTGATGCGTAGCGGTGCTTGCATCTCCGCGGCAACGATCATGGCTAGCGTCGTCTTGCCCAAGCCTGGAGGCCCGGAGAGCAGAACGTGATCGGCAACCCGTTCACGCAGCTTCGAGGATTCAAGTACGAGGGAAAGTTGCTCGCGAACACGTGCTTGGCCCACGAATTCATCGAAGTTCTTGGGCCGCATCGCAGCCTCGAGCGCGCGTTCCTCCGGCTCTCCGGAGGCATCCACCAGACCGCGCGAGGAATCTGATGCCATCTTGCTGCGTTCCTCTCCCCTAGCTTCTCAACAGTAGTTTCAAGACCGTTCCGGCATGCTCACGAGCGCACTCCGGTCCCGGCCCCCACGCCCCGCAATGCAGCGCGCAACAGCTCTGGAACCGAGGCCCCGGCCAATTCCGGTTGTGCCTTGAGCGTGGCTGCAAGAACTTTCTTAGCTTCCTTCTCAGTCCACCCCAGGCCTGTGAGACCCTCGACCACTTGGGCCTCGGCGGCTTGAGCCAACGCTTCGGCTTCGGTCTGGGCGGCCGGGGCGGCAGTGGCAGTAGCATCCGCCGAGAGCGTCAGCTTGCCCTTGAGTTCAAGGATAATTCGGCTTGCCGATTTAGGGCCCACACCCGAAACGCGGGTCAGCGCTTTCGTGTCTTCGTTCTGAACAGCCGCGGCGAGCTCTTCTGCAGAGTGAACCGCCAAAATAGCTAAACCCAGTTTCGGGCCGATCCCTGAAACGCTCGTGATGATGTCGAAAACGTCCCGGTCACGTGCACTAGTGAAACCGTAGAGAGTCATCGAATCTTCACGCACCACCAAACTCGTTGGAAGAGTGGCTTCTTGACCTACCGTGAGTTCCCCTAACGTCCGCGGAACCGCGTTGACGAGGTAGCCCACTCCGCCCACATCAAGAACCACCGAGTTCAGGTTCAACGTCGTAACGGTGCCTCGAAGCTGAGAAATCATGGGTACGAACAACCTTTCACGGACATAACAGCGCGCCGACGGCACGCCTCACACATAAGAGAGCACCACAAACACGGAGAGTGATACGAGAAGTCTATCCGAATATATCTTCGAACTATCCGTATGTGTGTTAGATACGCCCCGTGTCACAGCGCTCACGAGCCAGCACGGTCAACCACGCGGCTTACGTGCACGCGCCCGCAAAGCAGACTCCGCACGCGCCGCATTATTAGCGGCCTGAGCCTGCGCCTTGAGCCAGGCTCGCTGTGCTGGGGCCACACCACTTTGATTCGATCCTGAAGCCGCCGCCTTGGATGCCGGGTCAGCCCCACGCCACCCGTGAGCCAGAGCGATCGCTATCGCATCGGCCGCATCGGCTGGTTTCGGGGCGGCCGCTAGGCGCAGAATCTTGGTCACCATCCGCCCCACTTGCTGTTTATCAGCCTGGCCGCTACCGGTCACAGCGGCTTTGACCTCAGTCGGGGTGTGTAAGGCAACCGGAATGCCGCGGCGCGCGGCAGCGGCAATGATCACGCCCATCGCCTGGGCGGTACCCATCACCGTAGAGACGTTCGTGTAAGTGAAGACGCGCTCAATCGCCAAAGCATCAGGCCGGAATTCATCCAGCCACTCATCAATCCGCTCAGAAATCGTGAGCAGACGGTGGTCCAAGGCAACCTCAGACGGGGAACCGATCACCCGCACGTCCTCGAGCGTTGCTGTGCGGTCAGTACCAACAGAAACCAGGGCCAACCCGCAACGGGTCAGCCCTGGATCAACTCCTGCTACGCGCACGCACCAACCACCTCGGAAGCCGTTACGCGAACCGAATGCAACAGTCTCTACTCCTCGCCTAGCGCCTCAATGACCTCAGGCGTCATATCGACATTCGAGTACACGGCCTGCACGTCATCGAGCTCCTCGAGCGCTTCCTCAAGTTTGACGAACGTGCGGGCCGCATCCACATCCAGCTCAACCTTCATCGTCGGCACGTACTCGACTTCATCAGAGCTGTATTCGACACCGGCTTCATCCAGCGCGTGAGCAACTGACTGCAGCTCCGAAGGCTCCGAAACGATGGTGAAAGAATCGCCGACCTTGGTGATCTCCTCGGCATCAACATCAGCCATGAGGACAACCTCCATGAGGGAATCCTCGGTGTGATCAGCCTCAGGGACCACCACGACACCCTTACGGTTGAAAAGGTAGTTGACCGAACCCGGGTCGGCGATCGTGCCACCGTTACGGGTGATCGCCACGCGAGTCTCAGAGGCCGCGCGGTTGCGGTTATCGGTCAGGCAGTGCACCAAGAGAGCCGAGCCCTGCGGACCGCGTGCCTCATACATGATCTCGGTGTAGTCAATGACCTCACCAGTCAGCCCGGCACCACGCTTGATCGCACGGTCGATGTTGTCGTTAGGAACGGAGTTCTTCTTCGCCTTGTTCACGGCGACTTCAAGAGCCGGGTTACCTTCTAGGTCCGGACCACCAGCACGCGCGGCAACCTCGATCTTCTTGATGAACTGCGCGAAAGCTTTCGCACGCTTCGCATCCAACGCAGCTTTCTTGTGCTTGGTTGTCGCCCATTTGGAGTGGCCAGCCATAGTTCTTCCGTCCCTATGTCAGTTAGTTCTAGCGTCAGACCATTCTATAGCCTGCCCTCACCGTAGCGCCGTTACTCGGCATGGCGTCGATGTACTTAGTGTGAAAGAGTCTTTTCATGACTTGTCTTACGGAGCCTAGCGGGCTTGATTACAACTTCCCTGATTTCTCTACCGTGACCCCGGATCTGTTGCGCAGCTCGGTGCGTGCCGGAATCGAGGCTCAAGAGAAAGCCGTCGCGGCCATTGTCAATGATCCGCACGAGGCGGACTTCACCAACACGTTCGAGGCTTTTGAGCTCTCAAGCGAAGCCCTTGATCGTGCAACGGCGGTCGCGTTCCACCTGTTCTCAGCTGATGCCACGGAAGAAATCCAGGCTATCGAGGCTGAAGTTACGGCTATGGTCGCAGCGCATCAGGACGCAATGACGCTCTACCCTGGCCTGTACGCCCGGATGCAGCAGGTCGATGCGGGCGCGCTTGAAGGCGAACAGGCACGCCTCGTTGAGGTCACGATGCGATCCTTCCGCGCGAGCGGCGCGGAACTGGACGCTGAGGGCCAGGAAAAGCTCAAGGCCTTGAACGCGAAGCTCACCGATTTACAGACAGAGTTCGGTCGCCTCGCGATGCAGAACCTCGTGGATGCAGCGCCTGCCCTCACGGAGGCGGAAGCTACGGGCCTCTCCCCTGCCCGACTTGAAGCGACCCGCGCCGCAGCTCAGGCCGCGGGAGCGGAAGGCCACCGTATCTCGCTCGTGTTGCCAACCGTTCAACCTGATGAAGCGATCCTGACCACCGCTGAAGGCCGCAAGAAGTTGCACGAGGCATCGTCTCAGCGTGCATCTGACGGCAAGAGCTCTACGATCGCCGCGCAGATCGCGGCATTGCGCGTAGAGCGCGCACGCTTGCTCGGTTTTGAGACGCATGCAGAAGAGATTCTGTCTCTGCGGTCGGAAACCTCGGTTTCGGCTATCAACGATCTGTTGGCGCAGTTGGCTAAGCCTGCGCTCGCGAACGCGGCCGCCGAGGATGCGCGGATCGCTGAAGCGCTCGGCCTCGAGCCTCTGTCCCCCGAGGCTCCTGTGGCACCGTGGGATCGCGCACGCGGGCTGAGTCTTGTTGGCTCGCAGTCCGATGGGGTCGACGCGGAACTGTTGCAACAGCACCTTGAACTCGACACAGTTCTGACTGAAGGCGTTTTCCGTGCCGCTGGATTGGTCTATGGGCTGAGGTTCACGGAACGCCACGACCTTCCGCTTCCTCACCCGGATGCCCGGATTTGGGAAGTTATCGAGGAGAACGGGGATGCCGTCGGGCTGTTCGTGGGCGATTTCTTCGCCCGCGACACCAAGCGTGGTGGGGCATGGATGAATGAGCTTGCCCAAGGTGCTACCGCAACCGGTTCACGCCCGATCATCTGCAATACGCTGAACATCCCTAAGCCAACCGGCGGGAACCCTGCATTGTGCACGTGGGATGAGGTCAACACACTATTCCACGAGTTCGGGCATGCGCTCCACGGCCTGCTGAGTGCCGCACACTACCCTTCTTTGGCGGGCACCAACGTTGGGCGCGACATCGTCGAGTTCCCGTCCCAGGTCAACGAGATGTGGACAGTACACCCCAAGATTCTTCCGCACTACACCAAGCACGCACACACGGGTGAACCGCTTCCTGCCGATCAGATCGAAAAACTCACCGCGACCAGCACGTGGGGCGAAGGCTTCTCGACGAGCGAATACCTCGCCGCATCGATTCTAGACCTCGCGTGGCACCAGCGCACCGGTACCGACGTCGAGGCTGACCCGGCCGGGTTCGAAGACTCAGCATTGCGTGATGCTGGCTTCAACCCGGACTCGATCGAGTCTCGCTACAAGACCGGCTACTTCCAGCACATCTTCGCTGGCGGTTATTCGGCAGGTTACTACTGCTACATCTGGTCCGAGATCCTTGACGCCGATGCGGTCGAATGGTTCAAGGAGCAAGAGGACATCCGTGCCGCTGGCCAGCTGTTCCGTGAGGAGTTCTTGAGCCGCGGTAACACGCGCGACGCACTGGAAAGCTATCGCGCATTCCGTGGACGCGATGCCCGCATCGAGCCTCTGCTTGAACGCCGCGGGCTGAAGGCATAAAAGCCGGCTAGACCAGAGTCGAGAACAAAGAATGGTGTGGGTAGATGCAGAACGTTACGAACTTCATCCACCCACACCATTTCGATATGACGAAGGGCGCGCTTGGCGTGTGTGTGCTACCAGCCGCGGTCTTCGAGGCGGTGGTGCACTGGGATCTCATCTACGTTGAGGCCGACCATTGCTTCGCCGAGACCACGGGATACGTCAGCGATCACCTTCGGGTCGTTGTAGTTGGCGGTCGCCTTGACCACAGCGGCGGCGCGAGCCTCAGGGTTACCGGACTTGAAGATGCCGGAGCCCACGAACACGCCTTCGGCACCGAGCTGCATCATCATGGCTGCGTCTGCTGGGGTTGCGATACCGCCTGCGGTCAACAAGGGCACCGGCAGCTTTCCTTCGCGGGCGACCTCAACGACGAGATCGTAGGGCGCCTGCAGTTCTTTCGCGGCAACGAACAGTTCGTCCTCAGCCATCGAAGTCAGGCGGTTGATTTCCGCGCGGATCTTACGCATGTGGCCGGTCGCGTTCGAGACATCGCCGGTTCCGGCTTCACCTTTGGAGCGGATCATCGCAGCACCCTCGTTGATGCGGCGCAAAGCCTCACCGAGGTTCGTCGCGCCACACACGAATGGTGCCTTGAACGCGAACTTGTCCACGTGGTTCTCGTAGTCAGCTGGGGAAAGAACCTCGGACTCGTCGATGAAGTCGATGTCGAGGGCTTCAAGAACCTGGGCCTCAACGAAGTGCCCGATGCGTACCTTCGCCATCACTGGAATCGATACGGCTTCCTGAATACCAACGATCATGTCAGGATCCGATGCCCGAGAAATACCGCCCTGAGCGCGGATATCGGCAGGTACACGCTCCAAAGCCATGACAGCCTTAGCGCCTGCGGCTTCAGCGATGCGAGCCTGTTCAGGGGTCACGACGTCCATGATGACGCCGCCAGTCAGATGGTCAGCAAGCCCACGACGGACGCGGGAGGCCTGCTGGGACGGTTGAGTGTTCACGCGAACAATACCTTTCGGTCATCGAAATTGAGTGGAAGGGAAAACAACGGCTGGTATCGGCCAAACCCTAGTTCATCGTATCTGTCACACCGTGCACACGCTGAGCGGTTGCGACACATCTGGAAATACGCTGAATAAGAGTCACGACCGAGCCAATACATACAGCTACGACTCCCCCGAACCACCACCACGGATTCAATCCCAGGCCGGTGAAACCGGTGAGGACAAGCACGACAACGAGACGCTCCGAACGCTCCACGAAACCGACCGAAGCATCGAAACCAAGCGATTCAGCCTTAGCCCGCACATAAGAGACGAGCCCACCAAGGCTCAAAAGGGTCAGTGCTGCTGCGCCGAACATCGGGCGCGCGCCACCTGTGAACCACCAGAACGCGAGCGTTCCGAAGATCGTGAAATCCACGAGCCGGTCGAGGGAAGAATCGAGGAAGTTCCCTAGCGCTCGTTCGGTGTGTGAGCGCGGCTGACCTACCCCAGATTCGGCTTGGTTGTCGAGGTGCCGGGCGAGTTGGCCATCGACCATGTCAGAGAAAATGAACAACGTGATGGCAACAGTGCCCCAGAACAGTTGACCCCAACTGTAGAGCGCGACCGCGGACACGGCCGCGCCCACCGAGCCCAGTACCGTGACCAGGTTCGGTGTCGCGCCTACCCGCGCTAGGACTTTCACGAGCGGACGGAACAGAGCCGTGAAAAACCCGCGCGCGTACCGGTCCAACATGCCTAGGTGACCTCGCCCCAGCCTTGCTTCATGAGCCGCAGCGTATCCCCTAACACCACTGGGATCGCTTTGGATTCAGCGATGATCGGGAAGAAGTTCGTGTCCCCACCCCAACGCGGGATCACGTGCTGATGCAGGTGCGCGGCGATACCGGCACCTCCGGCTTGGCCCTGATTCATGCCGAGATTAAAACCGTCAGGGCCCGAAACGTGGGCCAGCACGCGCATCGCTTTCTGGGCAAGCTCGCCCATCTCAGCTGTTTCTTCCGCTGTGATGTCGGTGTACATCGGGACGTGGCGGTACGGGATCACCATCATGTGGCCCGGATTATATGGGTAGAGGTTGAGGTTCACGAAGCAATGTTCGCCTCGATAGACGATGAGTGCGTCTTCATCGCTGCGTTGAGGCCCGGAACAGAACGGGCACGTGTGCTCGTCCTTGACCTGGTCCTGCCCCTTCTCGACGTAGGCCATACGGTACGGGGTCCACAACCGGCCCAGCCGGTCTGGTGCTGAAGCGAGTTCGAAGTCGTCGGTGACCTCGGCATCGTGCTCGGCTTCCGTGTGAGCGGTTGATTGAGGGTTCTCAGTTTCAGGCATGATCGGTGTTGATCCGTTCGCGTACGTGCTTCACGATGCGTTCGATCGCTTCATCGACAGGCACCTGGTTGTCTTGCGAACCGTCACGGTAGCGGAAGGAGACCGCGTTGGCTTCTTGGTCTTCCCCACCTGCGATGAGGGTGAACGGGATCTTCTCCTTGGACGCGTTGCGGATCTTCTTGGGGAACCTGTCGTGGCTGTCATCGAGTTCCGCGCGGATGCCCTCGGCTTTAAGACGCTCGACGATCTCGGTGAGATAGTCGTTGAATACCTCAGCAACAGGGATCGCACGCACCTGAACGGGGGCGAGCCATGCCGGGAACGCACCCGCGTAGTGCTCGGTGAGCACGCCCATGAAGCGTTCAATCGAACCGAATTTGGCGGCGTGGATCATGACTGGTTCCTGCCGGGTTCCGTCAGCTGCCTGATATTCGAGTTCGAAGCGGGCTGGCTGGTTGAAATCGTACTGGACCGTGCCCATCTGCCATGTGCGGCCGATCGCATCTCGCGCCTGGACGGAGATCTTTGGCCCGTAGAACGCCGCCCCACCTGGATCCGGGACGAGCTCAACACCGGTCGAGACAGCGACTTCCTCCAAGATGCGGGTTGCTTCTTCCCACTGTTCTTGAGAACCGATGAACTTATCGGAGTCCTCATCTCGGGTTGAGAGCTCAAGATAGTAATCATCCATACCGAAGTCCCGTAGCAGGGACAGCATGAATTCGATGAGGTGGCGGACCTCTTCCGGTGCTTGTTCCTTGGTCACGTAGGAGTGGGAGTCGTCTTGAGCGAAACCGCGCACGCGGGTCAGCCCGTGGATCACGCCGGACTTTTCGTACCGGTAGACGTGCCCGAACTCGAACAGACGCAGAGGCAGGTCGCGGTAGGAACGGCCCCGTGACTTATAGATGAGGTTGTGCATCGGGCAGTTCATCGCTTTGAGGCGGTATTCCTGACCCGGCTTGGTCACGTTGCCGTCGTCATCGTGCTCGGCGTCCACGGTCAGCGGCGGGAACATCGTGTCCGCGTAGTACGGCAGATGCCCTGAGGTGTGGAAGAGGCCAGCACGTGAGATGTGGGGGGTGCCGACGTAATCGAAGCCTGCGGCCACGTGGCGGTCGCGAACGTAGTCTTCCATTTCGCGTTTGATGATGCCGCCTTTGACGTGGAACACCGGCAGGCCGGAGCCGAGCTCATCCGGGAAGGAGAACAGGTCGAGTTCGGTTCCGAGGCGGCGGTGGTCGCGGCGTTCGGCTTCTGCGAGGCGCTCTTGGTACTCCTTGAGTTCCTGCTTGGTTGGCCACGCCGTGCCGTAGATACGTTGCAGCTGTTTGTTGTTTTCGTTGCCGAGCCAATATGCTGCCGCGCTACGGGTTAGCGCGAATGCGTTGGAGATGATCTTGGTGTTCGGCAGGTGCGGGCCGCGGCAGAGGTCTCGCCAGATGACTTCGCCGGTCTTGCGGTCGATGTTGTCGTAGAGGGTGATTTCGCCTTCACCGATCTCAACGCTCATGCCTTCGCCCGAGGTTGCGGCTTCATCGGCTTTGGAGAGCAGGATGAGCTTGTATGGCTCGTCTTTGAGTGCTGCGCGTGCTTGTTCAGCGGTGACGGTTTCGCGGCGGAAAGACTGGGTCTGGTTCACGATGCGCAGCATGCGCTTCTCAATAGCCTTGAGGTCTTCCGGGGTGAAGGGTTCATCGACGTCGAAGTCGAAGTAGAAGCCGTCGGTGATGTAGGGGCCGATGCCGAGTTTAGCTTCCGGGTAGAGTTCCTGGACGGCTTGAGCCATGACGTGGGCGGTCGAGTGGCGTAGAACGTTGAGTCCGTCTGGGCTGCTGATGTCCACCGATTCGATGACAGCGTCGGCTGGCACTTCGCGATGAAGGTCCCACAGTTCACCGTTGACGCGCATCACTACGGTGGTTTTCTGGTCTTTGAACAGGTCGAGTCCAGTTGTTCCCTGTTCCACCTCCCGCGCTTGTCCGTCGATCGTGAGGTTCAGGGAATCAGCCATGGTGGCCCGCCTTTCTTGTTCTATGGCTTTATGGTGAGTGGCATACCGAGGCCACGACCAGCCAATGTCTCATTCTATGGCACTGTTGAGTTTCTATGTCCTTATTCAGTGTGAAGCGCGGCATGTTTGTTTCGTGTATGCGGTGTTTTCGAGGTAGCCGGGTTGCGGTGGGAGTTTTTCGGGTGGGGTTTCGGGTGTGATGGGTTCTTGGAGGTCCCATGCACGGATCGCTTGGATGCTCACGGCTCTCGGGCCGGTGCGGCGTGTGGTGCCTTCTACGAGCATGAGTCGTGATGAGAAAACGATCGGGCCGGCATCGTTTTGCGCTTGGGTGAAGAAGGAAATATCGGCGCAACCGTGCCCGTCATCGAGGCTAATGAAGACGACCCTCTCCCCTGAACGCATCGGCGGGGTTTGAGTTGCCACACGCACCCCAGCGACGAGGACTCGGGTCCCTGAGCGTAGTTCCAGAAGCCGGTTGGATGGGGTTGCGCCGATGGCTTCGAGATAGGAGGCGTGGGCGTCCATGATGTGGCCGCTGATGTCAGCGGCGGTGAGGTCGAGTTCGGTTCGGACGTTTTGGGCTGGTGTCGGATCAGGGATAACCGGTGCTAGCGCCGCGGTTTCAAGGTCCACCCCTAGATCGAGTGCGCCTTGGCCTGGGATGGGTCGGTCTTTGTGCGCGCGTTGTGGTGTGTTGCGTTGGGTTTCGAGGTGGTGAATGAGGTCGGCTCTGCCTCCTCTACCGGGTGTCAGGAAACGGTCGAGTGCTCCGAGTTGGGCTAACCGGACCATGCTGGCTTTAGTGATGCGGGCGCGGGAACGAACGTCTGCGACTGATGTGTAGGGGGCGTTGGCGCTTAAGCGTTGGGCTTCAGGGGTGCTGAGTCCGCTGACCAGTGTCCAGGACATGCGGATGCCAAGATCTCCGCGCACCCGATACCCGGGTACTGGTTCACTCGGTGTTTGGGCGTGTTCGGGGATGCGTTCAAGCTTGAAGGATGTACTCGAGGCGTTGACATCCAGCGGGAGTAGCGGGATACCGAGCCGGCGGGCTTCTGCGATGAGCAGCCTTTGCGGGTACATGCCCGGGTCGTGTTCGAATAGTGCGGCCATGAACGCTTCTGGGTGGTGGGTTTTCAGCCACGCGGATTGATATGTGGGGATGGCGAACGCGGCTCCGTGGGCTTTGCAGAATCCGAAGGAGCCGAAAGCGGCCAGGATGGACCATACTTCATCGATGACGTCGACCGAATACCCTTTCGTGAGCGCATCGCGCCTGAACGTTTTTTCGAAGACCGGTTCCCGCTCAGGGTTGCCGATCCAGCGCCGGTACACGTCAGCACGTGCGAGCCCGCACCCTGTCATGAGGTCGATGATGCGCAGGACTTGTTCGTGGAACACCACAACCCCGTGGGTTTCTTTCAAGATCGGGGCGAGATCCGGGTGCGGGACTTCCGTGTGCCGGAATCCGTGACGTTGTTCCAGGAACGGTTTGACCATGTCTGATTGCATCGGGCCTGGACGGAACAGGGAAATGTCGATGATGAGGTCGTTGAGTTCAGTCGGGGCGAGCTTCCCGATGAGTTCCCGCTGGCCTGGGGATTCGATTTGGAAAACCCCCAGCGTGTTGGTTGTCCGGATCATCTGGAAAGTGGCTTCATCATCGAACGGAATCCGGTCTAAATAGACCGAATCCGTTACCCCGTGTATCCGTTTGATTTCTTCGAGGGTGTAGGCGATTGCTGACTGCATCCGGACCCCGAGCACATCGAGTTTGATGAGCCCCATGTGGTCCATGTCGTGTTTATCGAATTGGCTCATAGCCAGCCCCATACCGGAGGGCTGGACCGGGGTCCGGTCTAATAAGGAACTGTCTGAAAGGATCACCCCGCACGGGTGCATTGAGATGTGGCGAGGCAACCGGTCAAGCCGCTCTGTGAGATCGACGAGTAAGTCCCACCGGTTGTTACCGGTTTGGCGTTCAGCTTCAAGCCGGTGCGCGAGCGGGGCGAGCTCCGGCATTTTCGCAACCGCGTCCCGCACGTTCGAGGCGTTCAGCCGCCACAGGCTCTTAGCTGCTCGGTCGATATCGTCGCTTTCCATGCCGAGCGCATAGCCTGCATCGCGGACCGCTCCCCTTGCCCTGTAGGCGTTCTGCATCGACATGAGCGTGGTGCGGTCTTCACCGAAGCGTTTGAACAGTTCCCTATAGACCGCGTGACGTTGAGCGGATTCAACATCCACATCGATATCCGGCAGGCTTGCTCGTTCCCGTGAGAGGAAACGTTCAAAGATCAGGTCATGTTCAAGCGGGTTCACATGCGATATCCCTAAGAGGTACACCACAAGGCTCGATGCGCCTGAGCCTCGCGCGGCGGCCCTGACCCCCATGCCGTGGATGATGTCGGTAGCCGCGGCGACGGTGAGGAAATAGCTTGCAAACCCGAGCTCTTCGATGATGCCCAGTTCATGCTCCAGGACGTCCAGGGCACGCTGACGCATCCGTTCAGCGCGCGCCGGTGAATGATGCAGAACAGCTTCGCCGCCTGGAGCGAATAACCGTTCGAGGCTCGCCAGGCACCGTTGCCGTAATTCAAGCATCGGGTTGTGCCTAATCCCGATCACGTGCGCCTCAGGAACAACCGGGGTTCCCCAGCCCATATGTTTGACCGGATCAAGCGCGCTCAGAGACGCACACCGTTGCGTTGAGCGCAGCAACTGCTCGGCCCCCTGGGACCCTAGCCCCGCGGCCGAGGCCAGCTCGGCAGCCACCTCGTGCATCTGGGCGCTTGGCTTGAGCCATCCTTGCCCGTTGACTTGCGGGCTCTCACCGCGGGCAGCGCTCACCGCGGGAACGGTGCCTTTCGGTGCGGTAACAGAACCTAGTGGGCTCATCAGGCGCACCGCGTCCACAACATCGGCGGTGGCGGCGCCGTCCGGGGTCGCATACCGCACCGCGTTCGTCACAACCGCTTCCATACGGCTTTCGCGGGCGGCTTTCCACATCCGTAGAGCATGCGCGTGGCTACAGCGCTGCCCGGGCCGGGACATGTGGCTCACCAGTTCTATAAACAACGCATCGGTATGGAGTGTGTCCTGCCATGCTTTAAGCCGGCGCCGCATGTGCGCATAGCGGCGACGATACGCGGCATGGCCCACATCCGAGTCAGGCCCTAGGAGCACACTGAGGCGTACATAGCCATCGGGCCCGAGTACTGCTTGGCGCACATCAAGCCGGCTCACCCCCACAATCCCGTGGGCTTCTCTCCCCCGCTGATGCGCTACCGACACGAGCCGAACCAGCGCCGAATACCCCTCCGAGGAACCACGGGCGAGCACAACAATCCGACCTGCAACGCTCACCTCGCCGGCACTGTTCACCCCAGCTGCGGTGCTCGCCCCGCCTACGATATTTTCTTCGTCTGCGATGCTCGCGCCAGAAACGCTCGTGCTTTCGAGCAGAGCAAGATCTACGCCCAGAATCGGGGTGACCCCATGCTCGATGCACGCCGCAACATGTTTGATAGCCCCGTATAGCCCGTCGCGGTCAGTGCACGCTAGAGCCCAAGCACCATCAGCTGCAGCCTGTTCCACTAACTTCTCTGGCCGGTCAACCCCGTAGTGGGTGCTATACGCGGTAGAAACATGCAGATGCGGGAAACCCACTTTTCCCTTCATACGCTTAAGCGACTGCCTTCTCTACGCGCTACGTTGTAAAGGCTGCGAAGGCAGTTCAACATTGATCAGCCGCCACCGGCCCGTTGCGCAGTGCTGAGAAACATACATTGTCTGCGGCTCAGAACTTGGGTTCAACTGCACCTGCAACTGCCACACCAAATGATCAACAGTCCCGGGTCCAGAACCTTTAACGGCTCTAGGGTCCTCCTCCCACCAGGCCCTACGCTCAAACCACTTCACGGGCTCTGCGCACACCGTCCATGTGCGCCCTTGCCACAGCACGGCACTCGGCGCGCCCTGCTCGTCACAACGCAATTCCACAGATTGGGTGAACATACTCATGTTTCCTACTTCTCACCGGCCGCCTGTGAGCTGGCTCGGCCGCAACGCTGGATGTGCGGGGCCTGGGAAGCGGAACCTCACACAACGAGATTCGAACATGTGTTCGATAGGAAGACCTTAAGAATACCCCCTGACAGTTTGAACCGCACACCCGCCCTAACCTCTGCGCGCTTGCGTTACACACACGTTCTGCCCCATCGGAGACAATAGGGACCATGCCCCTTCAACCCCTCGATAGCGCTACCCCGACCTCTCCGGACAACACCCCTTCTCAGCAAGAAACCATGCCTGCCCCGCCGAGCCCTCTATACGAACGTCTCGGCTGGGCCTCACTCGACGCCGCGCTCGCCGCGACCAGCCGGGCATCTGAAAGCCGTGGCGTTGCACTCGATCCACACCAGATAAGCGCAGCCCACACAATCCTGGGCTCGCACCGTTCGGGGGTCTACCTTGTGGGCGAGGTCGGACGCGGTAAGACCTGGCTCATCGACAGCATCCTCCGCAACGCCCCCGCAGCAACCCTGCGGATGCATTTGACCGCGTTCTTCCGCGCGTTAACCCACAGCATGCACACCAACGGGCACGCCTTCGCGCAAGCCGTCACCGACGTCGTAGCAGCCAACACCGTGATCTTCATCGATGAATTCCACGTCCACGATGTCGCCGACGCCGTCATGCTGCGCCGCGCACTCAGCATCCTCGCCGAGCACGACATCGCACTCTTCACAACATCCAACGCCGCGCCCGGTAACGGTCACGACGACCCCATGATCGCTGACGCGCTCGGCCCCGCAGCACGCCACATCCATGAAAACCTCGAGGTCCTAACCCTCACGCATCCACAGGACTACCGCGCGCTCCAACACCACACAATCCCGCCTCACCCAAACCAGCACCAGCCAAGCCCGCACCAAGCTACCGGCTTCGCAGCGGGCACCTGGACCATCGTCAACAGCCCCGCCTCATCCCCAGCCACCGGCACCACAACAGGCAACACCACAACAAGCAGCGCAACCATCCCGCTACCCGGGACTGCACGCACCCTGACCGTCAACCCCACCAGCCTAGACAGCACGGACTCAGAAAACGCCACACTAGACACAACCTGGGAATACTTATGCGAAGGCAGCATTTCCCCAGCAGATCTGCTCGCGCTCGCCGATGACTATTCGACCTGGGTCCTCCGGGAGGTCCCCGCGCCTGAAAGTATGACGCGCAACGCGATACAGCGGTTCGCGCACATGGTCGATGTGTTAGCCGATGCGGACATCCCGCTACACGTCTATGCCCCGGTCCCACCGGAGGAGCTTGCCCGCGCACCCCGCGGGCCGGTCTATCCCGAACGCATGTTTTCGCGCCTGCAGCTGCTGACACCGGTTGCTGACACGCGCCCTTGATGCGCGGTAGCCTCGAAACTATGAATCAAACCCTTCAGACACTTCTCAACGCAACACGCGTCACGGGCCTTGAAGCCAGCGCTAACGGACGCGTCGTCGCCACCGTCCAACAGCTGGATGCCGATGGCACCGGCTGGCAGAGCCAGATCGTTGAACTCCCGAAGGGTTCAACACAACCCCGTACTTTGACCCGCCACGAGAAGGGCGCATCAAGCCCCGTCTTGGATGCGCGGGGTCGCTTGTTTTATATGGCGTCCAACCCTGAGGGCGCGAAGGCCGGCAGTTGCATATGGCACCTTCCGCAGGCGTCTGCTTCCCCATTGTTGCTTGGCTCGCGTCCGGGTGGGTTCCGTAGCTTGCAGGTCAGTAAGAGCACACTGTTCGCTCAAGCGGGTATGCATTCGCAGGCGAGCACTGAAGCGGAGCACGCAGAGTATTCGCGTAGCCGCTCCACGATGCATGTGTCCGGGATCCTTCATTCCGCGTTCCCTTCGCGTTATTGGGCGAGCGATCTTGGGCCTGCAACGGACGTGATCCTGGTGGCTGAGTTGCCCGAAAACATCGAGGCAGCCGCCTCTGAACATGAGAAGAACGCTCGCCTCAAGAAAGCCGCCGAGGCGGCTAGCAAGGACGCTGTCAGCAAGGACACCGCTGGCGAAGACAGCGAGGCGGATAGCAAGGGCAACGACACTAGCGAGAACAACGACGCCGCTGAGGGAGCGGATTCGCTGCTCTCCTGGCGTGTTGTACGGATGCCGAAGGGGCGATTGCTTTCGTGGAAGGCGGCCCCGGATGCCTCGTTCATTCTCGCAGCGATCGAGGTCAACGTCGCTGATCTCATCACGGGCACGCAGTTGTGGCGCATCGATGTCGCTACGGGTGAGAAGACCATGCTTACCGACGTCGACACGGTTCCTGGTCATCACCTCAGCCTGGTCGATATTTCTCCTGATTCAGCCAAGGTTGTTCTCAACTGCGCCCGTGATTGGACCCCGCAGCAGTCGCTGAGATCGACCTCCCACATCATGGATATCGCGACCGGTGAGCGCACCGAGCTGTGGCCGGAGCTGGACCACTGGGTCGCTCCGATCTGGGTCACGAATTCCGAGCTCGCGGCAACGAGCGATGACGCCGGTAGCGGTTCCGTATGGTTCGGTTCGGCGACCGATGCCGCGCCGCAGCGCATCGCCGGCGGCCCAGGTACCGGCGAGGTTTTCACTGGCCTGGCACGTGTGGGTGCCGCGGACCGCTCGGTAAGCGGGGATGAAGCGCCCGCCTTGATTTCATTGCGTAACGGGATCTCTGTTGCACCGCATCCGGTGCGCATCGGGCTACCGAGCGACGCCGGAGCAGCAGAAAACACGGCTGAGGTCACGGTCGAGGAACTCGCTAACCCAGCTGATGCAACGGATCAGCCGGGCCGTACAGAAAACATCACGGCAACAGCGGAGGACGGAACCGAGATCCGCGCGTGGCTACGGTTGCCGGAAGGTAGCGGCCCTCACCCGCTCATCGTGTTCGCACACGGCGGACCGTGGGGTTCGTGGAACGCGTTCACCTACCGCTGGAACCCGGCACCGTTTGTCGCCGCGGGCTTCGCGGTCCTTCTGCCGGACCCGGCTATCTCGACCGGCTATGGCCAGGCGATGATCGACCGTGGCCAGCAGCAGCTCGGCGGAACCCCGTACACGGACATCATGGCGCTCACTGACGCCACCATCCAGCGGGCAGACATCGACGAAACCAAGCAGGCGTTCGCTGGCGGTTCCTACGGCGGCTTCATGGCTAACTGGGTTGCCGGGCATACGGGCGACCGGTTCAAAGCCATCGTGACCCACGCCTCGCTATGGAATACGACCTCGATGGGCCGCAGCACCGACAACGCGTCCTGGGACCGTGCGATGCGGGAGCAGGGAGCGGAGTATTCGCCGCATCTCTTCGCGGAGAAGATCACAGCCCCGATGCTCGTGATCCACGGCGATAAAGACTACCGTGTTCCGATCGGTCAGGGGCTCGAGCTGTGGCACGCACTCCATGTGCATGCGTCCACACCACGTGCTGCGGACGGGTCGCTTCCCCACCGCTACCTCTACTTCCCGGATGAGGGTCACTGGATCGAGTCCCGCGGGAATGCTGAGGTCTGGTACCGCACGTTCATCGGCTTCCTGCAAGAGCATGTGCTCGGCGAGGGACCTGAGAAGCCGCTCTCGCTCGGATAGCCGTTATTGAGCAACGTTCTGGCCGCCTAGCCGTTGGTGGTTAGCCGGCCAGAACGATGCAACAAAACTAGAGCAGCGTCGGCTCTTACTTCAGAACGCACCCGTGAATACACTGTATTCACAACGTCCGTAGGGGGTAACCATGAGCACCATAGCCATCCGTATGAACGAGCAAGACGCTGAGCTCGTCCGCAAGTTCGCCAAATTCGAGGGGCTCGCCATCTCCGATTTCGCCCGTGCAGCGATCCTAGAGAAGGTCGAGGATTCGTACGATTTGGCGGAGCTACGTGAAGCCATGGCGCAGGATTCCGGTGAACGCTTCACCATCGAGGAGATCCTAGACGACCTCGGCCGATGACCATGCAACTTACCCTGTACCGCGTCGAATTGACCGTACAAGAAGCTAAAACAGTGGCGGGTCGGTGTTGTCGATAGGCGTGATGAGTTCTGGGCCGTTGTTCCGCACATTGCCTACAGCCGGGCCGACTTCGTGCATCTCCCACTCCCCAAGCGAATCGTAAGCGTGGGCTACAGCTTCAGCGACGAGCGTTGCAGCGTCCTGGCTTTCCGGATCCAGCCATGCGCTCAGCGCGGCTTCGTCCCCGAGCGGAACCGGCAAACGGTCATGGAGCAGTCCAAGTTCACCCGCCATCCCTGGGGCTTCGTGTGATGGCGATGCGCACGTCAGTATCGTGCACGAAAGCACCCACGGATTCTCCGCCGGAACACTAGATGCCCCGGCTGTTGGGTCTTGTCGCGAGGCTGGGTCGTTGTGCGGGTTGGGGTCTTTCCACCATTCATACAGACCCGCGAAGACGATCGGCGCGCCGTCTTGACGGTGCACGAAGAACGGCCGCTTACGCCCGCCCGGTTTCTCTGGTGCGAGCCATTCATAGTAGCCATCCACAGGGATCGCGCAGCGGCGAGCTTTCACAGCTGACCTGAACGTCGGCTTCGACGTCACAGTTTCTGAGCGTGCGTTGAAAGCGCGGGAGGAGAACGAGAGATCTTTAGCCCAGATCGGGACCAGACCCCAGCGCGCCACGTGCAGTTCACGCCGATACCCCGCTGACACCTGTCCTGTTGGCAGATGTCCCGCGGGCTCGATGAGCCGTTCCAGCACGATCGGGACGTCTTTTGTGGGCGCAACGTTGTAGTCGGGCCGAAGTTCTAGCTGTTCATAAGCGTCTTCGGTGCCGTCCGCATCGGGCATTTCGATGCCGAGCGCGTCCATGAGGTCTCCGGCAGCCCGGGCGATCACATAGCGTCCACACATGTATCCATCGTGGCACACGCAACCCGCACGATGAGGCAGGCGCGGAGAGCAACTACCTACCCGCGCTCGTCGAACGTATAGCCGTGCTCGCCCCAGACCTCTAGGAGTGTCTCGATGAAGCGTTCATGCGTGATGGGTTCAGCGACGAGGTCTTGCACGGATCCGATGGTGTTGGGATCCAGTTCCAGCCCCATCGCCTCGTAGACGGATTCGGTTACGGCGGCGATGGGGTCGGTGTCTTCGAGTATGACGGCCGATGAGAACAGCCACGCCCCTTGAACCACGCGCTGAGCCGTCCCGACGAGCTTTACTTTGCGTCCTCGCCCGAAGCGGCCTTGCCTGGTCGCGATCCCGTGGACCGAGTATTCACCAGGGCAGTATTCTCCGGGTAGCTCCCCCACTGCGGCCGTAACGTCGAGGCGTGTGAATACTTCCACGAAGAGGTTCGCGAAGTGTTCGAAGCGGTGCTGGTGTGTGAGCATCGCGTCTTTTTCGGGTTGGATGTGGTCGATGACCCAGCTGCCTGGATGATAGGCCATTGCCCGGCCCCCTGCTTTGCGGATGAGTGGGGCGAATCCGGCGTCGCGGCCTGCTTGGGCGGCAGCCTCGTAGCCGGGTGCTCGGGTGTCGCGTTGGCCGAAGGCCAGGGTCGGAGCGGGACGGTATATGCGCAGCAGCGGCCCACGTTTGTCTTGTGCGACCTCTCGCAACAGTTCGATGCCGCGGTCAAGATCCGCCGCGGGGTCACCGGAAGGTTCCTCACGTAAAAGTATTCCGGCTGTCGGCTGCTGTTCGGGGATCGCAGTGCTCACGGAGCCTTAGTTTAGCCCGCTGCGCCTCGAGGCTACACAAACTACGACTTTGGACGAGTGGCTAGCCCTTGGATTTGGTAGATACTTCAGGACCTTTCACGTCGGACCCGGACGCACCTCCAATAGGCCCTTTACTTGGGCGTTGTTTCGAAACTACCGGACTCGCGCTCTCTTTCAGCGATGTCGAATGGAGATTCTTCCCAGACTCAGCATTCCCCGCAGTAGCTGACATCGAGTTGATTTTCTCAGACATTTTCCATTCTTATCGTTTGTAGGCGCTTCAGTATCGACCCATTCTACGATGCAACCATCAGTAATCGGAATCCAAATACCTGTCGTATCAGGCATTGGTTCCAAAAATTCTCCTGATTCACCCATTTTCCAAGCAACAGCGATAAATATGTCGCGGGCGAACGGATACGTACTCACCAGTGAATCAGTATCGAACCATCCTCCATAGTAGTGCCCATTCTCAGTGCGAACTCGCACGAAACAAGGTTCATACGCACGAAACGCTGCGTGATCCCATGCCCTGGGAGTTGAACGTGCTCGATTTATTCGGATAAGTTTGCGTCGGGTTGCTCCGTTCTTTGTCTCGACGTCTATTCTCTTGAATCGAGCAGCTGCACAATAGCCAACACCTGAAGGCACTAGCAAAAGAAGGACGGTCAGCGAGAGAGCAAGGACTCCGCCATGTGTATAGGTAACCAATGCCTCTACACGCTCGAGTATGGAGCCACCCTCCCAGCCAAAATAGAACAATAGAAGGACCAGGTAGAGGGCATCAAACACAATGCTTACGAACAATGCATCAAACAGACGCGAAGCGACGCTATGGTCGGGCGCCTCCCATCCGAGGACCCTGCGCCTTACCAGCGAGTAGGTGGCACCTGGCGTGATGAGAACAACTAAGAATAATATCTCAGGAAAAGAACTTGGAATGTTCATTACCCAGACCTCCGCCTGATGTTCCACCTGCCCAAGGGCAGTGTAGTTAAGTATCGTCGCCGTTATACGTAACCGTAGGCGCGCGCCTGAGGGAACCCCTGGCACGTGTTAGTAAAATCAAGCCAGCCACGCTCGGGTTTCTGGAAGCTATCAAGTCCACGCCGACCATCTTGTGTCGGCGGAGATCCAACGTTCACGAGCAATCAGAGCCAGCTCTACTGTGTCCCAAATGCATTCCTTTGCGGCGCGTTAGTCCATGTCATTAAGCAACGTTTTGCTTCACCTGATACTACGACCTGCCATCAGCTTTGGTAACTAAATTAAACTGATCTCACGCCCCGAAGTTTACCGTTGTTTGGTGCTCGAAGTATGCACGCGGCTTTAGTTCAGCCGGCTGCACGGTTTCGGTAGGAATCGCCCCGATTAGTGTTCGCGTGCGATAACCAGCTCGGCCCTGTTCCGCCCACACCGGGTGCAGGTCGAACAGGGCCGAGGCTCAACGTGATGGGAGCCTGTCAAGAAGTCCCGTGTTCTTAGAAGTCCCAGTCTTCGTCTTCGGTGTTGACGGCGGTACCGATCACGTAAGAGGAGCCGGAGCCGGAGAAGAAGTCGTGGTTCTCGTCCGCGTTCGGTGAGAGCGCGGAGAGGATCGCCGGGTTCACGTTGGTGACCGAGCTTGGGAACATCGCCTCATAGCCGAGGTTCATGAGCGCCTTGTTCGCGTTGTAGTTCAGGAACTTCTTGACGTCCTCAGCAAGACCCACTTCGTCGTAGATTTCGTGGGTGTAAGCGACCTCGTTCTCATAGAGCTCGAAAAGCAACTCATAGACCCAGTCCTTGAGTTCGTCGCGGCGTTCCTGGGTCTCGTTTTCGAGGTTCTTCTGGTACTTGTAGCCGATGTAGTATCCGTGGACCGCCTCGTCACGGATGATGAGGCGAATCATGTCCGCAGTGTTCGTGAGCTTGGCGTGAACAGACCAGTAGAGCGGCAGGTAGAAGCCAGAGTAGAACATGAACGACTCAAGCAGGGTCGAGGCAACCATCCGCTTGAGTGGGTCCTCACCGTCGTAGTACGACTGAATGATCTGCGCCTTCTTCTGCAGGTAAGGGTTCTCGTGTGCCCACCGGAACGCATCATCGATCTGACGGGTCGATGCCAGGGTCGAGAAGATCTGCGAATAGGACTTCGCGTGCACCGATTCCATGAACGCGATGTTCGTGTACACCGCTTCCTCATGTGGGGTGAGAGCGTGCGGGATGAGGGATACCGCACCGACCGTGCCCTGCAGCGTGTCAAGCAACGTCAACCCGACGAAGACCCGCATCGTCATGAGCTGTTCAGCTTCGGTCAGCGTCGCCCAAGACTGTACGTCATTAGATACCGGGACCTTCTCTGGGAGCCAGAAGTTGTTGGTCAGACGGTTCCAGACTTCAACGTCTTTATCGTCTTCGATGCGGTTCCAGTTGATGGCGGTAACGAGCGGATTGCCTGCGTCGGTGGTCATGTCACCTCTCCCTTTCGGAGGATCTCATGGGTGGGGAATTCTTGAGTGGCGTGAATATGGTGGGGCACCCAACTGTTACTTGGATGCCCCACCACTGTCAGTACTGCCGTGTTTAGAGCATGCAGGATACGCAACCCTCTACTTCAGTTCCTTCCAGCGCCATCTGACGCAAGCGGATGTAGTAGATGGTCTTGATGCCTTGAGTCCACGCGTAGATCTGTGCACGGTTGACATCGCGTGTCGTTGCGGTATCACGGAAGAACAGTGTCAGCGAAAGTCCCTGGTCCACGTGCTGGGTAGCAGCGGCGTAGGTGTCGATGACCTTCTTGTAGCCGATCTCGTACGCGTCTTCGTAGTATTCACGGTTGTCGTTGGTGAGGTACGGTGCCGGGTAGTAGACGCGGCCGATCTTGCCTTCTTTACGGATCTCGATCTGCGATGCGACCGGGTGGATCGAGCTGGTCGAGTTGTTGATGTAGGAGATCGAACCGGTCGGTGGGACTGCCTGCAGGTTCTGATTGAAGATGCCGTGCTCCATGACGGAAGCCTTAAGCTCTTCCCAGTCCTGCTGGGTCGGGATATGCACCTGAGCGTCTTCGAAAAGCTGGGCGACCTTAGGGGTCTCCGGAACCCATGCCTTCTCGGTGTACTTATCGAAGAATTCACCGCTTGCGTACTTCGAGTCCTCGAAACCATCGAAAGCCTGCTGCTTCTCGATCGCAAGTTGATTCGATACACGCAGAGCGTGGTACAGCACCGTGTAGAAGTAGATGTTAGTGAAATCCAACCCTTCTTCCGAACCGTAGAAGATGCGTTCGCGGGCTAGGTATCCGTGCAGGTTCATCTGGCCAAGGCCAATCGCGTGAGTCTTGGCGTTGCCCTTGGCGATCGATGGAACCGACTGGATATCGCTCATCTCAGACACCGCGGATAGAGCCCGGATCGCAACCTCAACGGACTTACCGAAGTCCGGGGAGTCCATCGTCTTAGCGATATTCATCGAGCCGAGGTTGCACGAGATGTCCTTACCGACGTGCGCGTAGCTCAAGTCAGCGTTATAGGTCGAGGCTTCAGAGACCTGGAGGATCTCCGAGCACAGGTTAGACATCGTGATCTTGCCCTTGATCGGGTTAGCCTTGTTCACCGTGTCTTCATACACGATGTATGGGTAACCCGATTCGAACTGCAGCTCAGCCAGCGTCTGGAAGAACTCACGCGCATTGATCTTGTACTTGCGGATCCGCTTGTCATCAACCATCTCGTAGTACTTCTCAGAGACGCTGATTTCAGAGAACGGCTCACCGTAGACGCGCTCGACGTCGTACGGCGAGAACAAGTACATGTCTTCGTTGCGCTTAGCGAGGTGGAACGTGATATCCGGGATCACAACACCCAGAGACAAGGTCTTGATACGGATCTTCTCGTCAGCGTTTTCACGCTTGGTATCAAGGAAGCGATAAATATCTGGGTGATGTGCGTGCAGATAGACCGCGCCGGCGCCCTGACGCGCACCGAGCTGGTTGGCATAGGAGAAGGAGTCCTCGAGTAGCTTCATGACTGGGATGACGCCCGAAGACTGGTTTTCGATCTTCTTGATCGGTGCACCGTGCTCACGCAGGTTGGTGAGGTTGAGTGCTACACCGCCGCCACGCTTGGACAGCTGCAGCGACGAGTTCACGCCACGGGCGATGGATTCCATGTTGTCTTCAACACGGAGCAAGAAGCAGGAGACCAATTCACCGCGCTGAGCCTTACCAGCGTTGAGGAACGTTGGCGTTGCCGGCTGGAAGCGACCCTCAATGATTTCATCCACCAGGGACGTCGCGAGTTTCTCATCGCCGCGGGCAAGGTGGAGAGCCACCATGCACACGCGGTCCTCAAAGCGTTCAAGGTAGCGGGCCCCGTCGAAGGTCTTCAGCGCATAGGAGGTATAGAACTTATATGCACCCAGGAACGTTTCGAACCGGAACTTCTTGGAGTACGCGAAGTCGTAGAGCTCCTTGATGAACTCGCGCGAGTACTGTTCGAGGGTCTCAGGCTCGTAGTACTTCTTCTCCACGAGGTAGTTGAGTTTCTCATCGAGATCGTGGAAGAAGACGGTGTTGTTGTTGACGTGGTCCAAGAAGTACTGACGGGCAGCGTAGCGGTCAGCGTCGAACTGAATCTTCCCGTCAGCGCCATACAGGTTCAGCATCGCGTTGAGCTCGTGATAGCTCAACCCTTGGTACTGTTCAGGGATTTCCTTGAAGCTGGTTTTCACTGAGGATTCAGCGAGAGGTGTGTCCAAAACTCGTCCAGTCCTTCGTTAACGCGGGCCACGTCTTCTTCCGTGCCCATGATTTCGAATGTGTATAGCAGTGGTACGTCCAACTTCGCAGCGATCTTGTGCGCTGCGATGTTGTATTGCGCACCGAAGTTGGAGTTCCCAGCTCCCATGACTCCACGCAGATACTTCCGGTTCTGAGGTTCCCTCAGAAAGTTCAGAATCTGCGGCAAGATCGACCGCTCCCCCTTGGTGCCGCCGTATGTTGGCACGAGCAACACGTAGTCAGTCTCTGCAACAAGATCCGGCTCTGAGCGGTGCATAGGGATGCGAGCTGCTCGACGGTTGAGCTTCGTGACGAAGCGGTGCGTGTTACCTGAAGCGGATGAATAGTAGATCAACCGTTCACGGGTTTTTTCTATTTCCTTTTCCGGCGCAGACTCTGCCTGCTCTGGGACCAATGTTGTTGCCATGCTCCCTCTCCCCGACCAAGGCGTCGTGATAACGGCTGATGAGACTACATCTGCCCCTAACGGCTCTCCCTCACCGTGTGGTCAGCCATCAGCCACGAACCGGAGGGGATATATGAATCGCTAGGCCGCCGTTAGGCTACGGAAGCCTTGAGCGAGTTCTCCAGTTCGCTGATCTTGTCTGGGCGGAAGCCCGCCCAGGAATCGGATTCCGTCACAACGACTGGCGCCTGCATGAAGCCCATGGAGCGTACACGCTCAAGAGCGTCAGCGTCCTGCGACATATCGACAACGTCGTATTCGATGCCCTTCTTATCGAGCGCGCGGTAGGTCGCGTTGCACTGAACGCATGCTGGCTTGGTGTAGACGGTTACTGCCATGATTTTCTTTCCTTCCTGAGCCACTTCTGTTCAGAAGCGTCCCAGCTTTGAGCTTCCTCGAAACTTTCGATTTCCTTAGAAACTACTGTGCACTTCCAGCGGTTATGGGTTCCATACTACCCCCCACCACTACATATTGTGTACAGCAGGAACCTAGACCACCATATCCTGTCTTACATCGATGTTATTTCACAGGCGCTCGTCCACAGCTTCTGTGGAGATGTTCACGGCTGGAAGTGCGAGATTCCGCGGCTCACACCCAGTTGTCCACAGCGTGTGCGGTTCATAGTCCCCAGCCATGTGCACAGAAAAAGAGGGAAAAATTAATTTTTACTCACCGTGTTTTGGGCGTGTTGCGCACCCCTGCAATGACACCTTCAGTGTGGCCTGTTCCACTGACAGATTGAACGAAAAGGGCGAGACATCGACTATTCGATGTCTCGCCCTTCTAGCCCTTTCCAACAGGCACGGCCACCGCTAGACGGGGCATGCGGTCCCCGTACCGCGGTCCTCGTACTAAAGACCCGCCACAGTCCTAAAGACCCGCCGCACGGTTTCCTGCGCCTGCAGTTGCTGCGTCTAGAGTTCCTGAGGTTGCCGCTCAGCTAGCTCAATCGCTGGCGCGTCCGCCCAGACGCGGTCCAAACCATAGAAATCCCGGTCTTCTTCGTGCTGAACATGAATCACGATGTCACCATAATCCAGCAAAACCCAGCGCCCGCTGCCGCGACCTTCACGCCGCAACGGCTGGTCCTCATGATTGATCCGCAGCTCATCTTCAACGGCTTCAGCGATAGCTTCCACCTGCCGTTCCGAAGATCCACTAACAATCAAAAACGCATCAGCTAACCCGAGGCGCTCCCCCACATAGATCGCGGAGATCTCTTCCCCGCCCTTGACGCTGGCTGCACGTGCGGCAGCGTTGAGGCGATCTGTGACAATGCTCGGAACGTTCACGGTCCTCCAAGAAACGATGGGTTATACGATCTGCCGACTACTTGGACAACAATGTAAAGAGGGCAGCGGAGACTGCGATGACTGCAGAGCCACCCACCACGCCCATAGCGAGGATGCGTGGACGACCTCCGCCTTCCTGATAGGTCAAAGGATCTAGACCGTGTGCGGCAATAGCGGAGACCGGCTCACCATCCACGTGGTGTTGGTTATCCTCCACACGCCCCATCCCGGGAGCAGATATCGGCTCTGGTTGTTGCCTGAAGGCGTCGCTACCGGCGCCGTAGAATTCTTCTTCTTCATCCGCCAGGGACGGCTGAGGCACAACGAAACGCACGTTGCGCGTCACTGGGCTGATCACGCCCGTAGTCTCAAGCTTGCGTTGGGCATCCCACTGTTCTTCAGGGGCAATGCCGAGGACATCGTTGAAACTAGGTGAAGCCTCAATGCGTGCGTCCTCCAACGCCGCGCGTAGCTTCTCAACACGCTCGGACTCATACTCTTCGAGGGCCACTTCGTCATCGAATTGCCCACGCAAACCGGAAGAGACAGGCGTCGAAAGTGCACGGCGTGTGCGTTGCCCCCGCGAATCCTGCGGTTGGCCGCCAGGCGCTTGTGCCTCGCCACCAATCCCCTGGTTGTTCTCGTCGCGTTGTGGACGGCGTGCATCACGGCGGCTTGGATACCTGGGCTGCTCCCCTGTCGAGGCTTCCGGCTCAACCTTGTAGGCCGCCTCGCCCCGGTAAGGTTCCGCGCGATACGCATCAGCCCTGTACGGCTCGGCCCTGCGCGGTTCACTTCGGCGCGGCTCAGTTCGACGCTGTTCAGTTCGGTGCTGTTCAGTGAGGCGCTGCTTGGTGCGGCGCGGTTCAGCACGGTACGAATCTGCAGGGTACGGCTCTGCGCGGTAGCTTTGAGCTGGTGTCGAGCCCGTACGAGATTCGTAGCGATCACGCAACGGTTCGCGGGCGGAATCCCCTGCAGACTGACGGGACTGCGGCTGCGACTGACGCCGCGAATACTGTTGCGAGCGCCCTTGGGATTGCGGCTCGGACTGCCGCCACGGCGGCGTTGAATTCTCCTGCCTCGACTCAAGTTGATCATTGTCCCGCGACGCGGGTAGATCGTGGTGCCGCGACCCGGGTTGATCGTTATTGCGTTCCTGCCAGCTACGTTGCTGTGGCTGAGGCCGGTGCTGCGAATACGGCTGCGCGGATGTCGTTTGCCAGCTGGATTCCGAGCTCCGCGTTTGTGACTGCGGCCGCGAATACGGCTGCGACTGTGAATATTGCTGCGACTGCGGCCGAACCTGTGGCTGGCGCGAGGTCTGCGGCTGATGCGAAGCCTGCGTGCGCCCTTGCTGTTGGCGCTGCCCCTGCGATTGCCGTGGGTTCTGCTGCTGCCGCGGCGTCTGTGACTGGCGTGGCGTCTGTGTTTGGCGCGGCGCCGGCTGTTGACGCGGGGTCTGCGGTCGCGCTGTTGGTGCCTGTTGCGCACCAGCCGAGCCGGCTTCAGCCTCCTCTACGTCAGATAGGCGCATGAACAGAGTCTCAGTGGACGAATCCCTCTGGGCTTCTGCTCGACGCTGCGAAGCTGCGCGCTCTCTTTCGCGGAGTTCACGGCGCGTCAAGGGACGCGATGTCGGATTCTGGTCTTCAGCCATGGTCTTTCGCCTCCCTTAGTGATATCGATCGATCGACGTAAAGTTCATATTTATTGATGTACTGTACGACTCCGTCTGGAACTAAATACCAGACCGGTTCGCCGCGAGCTACGCGTTCTCGACAGTCAGTCGATGAAATGGCCATCGCAGGAACTTCGAGGAGTTCAAGTCTTTCAAGCCCGTTGTCCTGAAGTATGTGCCCAGGGCGTGTCACACCAATAAATGAGGCGAGGGATTGCAACTCGTCGATATCTTTCCACGTCATGATTCTCGCGAGTGCGTCCGCCCCAGTGATGAAGAACAGTTCGGCGTCTGGGCGTTGTGCATGCAGATCACGCAACGTGTCAATCGTGTATGTGTACCCGGGGCGGTCGATGTCCACTCGGGATACGGTGAACCGCGGGTTCGAAGCGGTTGCAACAACGGTCATCAAGTACCGATGCTCGGAATCGGTAACGTGATCCTTCGGGTCCTGAAGCTTCTGCCATGGTCTTCCCGTAGGAACGAAAACTACCTCGTCGAGCTCAAATTTCGCCGCAACTTCACTCGCGGCAACGAGGTGGCCGTGATGGATCGGATCGAATGTCCCACCCATCACGCCGATTCGTTGACGTTGTGTTTGCGGCTGTGGCACGGCTTAGCGGCCCGCTCCGAGGGAACCAACCTGACGGTTCGGATCGATCAGCTCGATGTCCTCTTTACCCATGGTGTGGTTGTTGGAGAACGATGCGGTGATCAGCAGGAGGATCAGGAAGGTCAGCATGATGCTGCCGCCGATGATCAGCGGCATGACCAAGCTGTGCTCTGAAGTTTCTGCAGCGTTCTCAGCTAGCAACATGAGGTTATTCGCCAGGGTCAGCACGTAGACGCTCCTTGGGCTCGTAAAGGGTGTTTAGCGGTTCCTCGCCGGTTCCGCTCGCGTGATGAATTTGTTAACACGGAAGTGTTCACAGCCAGTCTATCCGGTAGCGCGCAGAGTTCAGGCATTGCTTCCTAAATTATTGTTATCGAGCAACCCTATCCTGAGTCGCTAGCCTTCTAGTTACGTATGTTGTAGTCGCCTTCGATGATCCATTTCCACGAGGTCAAAGCGGCGGCTCCCATCGGGCCGCGGGCGTGCATCTTCTGTGTGGAGATGCCCACTTCCGCGCCCAGCCCGAACTCTCCGCCATCGGTGAAGCGTGTGGACGCGTTCACGACCACGACTGCCGAATTCACCTTCTCCAGGAATGCCTGTTGGCTTGAAACGGATTCAGTGATGATCGCGTCGGTGTGTCCGGTGCTGTAGCGTTCGATGTGCTCGAGGGCTTCATCAAGCGAGTCCACGATTTTCACCGCGATATCAAGGTCAAGGTATTCGTCGGTGAAGTCTTCCTCAGTCACCGGTATGACCTCTTCGGCGACAGCTCGCGCTACCTGCTCATCACCATGCAACGTCACCCCAGCCGCTGAGAGGGCAGAAAGGACTGTCTTGCCGGTCGTATCGAGAGTATCCGTGTGAATCAGCAGGGTCTCAACTGCGTTACATACCGATGGGCGTTGCGTCTTGGCATTGAGCACAATCTCTGTTGCTTGCTCGGCTGGCGCGCTCGCGTCAAGGAAGATGTGCACGTTGCCTTCGCCGGTTTGAATGACCGGGACTTTGGCATTGTTGACCACAGACTGGATCAGGTTTCGACCGCCCCGGGGAATCAGGATGTCGATCTTGCCGACTGCTTCCATCATCGCGGTCGCCGCTGGCCGTCCGCCGTCATCTACTGACTGAACTGCGGCAACAGGAAGACCTTGCTTCTCAAGGACCTCCTGGATGAGGCGTACGAGCACCTTGTTCGTGTGTGCCGCTGCACTTCCCCCGCGCAGAAGAACAGCGTTACCGGAACGGATCGCGATGCCGGCGATGTCCACTGTCACGTTCGGGCGAGCTTCATAGATCACGCCGACCACGCCCAACGGGACGCGCACCTGACGAAGCCGCATTCCGTTAGGTAGCAAGCGGCCACCGATGACCTCGCCCACGGGGTCTGATTGGTTCGCTAGCTCTTCCAAGGCTTTCATGAGCCCGTCGATGCGGGAGTCATCCAGCTTGGTGCGGTCCAGTAGCGCTTTCGAGGTGCCGTTGTCTTGTCCGGCCTTCATGTCGGCGGCGTTGGCGTCCAGGATCTCAGCGCGGGCCGCGTCGATAGCTGTAGCGATCGCTCGTAGTGCTTCATCTTTAGCCACTCGCGGCAGGCTCGCCATGACGTGTGAGGCCTTACGCGCTTGATCAGCACGTTCGGTCACGAGGGCGGTTGCATCAACATCTGTTGCCATATGTTCTCCTCCGTCCGTTCCAGCGGTTCAGTCAGTCTCGGGTTTAGCTCTAGCGAAAACTGAGCCGAACACTGCGAGTTCATCGGCGTGAACTACGGGGCGTTCGAAGCGTTCCCCTAGATTCTCGCGTAACTGTTCGCTTGTCAGCCCCAACATGTCCGGAATTTCATCGGAAGCGAACGATGAGAAGCCGCGGGCAATCACCACATCGTTGCTGTTGGTGATGTCCACGGGGTCGCCTTCGATGAACTCACCGCGAACGTCGATGATGCCTGCCGCCAGGAGTGAATTGGTTCCGCTCGCGATCGCGGTGACGGCGCCATCGTCGAGCACAAGCCGACCCCGACCTTCAGCGAGGTGTTCGAGCCACAACCGTTTGAGTGAGCGGCGCCGGCGTTGGGCCGCGAAGAACGTTCCGACGTCCTCGCCGCTGAGTGCACGCGAGGCGTTGGCGGCCGATGTCACGAGCGTTGGGATACCGGACTGTGCGGCGATCGTCGCTGCCGCTACCTTGGTCTGCATGCCACCGGTACCCACACCCGCGCTACCTGCAGACCCTAGCTCAACTCCGGCCAGATCGCTGGGGTGCCTTACCGAATCGATGGCTTTGCCGCCGCGCTCAGGGTGAGCGGTATAGACCGCATCCACGTCAGAGAGCAACACCAACGCGTCAGCTTTAACCAGGTTGGCAACCAAAGCGGCCAGCCGGTCGTTATCGCCAAAGCGGATCTCACGGGTCGCCACAGCGTCGTTCTCATTCACAATCGGCACAATTCCTAAGGAAAGTAGCCTGGAGAGGGAGCGAAAAGCGTTCGCGTAGTGTCCCCTGCGGATCAGGTCATCAGCGGTCAAGAGAACCTGGGCCGCGGTCTCACCATAACGGCCGAACTCTTTCGAATACTGTGCAGCCAAAACCACCTGGCCCACCGCAGCGGCGGCCTGCTGAGTTGCAAGGTCCTTAGGACGCGAGCTCAGTCCCATAGGTGCCAGCCCAGCAGCGATAGCCCCTGAAGAAACTAAAACCACCTGGTTCCCGCGTTGAATAACCTCACCCAGCGCATCCACCAAGTCGATAACAGCCTGGGTATTGAGCCCGCCTTGGATATCGGACAACGAAGATGAACCAATCTTCACAACGATCCGATGAGCGTGTGGAATATCGGCGCGCTGTTGAACCTTGGCGTGTTCAATGTTGTCTGAAGACACTCAGTGATCCCTTTCTACAGTCGCGGAAAAATCTTCATGATCGGTCCAGAGACCAGATTTTCGTTCAGCATCCATGGCTTCACGGGTAGCGGCACGGCGGTCCTTGCGCGCCTGATACTGGGCTCGGCGCTCAGCTGTGGTGCGCCGCTCGTTGGTATCCAGGCGTGGATCCTCACCGCGGTTACCAAGTAGCTCGGCGCCGGTCGTCATGGTTGGCTCCCAATCGAAGATCACGCCTCCATCACCACCGATGACGACCGCGTCCCCTGGTTCAGCGCCTTCTTCGAACAAGGCTTTCTCAATGCCTAGCTTCTCTAGACGGTCAGCGAGGTAACCGATCGCTTCATCGTTACGGAAGTCCGTCTGCTCTACCCAACGCTCAGGCTTCTCACCACGGATGCGATACAACGGCTCCCCTGAGCGTTCTTCACGCTTGATGGTGAACTCTTCAACGTTGACCGCCCGAGGCCGCACGACCTGTGGAACGTCAACAACATCGGCGTCATGAACTACCTGAGCGCGAGCCTGCTCAACCAACTCGGCCATCGCAAAGGACAGTTCCTTGAGTCCTTCACGGCTCACGGCCGAAACTTCATAGACCTTATACCCGCGCGCTTCCAGCTCTGGCCGCATCATCTCAGCCATGTCTTTACCGTCTGGGACATCGACCTTGTTCAAAGTGATGATCGCGGGACGGTCAATCAATGGAACCGCACCGGACTCGGTTCCTTCGAAGTCCGCATCAGCTTTATACCGTTCAAGCTCAGCCAAGATGATGTCAAGATCAGAAACAGGGTCACGGTCCGTTTCCAGGGACGCGCAATCAAGCACATGGACCAGCGCGGCACACCGTTCAACGTGCCGCAAAAACTCAAGCCCTAGCCCGCGGCCATCAGCTGCCCCTTCGATCAGGCCCGGGACATCGGCAATCGTGTACCGCACATCCCCTGCTTGAACCACACCGAGGTTAGGCACCAGGGTTGTGAACGGATAGTCAGCGATCTTCGGTTTCGCAGCTGAAAGCGCACCGATAAGCGAGGACTTACCAGCCGATGGGTAGCCCACCAACGCAATATCTGCTACGGTCTTCAGCTCCAGAACATGCCGGGTTTCTTCGGCTTTCGTCCCCAAAAGAGCGAAACCTGGGGCTTTACGCTTAGTTGAGGCTAAAGCCGCGTTGCCGAGGCCGCCCTGACCGCCTTTAGACAAGATGTACTCTTGCCCCGGCCGCATCAAGTCAGCCTTGATCTCGCCTGATTCGTTCTTGATCACGGTGCCCTCTGGCACCGGAAGAACCAGGTGCTCGCCATGCTTGCCGTGGCGCAGGCTCCCTTTCCCGGGTTCACCGTTCTCAGCCGATTGGTGTGGAGCATGGTGGAAAGACAGCAGTGTGCTCACTTGCGGATCCACGCGCACGATCACGTCGCCTCCGTGACCGCCGTTGCCTCCATCCGGGCCGCCAAGAGGCTTGAACTTTTCACGATGCACGGAAACACAGCCGTGGCCTCCGTTTCCACCGCGCGCAAAGACAGTCACGCGATCAACGAACGTAGCCATGATGACCTCCCTTTGCCCACCGCGTGGGCAGCTGTCTGCACTGACCGGTTCACGCCGGAAGCTTTACGGCTATAACGGCAATGCGGTTGCCGGATATACCAATGCTATTGCCGCTTGGAAAAGAAAGCGGGGAAGACCCGTAGGTCTCCCCCGCTTCCGGTGAAAGATATTGATGCGACGAGGATTACTCGCCGACAATGCTGACGGTCTTACGACCGCGACGCGTACCGAACTCAACCGAGCCTGCAGCAAGTGCGAACAGCGTGTCGTCCTTGCCGCGGCCAACGTTGGCGCCTGCGTGGTAACGGGTGCCACGCTGGCGAACCAGGATCTCGCCTGCCTTGACGGTCTGGCCGCCAAAACGCTTGATGCCCAGGTACTGCGGGTTGGAGTCGCGACCGTTACGAGTCGAGCCAACGCCCTTCTTTGATGCCATTTCTGCCTACCTTAGAGCTTGAGGGTTATGGTTTTCCGGGTATCAGGCGATCGAGGTGATCTCGACGCGCGACAATGCAGCGCGGAAACCCTGACGCTTCTTGTAGCCGGTCTTGTTCTTGTACTTCTGGATGACAATCTTCTTGCCACGGAGGTTCTCCAGGACTTTAGCCTGAACCTTGACCTTGGCAAGCTTGTCGGCATCCGACGTCACGTTGTCGCCGTCGACCAGCAGCACCGCGGGGAGCTCGATCGTGTCACCGATCTCATCGCGGACGCGGTCGAGGGTCACGATGTCGCCAACAGCGACCTTCTCCTGGCGCCCACCAGCGCGAACAATCGCGTAGACCACTTGGTACTCACTTCTCTCGACTTTGGACAATGCAAAGTGGATCCCTGCTGCAATACAGCTCATCCACATGAACGTTCGAAACGTGCACTACCCGACCAGAACAACCCTTGAGCCTCTAACACGATCCTTGAATCACAAACGGATCTCGACTCGAGGTCACTATAAAGACCTGACCCGGGCACACGCACCGACAGTCCATCTTACGTTTAGACGGTGTTACAAGCAAATAGGCGCTTGCGTGCGTGGCGCAATTGCTCTTGTTTGTTTGCTAGCCGCTCTTAGCAAGACGGATGTGTCCCGTGTACTAGCCGCGCTTAATCTGATCCGCGGAAACACCGACACCCAGCATCGTGACTTCTGTCTCCTTTTGCTCTGGCGTGTTGTTCGCGGTATCACTCGAGCTCACACGGGCGCCGGAGTTCACACGCGCTTCGACAGCCGAGGTAGTGCTAGAGCCTTGAGCCGAACCGGCAGCACGTCGACGACGCCGGCCGCCAGCGCGCGCTTGCGTCGAGTCTGTATCGCTACCCGAAGCCTTCTGGGCAAGCTGAGTAGTCGCTGCCGCTTTCTGCTCGGCAGCTTCAGAGCGTTGCGCCGATTTCGACGCCGGCTTAGCTTCAGCTTCCGATTTCTCGTTGCTGCACCCGTTGTTTTCGCTGCGCCCGTTGTGCTCGGCGTGCTCGCTATTTTCGGTGCGCTCGTGTTGCTCGCTACGCTGGCGTCCGCGTCCTCCACGGCCACGGCGTCCGCGGCGGCGACGGCGGCTGCGCCCCTCGCTCGAGGCCTCTGAAGCACGTTTCCCGTCTCGATCGTTCGCATCGGGATTGTGTTTCTGCTCCGCGTGGTCTGTTTCAGTCACCGACTGGGTTGCTTCAGCACCGTCGGATTCCTTGAGCGCCGCCTCGCCTCCAGCGTCGTCACCGTGTTGGGAAGCCGCCGCAATTTTGGTCAAAGCTTCGCGCGTGGCGGCAGCACGTTTCTCGCGTTCACGCTCCTGCTCAGCAGACTCTTCGCTGTTGCCCGAATTTTCGTGCCTTTTATCTTCGTGCTGTTGACGCTGGGCTTCACGCTCTGCTTGGCGGGCCTTACGGCGTTCCGAACGTGTTGGGCGGTCATTCGGGCGGTGCACGTGCTGTTGGCGTCCGCCACCGATGAGTGGCTCGTCGTGAATCAGGATGCCGCGGCCCGAGCAGGCCTCACACGAGGTCGAGAACACTTCAACCAGGCCGGTTCCGACGCGCTTGCGCGTCATCTGAACCAAGCCGAGGCTCGTAACCTCGGAGACTTGGTGTTTGGTGCGGTCCCGGGCGAGGCATTCGACAAGGCGACGCAACACGAGGTCGCGGTTAGCTTCTAGGACCATGTCGATGAAGTCGATCACGATGATGCCGCCGATGTCGCGCAAGCGAAGCTGGCGGACTACCTCTTCGGCGGCTTCAAGGTTGTTCTTGGTGACGGTCTCTTCAAGGTTTCCGCCGGTTCCTGTGAACTTGCCGGTGTTGACGTCGATGACCGTCATGGCTTCGGTGCGGTCGATCACCAAGGAGCCACCCGATGGCAAGTTGACCTTCCGGTCCAGTGCTTTAGCTAGGGTCTCGTTGATGCGTTTAGCGTCGAAGACGTCTTCTTCGCCTTCCCACTTGGAAAGACGATCCAGCAGGTCAGGTGCAACGTAGGTAACGTATGCCTCGATCGTGTCCCACACGTGTTCGCCTTGAACCACGAGCTCAGAGAAGTCCTCGTTGAACACGTCGCGAACGGTCTTGATGGTCAGATCAGGTTCTGCATACAGCAGTTCTGGTGCGCGGGTCTTCGTCGAGTTGGCAGCCTTTTCGATCGCTTCCCATTGAACGCGCAGCCGGTTGATGTCGTTCATGAGTTCCTGCTCGGAGGCGCCTTCGGCAGCCGTGCGAACGATGACGCCGGCCTCGTCCGGGGTGTGCTCACGCAGGATTTTCTTCAGACGCGTGCGCTCGACTTCAGGGAGTTTGCGGGAAATCCCGGTCATCGATCCGCCCGGAACATAAACCAGGTAGCGGCCAGGCAGGGAAATCTGGCTCGTCAGGCGTGCACCCTTGTGCCCTACCGGATCCTTAGTGACCTGAACCAGGACGGAGTCGCCGGATTTGAGTGCGTTCTCGATTCGCTTTGCCTGGCCATCCAGCTGGGCAGCATCCCAATTGACTTCGCCTGCATAAAGCACAGCGTTGCGTCCGCGACCAATATCGACGAAGGCCGCTTCCATGGAAGGCAACACGTTTTGCACACGTCCAAGGTAGACGTTGCCAATCAGAGAGTCTTGGGTTGTGTGGGAGACGAAGTGCTCAACCAGGATGTCGTCTTCGAGCACACCGATCTGGATCCGGTCCTCGTCTTCACGCACGACCATCTTGCGGTCCATAGATTCACGGCGTGCGAGGAACTCGGCTTCTGAGATGCCGTGACGGCGGCGGCCCATATCGCGTGATTCTCGGCGGCGTTGACGCTTAGCTTCCAGCCGGGTTGAGCCGCGCACGGCCGTGACCTTGTCGGGTGCTTTATCCACGGAGGAACGCGGAGCCCTCACGCGCGTGACTGTGCCTGGCGGGTCGTCGTGGCTTCCGCCTTCGATCTCCATGTCCTCAGTTCCCCTGCGGCGGCGACGGCGACGACGCGAGGTCGTTGTCTGCTCCGGCTCATGATTGTCATGGTTACGGGAACCTTTGGGCGCGGATTCGTTCTCTGCGTTCACAAGGTCATCTGTGCTCAGCAGGTCACCGAGCGGCACGTCTGGAATAGCGAACGGATCGTACGTGACGTTAGCTGCCTGTTCAGCCGTCGCGGTGTTTTCTGCCGATGTCGCGTTCTCAGCAGAGGCTGTATGTTCAGCAGATTCTTGTGTCTCTGCTTCTTTATTCTTCGCCATAGGTGGCTACTCCCAGCGGGCCTCCTGCCACAGCCAGGGGCCTCGTACTCGTCATCAGATCTAAGCCGTAGAGTGCGTGTACGCAACGGCTTGATCCGGAAGTCATTGTCCGGCTCGGCCTCTCACACCGAAGCACCCACCGTTTCGGTGTTCCCTCGCGCCCATTCGGGCTTCAATAGCGCACGGTCTCATCCGCTTCGATCATCCTTGAGGATGATTCCAGCCGCGTCATTATGCGGCGGTGAGGGCGATCTCGCGCCCCGGTAACTCATGAGATGCTCATGCGATATTCATGCGGGTTTCCTGGCAGCGAGGCTACGGCGCGCGTGCAGCAGCAAGCACATAGCCGCGTTCAGAACGCCCGCTTAAGATCGAAGGATCTGAGTGCGGTGTCCCTCCGCCCAGGGAAACCCACCAAAACACGTATTATCGAAAAGGAAACACACAATCGGTGAGTAGAGCGCCCCGGCCTGTGGATCCGGAAGGCTCTGACACTGATTGTCTCACATCACCATAGATTGTTCTCGCTACCACTAGATGCTGATAAGGAATTCGCTTCAATGAACTCGTTAGCTTCAACAAATCATCAGGGTTCCGGTGAGAATCTGGCGGCTGATCGTTCCGGGCGTGTCCACGAGCTTCCGTGGTGGGCAAGCACCCGCGGGTTCGGGTGGGTTGTGCTCGTGTGCGGTGTTGGTTCGCTTTATGGTGCTGTGGAGCTCACGCTTGAGCGGATCCAGCTCTACATCAACCCGAATCACATTGCTGCCTGCGATGTGGGTGGCGCGTTCTCGTGTAGCACGGTCATGAAGTCCGCGCAGGCATCCGTTTTCGGGCCGCCGAATCCTTTTATTGGCCTGGTCGGCTTCACTGTCTTGATCGTGGTCGGGGTTGTGCTGGCCACAGGTACGCGTTTGCCGCGCTGGTTCATGAACGCCCACTTGCTGGGGACTGCCGCCGCTACCGGTTTTTTGGTGTGGCTCTACACCCAGGCGGTCTACGAGATCGGTTCGCTGTGCCTCTACTGCATGGTGTGCTGGTTCTTCATGGGTCTTCTGTTGCCGGTCCATGTGGCGAGGAATATCCTCACCAATGATCTTCCTGCACCGAAGGTGTTGCGCGGGTGGGCCCAACACGGCGCCTGGCTGACCTCGTTCATTGTCCTGGTTGCCTGTGCTGGGTCCATCATGGTGGTCTTCTCGAAGCAGCTCTTCGGCTAGCCCGCGCACAGACACCTCAGTGCCTAACCGCACAGTCACCTCAGTGCATAACCGCACAGACCTGAATACATAACCGTGTAGGCCTCCATACATGACGATGGCGTGGTCACCTTTAGTAGGTGACCACGCCATCGCTATGTCAAGGCGTTCCTGGAAACCGGTGGCGGCTTAGGCGTCAGCGAACCACAGACCCAGCTCGCGTTCTGCAGAGGCGGTCGAATCGGAACCGTGTACGAGGTTCTTCTGGACTCGTTCGCCCCAGTCGCGGCCGAGGTCGCCGCGGATCGTGCCTGGAGCTGCCTCGGTAGGGTCGGTCGCGCCAGCAAGCGAACGGAAGCCTTCGATGACACGGTTGCCTTCAACCTGCATCGCGAAAACCGGGCCCGAAGACATGAACTCGAGCAGCGGCTCATAAAACGGCTTACCCTCGTGCTCTTCGTAGTGCTTTGTGAGCAACTCACGGGACGGGGTCTCGAGCTTGGCCTTAGTGATGACGTAGCCCTTAGCTTCGATGCGAGCCATAATCTGGCCCGTCAAGCCACGTTCAACGCCGTCTGGCTTAACCAATACAAGAGTGGATTCCATGAAAATGAGTCCTTAGAACTTTCGGAGATGTTTGAGGAACTTCTGCTCTTCAGCGTATATGAGGCTACCTGGCAGACCTAAGCGTCACCTTCGAGACCGAGCGCCCTCTTGGTAGCTAGGCCTCTCCGTGCTGAGCTTCCCATTCGGCTTGCGCCCGGGCCCGCTGGACGTTCTCCCGGTCCATCTGTTTGCCTTTGATAATCCCGTAGGCCCAGATGCATCCGAAAAGCGCTCCAACAAAGTACATCATCGGCTCCAAGATCCCGAGCGCGATCATCACGACTTGCAAGCTCCACCCCAGTGCGATGCCCCACGGGTAACGCAAGAAAGCGCATGTGAGGATCATCACCACACCGATCACTACACACGTGAGCAGATACGGCAGTCCGCCGCCTTCCATCAGGCCGTGCTTACCGAAAAGTGCGAGGCCTGCAAAAACCACTACGAGGGCTTCAAGCGTCAAGGTTGAGGAACCAAACATGACAGCGATCGACCGCTGCTGCTTGCGCTGACCCGGCCGCCAAGCAAGCTGCTTCTTCGTATAGCGTTTCTGGGCCACCTATACCTCCTTCGTCGGGTTCAGTAAGGCACGCGCCTGACCAATCAGTGTGATCGAGCCGGTCACTAGAACTCCGCCGCCCATGTCCTCGGCCTCATCTGCCTTCGCGGCAGCCCAATCCAGCGCGTCCGGGACCGACTCCGTGATGAAAATATCCTCTTCATCGAAGCCGGCGTCCACAGCCAGCGCGGCAAGATCCCCAGCCGGGATCGAGCGCGGTGAATCCGACTGCGTGATAGCGACGTCACGCACCAGCTCACCGAGCTCTTGACGCCAACGAATCAGCATCCCTAAGGCATCCTTCTCTTGCAGAATGCCCAAAACCAATACGAGACGAGAGAAACCGAAGGCTTCCTTGAGCGCTTTCGCTGTCACAGTGACACCGGCGGGATTGTGCGCAGCATCCAAAATGAACGTCGGGGACGTGCGCACTGTTTCGAGCCGTCCGGGGCTCTCGGCAGCACCGAAACCTGCACGCACAACCTCGATATTGAGTGGTTTATCTCCCCCGCCGAGGAACGCCTCCACAGCAGCTAAAGCGACCGCGGCGTTCTGCGCTTGATGCTCACCGTGCAAAGCCAACGCGATATCGGTATAACGCTCGGCGAGCCCCTGGATGGTCAGCAGTTGGCCACCTACAGCCAGCTGACGTTCGGTAGTACCGAACTCAACACCTTCGAAACGCCACTGTGCGCCCTTCTCTTTGGCGGCATCGAGCAGAACTTGCGCGGCCTCCGGATCCTGAACGGACGAAACCAGGATCGCGTCCTGCTTGATGATGCCTGCCTTCTCAGAAGCGATGTCGTGGAGGGTATCGCCAAGAAGGTCCGTATGGTCAAGGTCGATCGGCGTGACCACGGCAACCTGACCATCGGCGATGTTGGTGGCGTCCCAGGCCCCGCCCAAACCGACTTCAAGCACAACAACTTCAACTGGTTCATCAGCGAAGACAGCGAAGGCGAGGATCGTGACCGCCTCGAAGAACGTGATCGGGTTCTCCCCTTGCTCACGCAGTTCGGCGTCCACTATCTCAAGGTAGGGCTGGATCTCATCCCATATCCGAACCAGTGTGGTGTCAGCGACCGGATGCCCGTCTATCACGATCCGCTCGGTGACGCTCACCAAGTGCGGGCTTGTGAAACGGCCCGTGCGTATGTCATGAGCAAGCAGGAGCGACTCAATCATGCGGGCGGTCGAGGTCTTCCCGTTCGTTCCGGTGATGTGGATGACCGGGGCCGCCTTCTGCGGATCCCCCAGAACATCCATGGCCCGCCGCATCGCGTTCATGCGGGGTTCTATCTTGTTCTCCGGGGCACGCGCAAGCAACTGCGCGTACACCCGTGCCACACCTTCCGGGTCTTTCAGATCCGGTGCGTTGTGTTCAGACACGAAACGTTCAGCCTTCCTGCCCGGCACCATCAGCGGCATCTGCTGCCTCGACCGTAGCGCTCGGCGATTCAACATCCGCGGCTTCAGTTGCGAGCTCGACAGCAAGGGTCTCCCCCGCAACCAGTTCACGATGCGCTTCAACCGCATCGACTACCGCCTGCTCAGCACGGACAACGACCTTGGCGCGTTGGCCCACGCTCAAACCGGAATCGCGGCGCGCGGCCTGGATCACACGGATCACGTCGCGGGCAACACCTTCGGCTTCCAGCTCCGGGGTCACGTGAGTGTCCAGAACCACAAAGCCACCCGAAGGCAGAACCGCTGCCGCACGAGCGCCAGCCGAGGCCTCATCGACAACCGTGGTGAGTGTGTACTCACCCTCATGCAGTTCAAGCCCGCCAGCGGTCACCGTGCCGTCCTCGGCAACAGACCAGTCACCTGTCTTCGACGCTTTGATCGCTTGCTGAACCTGCTTACCCAAACGCGGGCCGGCGGCGCGAGCGTTCACCACCAGCGTGCGGGTGATGCCGTAGGCGGCCTCGTCGACCTCAGCGGCATCAGCTAGGCGAACCTCCTTGAGGTTCAGCTCATCAGCGATGATGTCAGCGAACGTACCCTGCAACTGTGCCGCGCCATCGACCACAACATCCATCGCGGCTAGCGGCAAACGAACACGCAACTGGTGAGCCTTACGCAAGCTAGAACCCTGAGAAGTGATCGAACGCGTCAGGTTCATGAGCTCAACCAGCTGCGGATCCTGCGGGAACTTATCCGCATCCGGGTAGTCCGTCAAATGCACCGAACGGCCACCCGTCAGGCCACGCCACATCTCCTCAGTAGCCAGCGGCAACAGCGGAGCAGCAACACGGCACACCGTCTCCAAAACGGTGTACAGAACATCCATCGCCTCCGTGTCTTCCTCGAAGAAACGGTGACGAGAGCGGCGCACATACCAGTTGGTCAGCAAATCAGTGAAGCGACGCAAAGCCTCGGTAGCGCCTGCAACCTCGTAGCGATCCATCGAATCGCGAACATCGCGAACCAATTCGCCGGTAGCAGCGAGCAAGAAACGATCCAACGGATCCTTCGCGTCGTAACGCTCTTGAGCCTCATATCCCTTGCCACCAAACGAGGAGTTTGCGTACAGGGTGAAGAAATACCACGTGCTCCACAACGGCAGAAGAACCTGGCGGACGCCCTCACGGATGCCTTCCTCGGTGACGATCAAGTTACCGCCACGCAAGATAGGCGAAGACATCAAGAACCAGCGCATCGCGTCGGAACCATCGCGGTCCAGAACCTCGTTGACGTCCGGATAGTTCTGCAAAGACTTCGACATCTTCTGACCATCCGAGCCCAACACGATACCGTGAGAGATCACGTTCGTGAACGCCGGGCGGCCGAACAGCGCGGTCGCAAGGATATGCATCGTGTAGAACCAGCCACGGGTCTGGCCGATGTATTCAACAATGAAGTCCGCCGGGTTGTGGGTATCGAACCACTCTTCGTTGCTGAACGGGTAATGCACCTGAGCGTAGGGCATCGAGCCGGAATCGAACCACACATCCAAAACGTCCTCGACGCGACGCATCACGCCTTGGCAGCCCTCGCCACAGCATTCAGCGCCACACTCGACGGTGAGTTCGTCAATGAATGGGCGGTGCAGGTCGACTTCGCCCTCATGGTTGCGTGGCAGACGACCGAAGCGTTCCTCAAGTTCAGCAAGCGAACCGAAAACCTCGATGTGTTCGCACTCGCCGCAGTCACACTTCCAGACCGGGATCGGAGAACCCCAGAAACGGTTGCGGGAAATCGACCAGTCACGCGCATTTTCAAGCCACTTACCGAACTGGCCATCCTTTACGTTGGAAGGGATCCAGTTGATCTGCTGGTTCAGATCCAGCATGTCCTGCTTGAACTCGGTGACCTTGACATACCACGACGTGATCGCGCGGTAGATCAGCGGTGTGCGGCAACGCCAGCAGTGTGGATAGGAGTGGTTGTAGGTCGCTTGCCGCATGAGGCGAGCGTTGGCCTTGAGGCTCGCGATGATCGCCGGGTTCGCATCGAAAACCTGGACGCCTGCGATCTCCTCGAGCTCGGTGCCTTTGAAGAACGGCAAGAAACGGCCGCCCTCATCCACCGACAAGATCACAGGAATCCCGTTGGCTTCACACACCCGCTGGTCATCCTCACCATATGCGGGGGCTTGGTGAACAACGCCGGTACCGTCCGTAGTCGTGACATAGTCATCTACCAGGATCCGGTAGGCATTGGATGTATCGAACTTCTCGTTATCAGCCAGAACCTGCCACAGCGGCTCATAATGCAATCCCGCCAGCTGCTCGCCGGAGTATGTGGCGACCACCGCATCGTGCGCTGCATCAGCATCCGCGTAGCCGAGGTCTTTAGCGTGAGCCGCGATCAGATCCTTCGCCAGCAGGTAGCGAGCGCCCGCGGCGACCGTGTTGGTCTTAGGCTGCTCCGGCCCGGCGGGAAGCACTGCGTACTCGATCTGTGGGCCCACTACCAGCGAGAGGTTGGTCGGCAGAGTCCACGGGGTCGTGGTCCAGGCGAGCACGGCGACGCCCGTGAGCTCATCTGCCAGCGGGTTATCGCCTTCAGCGGTGATGGGGAACGTGACCGTGACCGTTGGATCCTGTCGATCCTTGTACACGTCTTCATCCATGCGCAACTCGTGGTTGGACAGCGGGGTCTCGTCACGCCAGCAGTACGGAAGGACGCGGAAACCCTCATACGTGAGGCCCTTCTCGTGGAGCGTCTTGAACGCCCACAAGACCGACTCCATGAAGGACGGGTTCAGCGTCTTATAGTCGTTTTCGAAATCCACCCAACGCGCTTGGCGGGTCACATACGTCTGCCACTCTTCGGTGTATTTGAGCACCGACTCACGGCAGGCCGCGTTGAACTTGTCGATCCCCATCTCGAGGATCTCGTTCTTATCCGTCATGCCGAGCTGCTTCATCGCCTCAAGCTCAGCCGGCAGACCGTGGGTGTCCCAACCGAAGCGACGTTCCACGCGGCGGCCACGCTGCGTCTGATACCGGGCCACGAGGTCCTTGACGTAGCCGGTCAACAGGTGGCCGTAGTGAGGCAGGCCGTTTGCGAAGGGAGGGCCGTCGTAGAAGACGAATTCGTTCTCGCCGCCCTCACGCTGATCGATCGAGGCCTGGAACGTTCCGTCCTTGTCCCAGAACTCGAGGATCCGCTCTTCGATTGACGGGAAATGCGGAGACGACGGGGTCTCACCCGACGGGTCGGTTGTGACGCGAGGATAGTGAGATTCACGAGGACTATGCATGGGTGCCTTTCCAGCTCTTAGACCTAGTACGGCCAGGTCATCGTCGTGGGAAAGGGGACGAGCCACACGATGCAACGCATCGGTGATCCGCGGTACCACCCCGATTGCTGGAGTCAAGAAAACGCCAGCCACTCGTGCTCAGCTGTAACGGGCTGTCCCGTCCGGTTCTACTCACCCACCATGTTGATAGTGGGTTTTCTTCCGGAAGGCTCACCGGTGATTGCCGGGTCAGTGCCTCAATTGTCTGTCAATGATTTTAGCTGAATTGGCGGCAAAAGCCATCACAGCCGCGAGCTACTTCTGGCCGAGTGTGCCGCGAATCACTTTGTGCTGCGCGGCCTGCGCTACAGGCCGGATAACAACCTCGTCGATATTCACGTGATGCGGAGCGTTGACCGCGAAGGAAACAACCGAAGCCACATCCTCCGCGGTAAGTGGATTCTCGACACCCTCATATACGGCGTCTGCCCGCTGTTGGTCGCCGCCGAAACGCCGCAGTGAAAACTCCTCGGTCGCAACCATCCCAGGCAGAACCTCGATGACACGGACGTTATTCTCTGCCTCCTCAAGCCGCAGAACCTGGGTCAACGCGCGCTCTGCCGACTTCGCCGCGTTATAGCCAGCCCCGCCTTCATACGAGACGATGCCAGCGGTCGAGGTGAGGTTCAGAACCGTACCGCCACCATCAACCGCCCGCAGATGCCCAAGCAAAGCCTTCGTGAGCTTGAGCGTACCGATCACGTTGTTGTTATACATCCACTGCCAGTGCTCAAGGTCAGCTTCAGCTACCGGTTCCTGGCCGCGTGCGCCACCGGCGATGTTGATGAGGGTGTCCGCTCCCGCATCGACCGCTGCGGCCACAATACGGTCAACTTCAACATCCGAGGTGATGTCAGCAGCTACCACACGGCATCCGGTCTCTGCCGCCAGGGCCTCCAGCTTCTCAGCCCGACGGGCAACTGCAATCACTTCCCAGCCAGCCTGACGCAAAGCAACCACCGTCGCGCGACCAATACCGGCGGAAGCACCCGTGACGACAGCACAATGGGAACCAGCCGAGGCAAGCGGCGAGGATGAAGAACTGCTCGGTGCGGGAATACTCGATGCGGGAATATCAGAAGCCATGGCATCAACTGTACGTCGTGACGCAAACCCCACTACACCCTTGCCGTAATCCCCCTACATACATGGGAGAATGGCCGCATGTCTGAGAATCCTCAGGGCACAGACACGCCCACTGAAATCAATGTTCCCGACCGTCCAGGCCTTGAAGGCCTCGAAGAGAAACTCAATCAGCGTTGGGCCGAAGAAGGCACCTACAGCTTCAACGAGGACACCACCCGCGCTGATGTCTACTCGATCGACACGCCACCGCCTACGGCCTCTGGTTCCCTCCACGTAGGACACGTGTTCTCCTACACGCAGACCGACGTACTGGCCCGCTACCAGCGCATGAACGGCAAGAACGTCTTCTACCCCATGGGCTGGGACGATAACGGCCTGCCAACGGAGCGCCGCGTACAGAACTATTACGGTGTGCGTTGCGATCCGGCAGTCCCCTATGACCCTGACTATCAGCCGCCAGCTCAGCCTGCGAAGAACCAGCGTGACTGGGACGCGATCTCGCGTCACAACTTCATCGACCTGTGCCTGAAGCTGTCCGAAGAAGACGAGAAAGTCTTTGAGGACCTCTTCACCCGGCTCGGCCTCTCGGTCGACTGGAACATCACCTACCGCACGATCGATGAGCACTCCCGCGCCACCAGCCAGCGTGCCTTCCTGCGTGATCTTGCCGCAGGCAACGCCTACATGGCCGAGGCCCCAACGATGTGGGACGTGACCTTCCGCACCGCTGTAGCCCAGGCGGAGCTTGAGGACCGCGAGGTGGACGGCGCACAGCACCGCTTCAACTTCACTGCGGCAGATGGCCGCGGCATCGAAATCATGACGACGCGCCCTGAGCTTTTGCCTGCGTGCGTCGCGTTGGTGGCTCACCCGGATGATGAACGCTATCAAGACCTATTCGGTTCCACCGTTACTTCGCCGCTATTCGGTGTTGAGGTTGAGGTGCATCCGCATCCGCTTGCCAAGCCTGATAAGGGTACTGGTATCGCGATGATCTGTACGTTCGGTGACGCTACCGACGTGACCTGGTGGCGTGAACTCAACCTCCCGACCCGCTCTATTGTGGGCCGTGATGGCCGCCTCATGCGCGAAACCCCAGAGTGGATCACTACCGATGCCGGGCGTGCAGCCTACGAGCAGATGGCTGGGAAGACGATCTTCTCCGCTAAAGAGTCCGTGGTGAACCAGTTGCGCGAGGCTGAGCTGTTGCTCGCGGAGCCGACCAAGATCAAGCATGCCGTGAACTTCTTTGAGAAGGGCGAACGCCCGCTCGAGATCGTGACCTCCCGCCAGTGGTACATCCGCAACGGTGGCCGCGATGCCGAGCGCCGTGACGAACTCATTGAGCGCGGGCGTGAACTCGAATGGCACCCCGGCCACATGCGTTCCCGGTACGAGAACTGGGTTGAGGGCCTCAACGGTGACTGGCTTGTTTCTCGCCAGCGTTTCTTCGGCGTGCCGTTCCCCATCTGGTACCCGATCACTCAGGACGGCGAACCGGACTACGAGAACCCGATCATCCCGGATGAGCAGCAGCTTCCTGTTGATCCGCTCGAAGACGTCCCTGCTGGATACACGGCAGAGCAGCGCGATCAGCCGGGCGGGTTCATGGGGGATCCTGACGTGCTCGACACGTGGGCTACCTCGTCCTTGACCCCGCAGATCGTTGGGAACTGGGGTGTGGACGAGAAGCGTTTCCATAATGTCTTCCCGTTCGATCTGCGCCCGCAGGGCCACGACATCATCCGTACCTGGCTGTTCTCCACGGTGGTCCGATCCAACTCGCTCGAAGGTGTTGCGCCGTGGAAGAACGCGGCACTGTCGGGTTGGATCCTGGACCCGGACCGCAAGAAGATGTCCAAGTCCAAGGGCAATGTGGTTGTTCCAACCGAGATCCTGGACCAGTTCGGCTCCGATGCAGTTCGCTACTGGGCCGCCTCGGCCCGCTTGGGTGCGGACACCGCGTATGAGGTCGGTCAGATGAAGATCGGCCGTCGCCTTGCGATCAAGCTGCTCAACGCATCGAAGTTCGCTTTGAACTTGGGCGCTGACGAATCGCAGATCCTGCACGGCTCCGCTGATGTTGTCACGAACCCGTTGGACCGCTCGCTCTTGGTCCGCCTCGCTGAGGTGATTGAGAAAGCCACCGCGGCGTTTGAGGCTTATGAGTATGCGCGCGCGCTCGATCTCACGGAGTCCTTCTTCTGGGACTTCACCGACGACTATGTTGAGCTCATTAAGGACCGCGCATACGGCGGCCGTTCGGAGGCTGAGACCGCGTCCGTCCGCGCTACTCTCGCCACAACCCTGGATGCGTTGCTTCGCCTGCTGGCACCGTTCCAGCCGTTCGCTACTGAGGAAGTGTGGTCCTGGTGGCGTGCTGGTTCTGTGCACCGTGCGGCCTGGCCGAAGGCTGAGGAGATCCGCGCTGGCCTTGCAGATGCCGATGCCGAGATTCTGCCGAGCGTTGGTCAAGCCCTCATTGGCTTGCGTAAGGCTAAGTCCGATGCGAAGGTCAAGCAGCGCACGCGTGTTCTTTCCGGAACGATCACGGCTCCGGATGCCATGATCGAGCGGGTGCGTGCAGCGCTTGAAGATCTCTCGGCTGCTACAGCAGCGGATTCGCTCGAGCTTGCTGTTGGCGGCACCGAACTGGTTGTCTCTGACGTCGAGCTTGAACAGGCCGAGGAAGCATAACCTAACGGATAGCGACCATGAAGGTCCCTGTCACGCGACTATGCGCGTGACAGGGACCTTCATGTTTGGAAGACTCGCGTTACTCAGCAGTCCTCTCCTGAGAGGGCAATACTGCGTTTATGCGGACTTGCGTTCTTCGATGCCCGGATGCAGAACCAACTGAGGTTCCTTACCGTCAGTGATGACGTCTTCAGTCACGATGACTTCCGCGACATCGGTGCGGCCAGGAACATCGAACATGATCGAGCCAAGCGATTCTTCGAGGATCGAACGCAGGCCACGGGCACCCGTTCCGCGTTCCAAAGCCATATCGGCGATCGCACCGAGCGCGCCCTCCTCGAAGGTCAGACGCACGCCGTCGAACATGAACATCTTCTGGTACTGCTTGATCAAAGCGTTCTTAGGTTCGGTGAGGATCGAGATCAACGCATCACGGTCAAGGTTCTCTACCGCGGTGATCACGGGGAGGCGACCAATGAACTCGGGAATCAAACCGAACTTGAGGAGGTCTTCTGGCTGAACGTCGGCATAGGAAACCTCGTCGGCCTTCAACGTGGTCAGCGGAGCGCCAAATCCGATCCCCTTGCGGCCAGCTCGGGCGGCGATGATGTCGTCGAGACCCGCGAACGCGCCAGCCACGATGAACAGAACGTTGGTCGTATCGATCTGCAAGAAGTCCTGGTGCGGATGTTTCCGTCCACCCTGGGGCGGGACGGAAGCGACAGTGCCTTCCAGGATCTTCAGCAGAGCCTGCTGAACGCCCTCACCCGATACGTCGCGGGTGATCGATGGGTTCTCAGACTTACGTGAGATCTTGTCGATCTCGTCAATGTAGATGATGCCGTGCTGGGCACGTTCAACATCGAAGTCAGCTGCTTGGAGAAGCTTCAGGAGGATATTCTCAACGTCTTCACCAACATAGCCGGCCTCGGTCAGGCTCGTAGCATCAGCAACAGCGAAAGGAACGTTGAGGCGACGCGCTAAGGTCTGGGCGAGATAGGTTTTACCGGAACCGGTTGGCCCAACGAGCATGATGTTGGACTTCGCTACCTCAACCTCGTCAAAGTCCTTGAGCGATTCGCTACCTGCCGAACCGTTGCCGTTAATGCGCTTGTAGTGGTTATAGACCGCAACAGACAAGGCACGCTTGGCGGCTTCCTGCCCTACAACGAACTTCTCGAGGTGCTCGTAAATCTCTTGCGGGCGAGGCAACTCCATCTCTTGGGTTTCCTCAACCTCTACGCTTTCCTCTTCAATGATCTCGTTGCATACCTCGATGCAGTCATTGCAGATGTAAACCCCTGGGCCCGCGATGAGACGGCGAACCTGCTTCTGGCTCTTCCCACAGAAAGAGCATTTCAACAGATCCGTAGCTTCGCTCACGAGAACTCCTTAGAACTTTTCTGCGCAGGCAACTCGCCCGCGCTCTGACTAGCTTCCACTCTAGGCCAGGGGTCTGACACTTATGCATAGATAAAGCGCGTGTTCACCCTTCGACTCCCCTATTCTATGAGGAAGCTGAGGCAAACACGCGCCTTATCTGTGCGCGCGCCTTCTTCGATTGAGTCACACTCATTAACTGTGTGCGCTGAGGTGCGTCACGCGAAGCGTTGCGCTTATGAGCGGGTCATCTTACGCGAGGTGACAACCTCATCGATCAGGCCATACTCCTTCGCGCCTGCCGCGGTCATGAACAGGTCACGTTCGATGTCTTTGTCGACCTGTTCGGAGGTCTGATTCGACAGTTCCGCGAGCGTATCTGCAAGCCACTGACGCATACGCAGGACCTCATCGGCCTGGATCTGCAGGTCGGTCGCCGTGCCGCGCTCTCCCCCGCCCATCGCAGGCTGGTGGATCAGTACGCGAGCGTTCGGCAATGCCAGGCGCTTGCCCGGGGTACCTGCAGCGAGAAGTACTGCGGCAGCTGATGCGGCCTGGCCGAGGCATACCGTCTGAATTTCGGGACGGATGAACTGCATCGTGTCATAAATCGCAGTCATCGCGGTGAATGAGCCACCCGGCGAGTTGATGTACATCGTGATGTCGCGTTCCGGGTCCATCGATTCAAGGACCAACAGCTGCGCCATCACATCGTCAGCGGATGCGTCATCGACCTGTGCGCCGAGGAACACGATGCGATCTTCGAACAGTTTGGCGTAAGGGTCTTGACGCTTGAAGCCGTACGGGGTGCGTTCCTCGAACTGTGGGAGGATGTAGCGGTTTTCAGGAAGGTTGCCCGCCGCCGCAGAGAAGTTCTGTGGATCAAAGTTCATGAGTTCTCCTTAGAAGACGTTGGGCTTAGTTCTGGACGCCGCCGGTGCCAGTCACGGAGGATGCGTTCACGGCGATGTGGTCGAAGAAGCCGTATTCCTTGCCTTCTTCTGCTGTGAACCAGGAGTCGCGCTCGTTATCTTTGAGGATCCTCTCAAGTGGCTGGCCGGTCTGTTCCGCGGTCAGTTCGCTCATGACTTTCTTCATGTGCAGGATCAGCTGAGCCTGAATACGAATGTCAGATGCGGTGCCTCCGATGCCGCCGGATGGCTGGTGCATCAGGATGCGGGCATTCGGGGTCGCATAGCGCTTGCCCTTGGTTCCGGAGGACAGCAGGAACTGGCCCATCGATGCTGCGAGGCCGGTAGCGACGGTCACGACGTCGTTCGGGATGAACTTCATCGTGTCGTAGATGGCCATGCCCGCGGTGATCGAGCCACCTGGTGAGTTGATGTAGAGGTAGATGTCCGCTTCCGGGTCTTCCGCGGAGAGTAGTAGCAACTGGGAGCAGATCGTGTTGGCGATCTTGTCTTCTACCTGACTGCCCAACCAGATGATGCGTTCCTTCAGCAGGCGCTTGTAAATGTAGTCTTCCTGCATTGCCGGGTCTACGGAGGACATGCTCGGTGTCTCTTCAGAGCTCGTCATACTTCTCCCTCTCTGTGAGGTCCTCAGAGGTAAACCCATAGCGGGTCTACATGAATTGCTTGCTAACGACATTACCTAGGGGGCCGTTGCTTATCAGGGGGAAAACAGGGTGTTTCGCTTACGGCGTGAGCTCACTCGCTAGGAGCGGACAACCCAGGCACCGGGTCCACGACTCAGCGATCGCGCGGATCGCTGACGACAACGCGGATGCCTCACAGACAACTCCGTGCCTTTAACGTGGATGTGGCCCCGCTAGATGATCTAGCGGGGCCACACGGGGTTCTGCACGAGGATTTAGTTCTCCTCGGTTGCTTCCTCAGTCTCCTGTTCACCTTCTGGGGTGACGAACGGGGTCAGGTCGACGTCCTTGCCGTCGGTGTCCGTGACCTTCGCTGACTCGAGGACCTTAGCGAGGGCCTTACGGCGGCGAACCTCGCCTACAACTGCCTCGATCTGGCCGCCCTGGCCGAGCATCTGCATGAACTGCTGTGGGTCCATGCCGTACTGCTGGGAGGTCTGGAAGATGTATTCGAGCAATTCGTTCTGCTCGACGCCGATCTCTTCTTCCTCAGCGATCTTGTCGAGGACTACCTCGGCGCGGAAAGCCTTCTCGGTGTTCTGGCGAACTTCCTTACGGTGCTCTTCGGTGTCGTGGTCATCATCTTGGTTAGCCGAGTTGAAGTGCGCTTCAACCTGCTCTTCGATGACGCTCTCTGGTAGCGCGACCTCGACCTTCTCAAGGAGCGCATCAAGTGCCTTGTCGCGAGCCTCGACGCCCTGCTGCATGACTGCGTCTTTCTCCGCACCTTCGCGCAGGGAGTCGCGGAGCTCTTCGATCGTGTCGAATTCGGAGGCCAGCTGAGCGAACTCATCATCAGCTTCCGGTAGCTCGCGCTCCTTGACAGCGGTCAGGGTGACCTTCACGGTAGCGTCCTTACCGGAGTGCTCACCGCCCGCCAGTTTGGTTTCGAATGCGGCGTCCTCGTCAGCGGACAAGCCAATCAACGCCTCGTCGATGCCTTCGAGCATGGTACCCGAGCCGATCTCGTACGAGAGGCCGGTTGCCTCATCAACGGTCTCACCGTCGATGGAGGCTGCGATATCGATCGTGGTGAAGTCGCCATCCTGAGCAGGGCGGTCCACGGTCTTGAGTGTGCCGAAGCGGCCGCGCAACTCATCGAGGGCTTTCTGCACGTCCTCGTCTTTAGCTTCGCGTGGCTCAACGGTGAGCTCGATGCCCTCGTAGTTTGGCACCTCGATTTCAGGGCGAGCATCGACGGTGATGGTGAGCGAAACGTCGGCTTCGTTATCAGCTTCGTTGAGCGAAGGAGCCTGCTCGACCTCAACCTCCGGGCGAGCCAGTGGGACAACGCCGGTTTCAGCCAGCGCCTGCTGGTAGTAGGAGTCCAGCTGGCTGTTCAGTGCGTTCTCGACGACGTATTCGCGGCCTACGCGCTGATCGATCATCACTGCAGGAACCTTGCCGCGGCGGAAGCCAGGGACCTGGATCTGCTGGGCTACTTCCTTATACGAGGCATCCAGAGCCGGCTTGAAGTCGGCAAACGGGACCTCGATGTTCAGCTTGACCCGGGTGGGCGTCACACGCTCGAGCGAGGTTTTCACTGTGCTGATGCTCCTGACGTCTAGTCAATTATGAAAGTGATTCAAGTAAGGCCCGCCGTCCGAAGATTCGGCTGGCGGGCCTCGCAAGATATTGAAAGAGTCGGGATGACAGGATTTGAACCTGCGACTTCACGCTCCCAAAGCGCGCGCTCTACCAAGCTGAGCTACATCCCGGGATAGGCACCGATCCATCTAAGCACATCTGTGCGCCAAACTGAAATCGTACCCTATTTCCGAAAGTTCCTGAAACTATTGGCTCTAGGCTATAAAGCCTAGACTTCAATGTCGTGACGCATTCACATGGCTAGTAGATTCAGCAATGCGCTACTGACCGTGGCCGGTTCAGGACCAGTGATCACTGTATACGAGGTTTTTATTTTTACGAAATCCACTGTTTGCCTCGCGAGGCGAAATTTTGGTGAACTCGTTCGCACTGTTAGAGTGGTTCCGGTCGCTCCAGTGAGCGTGCCATGCGGGTGTAGCTTAATGGTAAAGCCCTTGCCTTCCAAGCAAGTTACGCGAGTTCGATTCTCGTCACCCGCTCTGGAATGGACATCTAAGGTTCCCGGCACAGGTAAGGTTCCTAGGGCAAAAAGGTTCTCCCGAAACACGTGGAAGTGTTTCGGGAGAACCTTTTTCAGTACAGAACCGTTTTCAGTACAGAACTAACTTCGCTACCGGTCTAGTCCCGCATCATGCTCCGCTACATCTGGATGTCGCCGGTGGTCTCGTAAACCCCGATCTTCCCGATGCGACGTAGGTGACGTTCGTCTCCTGGGAACGGCTCGGCAATGAATGTGCGGATGAGTTCGGTTGCTTCATCTATCGTGTGCTGGCGGCCGCCTATGGCTACGACGTTGGCGTTGTTGTGTTCGCGGGCGAGCTTTGCGGTCTCTTCGTTCCAGACGAGTGCTGCGCGGATTCCTTTGACCTTGTTCGCGGCGATCTGTTCACCGTTACCTGAGCCACCCAAAACGATTCCGAGTGCTTCGACACCGTTATCCCAGTCTTGAGCGACGGCTACCGCGGCATTGATGCAGAACCCTGGGTAGTCATCGAGTGGATCGTATTCTTGCGGGCCGTGGTCAATAACTTCGTGACCGTCCTCCCCCAGGACTTTGATCAGATGGTGGCTCAGTTCGAGACCCGCGTGATCTGTAGCGATGTGGATACGCACATTCCCTCCAAGGCGACGTAATCGAAACTCTCAAAGAGTATTCTAGGCAAGAAGCAAGCGCGCACGTCTGGTTAGATTGCATCCCAAGTGGGAAACTATTCAAGAAAGCCTTGACATCACTCACCTGCGCCCCTGAGAGCACCAAAATTAGAGGAGACTACCTGTGCCTGGACTTAACCTGACCCGCGACGAAGCGATGCAACGCTCCCGTCAGTTAGTGGCTCAGTCCTCCCACATCCACCTGGATCTCACCACAGGTAGCGAAACGTTCCGGACTAAAGCAACCATCGCGTTTCGTTCCGTTCCAGGCGCGTCCTCGTTCATCGACGCAATCACAGCGCGCATCCATTCGATTACCCTCAACGGCAAAGACCTCGATCCCGCGACCCACGCGGATGAATACCGGATCCAGCTGCCGGATCTGAAATCGGAGAACCTCTTGGAGATCGACGCGGATTTCCACTACTCCTCCACCGGTGAAGGTCTGCACCGCTTTGTAGACCCAGTCGATAACGAGGTCTACCTATACACCCAGTTCGAGGTTCCGGATGCACGCCGTGTTTTCCCTACTTTTGAACAGCCGGACCTCAAGCAGGCCTTCAGCTTCACGGTCGATGCCCCGGCTCACTGGACAGTGATCTCCAATCAGCCGACCCCACAGCCGCAACCTCTACCTGCTGAGGCGACCCCAACGGAACAGGGCACGCAACCCCAAACCGACATCGCGCGTTGGGTCTTCCCAGCCACGCCACGCATTTCCTCCTACATCACAGCGCTCGTGGCAGGCCCGTACAAGGGAACCACGGACGTCTACAAGGCAGAAGATGGCCGTAGCGTGCCGCTCGGCGTCTATTCTCGCGCTTCACTTGCACAATACGTAGACGCCCAGAACCTGTTCGAAACCACTAAGGCCGGGTTCAGGTTCTTTGAAGAGCAGTTCGGGACCCCGTACCCGTTCACTAAATACGACCAGATCTTTGTTCCAGACTTCAACGCCGGCGCGATGGAGAACGCCGGTTGTGTGACGATCCTGGAAGACTACGTGTTCCGTTCCAAGGTTTCCGGCGCGTTACGTGAACGCCGCGACATCACCGTTTTGCACGAGCTCGCTCACATGTGGTTTGGCGACCTCGTCACGATGCGTTGGTGGGATGACTTGTGGCTTAACGAGTCCTTCGCCGAGTTCATGTCTCACCTCTGCGCGGTTGAATCTGGCGTGTCCCCTCACGCATGGACGACGTTCGCGGCTTCCGAGAAGACCTGGGCCTACGCTCAGGATCAGTTGCCGACCACACACCCGATTACTGCCGACATGGTGGATCTCGACGCGGTCAACGCGAACTTCGATGGCATCACCTACGCTAAGGGCGCCGCTGTGCTGCGTCAGCTGGTTGCTTGGGTTGGCCAGGAAGCGTTCATGGAGGGCGTCCGGGCGTATCTCGCGGAGAACGCGTGGGGCAACGCCGAGCTTAAAGATCTGCTGCGCCACCTTGAAAAGGCTTCCGGGCGAGACTTGAGCGAGTGGTCTCAGCAGTGGCTGGAAACCTGCGGTGTCAACACTCTTAAGATCGACTATGACATCGACGAAGACGGATACCTTGCCGATCTCACCGTGACCCAGAGTGCGCCCGAGGCGCACCCGCATCTGCGTAAACAGCACATCAAGCTCGCTTTCTACACGCTTGATGCTGCACATAACCTCACACGTGATGTGAGCCTTGATGTGGATATCGAGGGTGAGAAGACCGTCATAGAGCAGGCTGGGCGGGTACCTACCCCTGACCTTGTTCTGCCTAATCACGCTGATCTGGGATTCGCGAAAATCCGCTTGGATTCAGCCTCTCTAGATACCGCTATCCGGCACGTGTCCGGGCTGCAGGAACCGCTGGATCGAGCGGTTGTGTGGTCCTCGCTGTGGGACGCTACCCGTGATGGGGAGCTCGCGGCAACAACCTTCGTCGATACCGTCCTGACCCACCTTCCTGCCGAGACTGACGCGACCCTTGCCAACCTTCTGGTGCGTCAGCTTGAGTACGCACTCAAGCACTATGTGCGCCCTTCTAAGGCCGAGACGCTGCGGCAGCGGGCCGGCAATGTTTTGTGGGGTGCAGCTCAAGAGGCTGCCCGTGGTAGCGACATGCAGTTCCAGCTCGTCAACGCTTTCGCTCGCCTCGCCAATAGCGATGTTCAGTTGGGCATTATTGAAGATCTCCGTAGCGGGGAGACTTCGCTGTCCGGTCTTGAGATCGATCAGGACCTCTCCTGGACCCTCCTGATTTCCCTCGCGACCGGTGGCCGCATCGGCGAAGCCGAGATCGATGCTGAGTACGCGAAGGATTCCTCGGCAACAGGCGCGACGAGCGCGCAAACCGCTAAAGCTGCACTGCCAAATCCTGAGGCTAAGCAGAAGGCGTGGGAAGCGATGGTCAAGGAGCAAAACCTGACGAACACTATGCAGCGAGCCACGCTCTTGGGCTTCAACCGTTGCCACGACGATCACCTCTTGGCGCCATACGCTGAGCTCTACTTCGAGAACCTCGCCGCGATGTGGGATGACGCAAGCTATGAGATGTCACAACGACTAGTGACGGGGCTCTACCCGTACTTCGCGGCCACACCGGCCACATTGCAGGCGACAACTCAGGCAATCGAGACCCTCGCCGCTGACAAGCCAGGGCTCAAGCGTCCCCTGCTTGAGGCCCGCGACGGGCTTGAACGCATCATCGCCGCCCGCAAGGCAGACGAAGCCGCACACCGGACTAAGGCCACGCACTGAAACCCCACCGATTTCAGGTGAGTGTGGCTTGGCGGGCCGGTGACGGCCCGCCAACGAGCTCGCTACGTGCGTTCTCACGTGAATCCGTAGCAACCACACCGGGGCTCGGGCGTCCGCCGGTTTCGGATTCGTCCTCGCATACAACAGGGCTTGCGCTCTCGGCAGCAAAAGCGTTCTTCGGTGACCCCGCTCAGTGGAATCCGGAAACGCTCATGCTGGCGGCTTTGGGGCAATGCCATGTGCTTTCGTTTCTGCGCGCAGCCGGAATGCGAGGGTTCGATGTTGCCCGGACGAGCGTGGACGTCAGCGGGGAGCTAACCCTCTCCCCTGATGGTTCAGGCCGATTCACACTCATAGAGATTCAGCCTGCTACCCTCATTCCAAGGCTCGATGCACGGGCCCACGCGGAAGAATACAGGCAACTACACAGCCAGGCTCACAAATGGTGTTTTATCGCTAACAGCACCGCATGCAAGATCCTCGTCCACCCGGACAGCGGCGCAGACAACATCGGCGCAGCAGTCAGTAGCGAATAGTTGAGCGGTGGCGTTACGTGAGCGGCGGACGCTAGGGCTTGAGACAATGCTGGTATGGAGATGAACGAGAAACCCACCCCAGGTGTTGAAAAGCGTGAGTTCAAGGGCGCAATCCCTCTAGGCAATGTGCGTCCAGCTGGTCTCAACAGCACCGAGGCGATGGTGGGTAGCGTGTATCACCAGCTAGGTGAAAAGAAGTTCGTGGATCTGGTTGCCGCGTTCTATCGCGGCGTTGCAAAAGATGAGATCTTGCGGGCCGAATATCCCGAAGAAGACCTAGGCCCGGCAGAAATTCGCTTGCGCCTGTTCCTCATCCAGTACTTCGGCGGTCCCAGCACCTATTCCGAACACCGTGGTCATCCACGCTTGCGGGCCCGCCACTTCGCTTTCACCGTCAACCGAGACACTCGCGAACGCTGGCTCAAACACATGCGCGCTGCGATGGACGAAGTCTCATTGCCCCCAGCAATCGACGCGTTGATGTGGGATTACTTTGAGCGTGCCGCGACCGCGATGTTGAACACAGCCGACTAGCTCAACCCCGCCCGGTATAACAAGGTTCCGCCATGGCAGGATAGCCGCCGCCACATGCCTGCCGTGAAAAGGCGGGAACGCCCACCTTTGAGCACAAATCCGAGGGCGTAGGCCGTGAACGCGGCCCCCGCCAGCATGGGTGCCAAACGATCGCTCAGCTCAACCACGCCCAATTCGCTTAGAGATTTCCCCCACACCGCATTGCGTGCCTGCACGAGCACCGGTTGCCCCGGCTGATCCGGCAAGGACTCGCTGACGATTCGCGCGACTTCAGCACCCGCATCGTGCACTGCATCATCAACCACCGTCCCCGCTTGCTCCCATTGCGATTGCAGCGGCACCAGCGACGTCCATGGTGCGTTCACACGCTGCGGCGGGATGCGTAACTGCCCGTGGCCCGCGCTCGTTGCCCGCGGCAGACGATCACGCAGTTCAGCCATCGGGACCACAACGTCCACGAGTTCTGTTTGCTGAGTGAGACGCACCCCGCGCTGAGCGATAATCACGGGCGCGGGGTCCGTCAACATCATCGGGAAAGAAAACGCGGTGTGTAATGCCGCGACCCGGCCGCGCGCAACAATCCGACACACTCCATCACGAATACTGGCAGACCTCTGTAGGAAAGTCCCCACATCCTCGAGGTCTGTCGCTTCAGACAAGATCAAACTAGTGGCCACCCTCTTAGTGTGCCAGGCACCTCCACCGTTGAGGTTGCGGCTATGATCTGAACAACATCTTTCATCAAGACCACGCAAGCGGAGGGTCATTTTTCATGGCATCGCCAACCGATGTTCTCAAGAACCTACTGGACCTCACAGAACCAGGCGCTCAAACCCACGAAATCATCTCGGTTGGGCACACCCCTAAAATCGGGCCGCCACGTATCTACGGGGGTCAGGTGTTGGGGCAGTCGGTTGTTGCGGCGCAACGCACGGTCGGTGATGACCGTCCGATCCACTCCCTCCACGGCTACTTCCTACGCCCCGGCGATCCTGAGAAGCCCATTACGTACGGTGTCGCGAAGCTACGCGACGGCCGCTCCTTTAGTGCGCGCCGCGTCAACGCTTACCAAGATGGGACACCGATCCTCTCAATGTCCGCATCCTTCCAGGTACCAGGTGCCGGCCCGATCTTCCAGGATGCGATGCCTGAAGGCGTCCCGGCCCCTGAGGATGTGCCGACCCTGGATGAAGAGCTAGCGGATATCGATCACCCGTTGAAGGACATGGTCACCAAGTATCGTCCTTTCGACCTGCGTTATCCGGAAGGTTCCCTCTATGCCCACCCAGCAGGCACCCCGCAACGTCATCTCGTGTGGATGAAGACGCGTGCTCAGCTTCCTGATGATCCGCTTCTGCACCGTGCCGCGTTAGCTTTCGGCTCTGACTTCACCCAGGTGGAGACTGCGTTGCGCCGTATGGGTACATCCTGGATTGGGATACAACAGCTGGAGGCCTCTTATGCGAGCTTGGATCATTCGATGTGGTGGCACCGCGAAGCTCGCGTGGATGAGTGGCTACTGTTCGACCACCACGCCAGCACGGCTCAGGATGGCCGCAGCTTGATCCGCTCCTCAGTGTTCACCCGAGAGGGCGAGCTGGTCGCTTCGGTCGTTCAGGAAGCGATGATCCGCCTGTCTGAAGACCACGAGTATCCGCTCTCCTAGCTTCCCCTGGACCGCTTGCATGTTCACTGCTGGGCGGCACTTAAATGCTGGTGGCTCCCGCGTTATATAACGCGGGAGCCA